>NZ_JBFTKM010000019.1:0-72700 GCF_056395945.1 Arthrobacter sp. 05T442 | reverse complement strand
ACGCTGACCCAATTCACCGCCGGAGGCCTCGACTATAACTACCCGTGCCCAACAGTCCCGCCGAACCCGCCGGCCCCGCAGCCTGAGGAAGTCCCGACGCCCGCTCCGGCGCAGACGCCGGAGCAATCTCCCCGCCCCGCGTACGCCCCCCACCCCATCAGCTACCGCACCTCCCAGACCAATACGTTCGCGGACGGCCCCGGCGCCGGGTTTCATTAACCGATCGCCACCCCCGGGCCATCCATCCCGGTCCCTTGAAGCCAGGGCCGGGGAGGGCGTGGAACGCCCCCACCCTGCTCGGAAGAGCCGCTAACCGATCCCCGGCATGCGGCGCGGGCCCCGATTGAGGACCGCACCGCAGCATGCACCGCCCTGTCGTTTGGATAGTGCCCGCGCCGCAGCCATGGGAGGCTGCCGTCACAGTGTCCAGCAGTGAGTGATTGCCTGTACGGTTACTGCAATTGATTCTCATTAGTCGTCGATAGGGATTTTGCCATGCATGAAGGAGCTTTTCACCACGGACGGCATGCGGCGGTACTTGCCGTAGCGGCAGGAACCGTGTTGGTGCTGGTCGGTTGCGGCACGGCAGGAACAGGGTCCGCACCCGCTGCGGGCGCAACCGTGGAGGTAGTAACGTCCACCGACGTCTACGGGGACATCGCCCACGCGATCGGCGGAGACAAGGTACACGTCACCCCGATCATCCACACCACCGGCCAGGACCCGCATTCCTACCAGGCCACAACGCAGGACAAGCTGGCTGTGTCCAAGGCGCGGCTGCTGATCGAAAATGGCGGCGGCTACGACGATTTCTTCAGCACTCTCGCCACGGACACCTCCGGTGACCGTCAGCTCATCGACGTCACCAGGCTCTCCGGGTTGTCCCCGCAGCCCACTACGGCCCCGGATTTCAACGAACACCTCTGGTACAACTTCGACACCATGACAGCGGTCGCGGAGACCGTCTGCAAGGACCTGGCCGGCATCGACCCGGCCGACACCGCGACCTACACCGCCAACACCGAACGGTTCAAAGTCGGCCTCGCCAAGCTCAAAGACCGCGTCACCGCCCTGAAAGCACACCACACCGGCGACAGCGTTGCCATCACCGAGCCAGTCCCCCTCTACTTGCTCCAGGCCGCCGGTCTCGTCAACAAAACCCCCGCAGAATACAGCCGTGCCGTCGAAGCCGGTCACGACGTCCCCGTCTCTGTCATGAAGGACACCCTTGACCTGATCTCCGGCAAATCCGTGAAATTCCTGGCCTACAACAACCAGACCGAAGGTCCCCAGACCACGGCCCTCAAAGACGCCGCCACGAACGCAGGCGTCTCCGTGATCGGGTTCACGGAAACCCTCCCGGAAGGCCAGACCTATCTGCAATGGATGAGCGCCAACGTCGACCACATCGAAAAAGCCCTGCAGGGCTGACCCGGAGGCGATCACACCTGGTCCTAGAACGTCCCGCGTCAATTACCGGGTCTGGCCCGGCTTTCTCTAGAGTGGAGACCGGCAACATCGAATGGAAGGGCGGGGATTGGTATGAGAGCTCCGTTGCGCTTCCCTCGAGCCGTCGCCTTTACCGCCGCTATGTTTGCCCTGGCGGTGGGTGCCCATGTGCTGGCTGGCGGTTCCCTTCCGGAGCCGGCTATCTTCGCCGGGCTCGTCGCCCTGGTACTCGCACCGGTGACGATCCTGGCCAAAATCAGGATCACCGCACCGGTGATGGCCGGCCTCCTGGGCGCCGGCGAGCTGGTCCTGCACGAGGCCTTCGATGCCCTGTCGGTGGCGACAGGGTTCACTCCCGTTCCCGCCGGGCACCTGCACGGCACCGGACCGGTGCCCCCTTCGGCCGCGGCCTTGATGCCGGAGCACGCAGCAGCGCCCGGTGCGCTGATGCTGATCCTGCACGCTGCAGCGACGCTGACCACCGCCCTGGTCCTGGCCCGCGGTGAGGCCGCCGTGTGGGCACTGACCGCGTGGCTGAGACCCCTGGTCCGGATCCTGACGGCGGTGGTCATTCCTGACTGGCCGCACCTTCCAGCCCCGCACCGCATCGCCGTTCCTTCCCGGTGGAGAAGCCTCAGGCTGCCCGCGCTGCGCGGGCCTCCGCCCAATCAGCCCGTTCTCTGAGCGGCACCTGACCCTACGCTGCTGACCCCGCCGGCCCTGCCCACAAGCAGGGGCTCCGCTGCAGTTCAGCCGTGTTCTCCTCTCTCTTGCGCCGCCGCCCAAGCGGCGCTTTGGCGCACCCATTTTTGGAAGGCTAATCATGAAAACCTCAATCCGTCGTACCCTCAAAACCATTACCGCCGTCACCGCGTCGGCCGGGATGATCGTCCTGGGCGCCACCGCGGCCTCCGCCCACGTCACGGTTAACCCGGACGACACCGGAGCCAACGGCTACTCGCACCTGACGTTCAACGTCCCGAACGAATCCCCGACCGCGAAGACCAGCAAACTCGAGGTCAAGCTCCCCGCCGACACCCCGTTCACCTCGGTCTCGGTCAAACCGGTCGAGGGCTGGAGCGCCCAGGTCATCACCAGCGACCTGCCCAAGCCGGTCACCGTGTCCGGGACGACGGTCACCAAGGCCCCGAGCTCCGTGGTCTGGACCGCCGACGCAACGCACCAGCTCGGGCAGAACGAATACCAGGCGTTCTCACTCTCCGTGGGCAAACTCCCGGCAGCGGGGACGACCGTGATCCTGAAGGCGGCCCAGACCTACACCGACGGGACCGTCGTGAACTGGGACGAGCAAAGCGCCGAGGGCCAGCCCGAGCCCATGCACCCGGCCCCGTCCTTCACCACCACCGCTGAAGACGGCACCGCCCCCGCTACAGCATCAGCCGCAGCGTCCCCGGCGGCCGCGACCCAGACGTCGGAGACTTCCAGCGATGGCGCGTCGGTGTGGGGTGTTGTCCTGGGCGCTGCCGGATTCGTCCTCGGCGCAGCCGCGCTGGGCCTGGTCCTGGCCGGCCGGCGCACCCGCACAGCGGCCAAGTAGCGCAGGTACGTAACAACGCCCGCGGGGCTGTGGCGGGACCTCCTCCGTCCCGCCACAGCCCCGCGGTTCCCCCCTCTGAAAGGACCCGCCCATGAAGACGACACTCCGTCACGGTCCTGGAGGCCGGCTCGCCCGATGCCTCCTGATCCTGGCAACCGCAGCGCTCCTGATGGTCCCGGCCGCGGCCGCGCAGGCCCACGATGTCCTCGAGGCCACAGAGCCGGCCAACGGCTCCGCGGTCCGCACCGTTCCCGCGAAGATCGGCCTGACCTTCGACCACACCCCGATTGCCATCGGCTCCGTCGTGCGCGTTCAAGATTCCACCGGCACCGACCAGGCCGACGGGCCCGTGGCCATCGTCGACAACCATGTCTCCCAGGCGGTCAAAACCGACGCCCCGGACGGCAAATACACGGTCATCTGGCGGGTCGTTTCCTCCGACGGTCACCCCATCGAAGGAACCTTCACGTTCACCGTCGACGCCGCAAGCCCCACCGCCGCGGGGACCCCGTCAACGGCGCCGGCCGCGGCAGGCACCGGCGCGGGCCTCCAGACCGAACTGATCACCGCGGGAGCGATAGCCGCCGTCCTGGTGATTGCGTTGGTCGTGGCGGGATTCCTCATCAAGCGCCGGCTCCGCAGCCCGGAATCCAACCGCTAAGCAGCGAAATCTTCCGGCCCCTTTGGCCTCCCCGCTTTCTCGTCAGGCGGCCAATGGGGCCGCCTGCTGCTGCGCCGGTGTGAAGGTGGTGCCGTCGCGGAGCATGGCCCACAGGACGTTGAACCGGCGCCGGGCGAGGGAGAGCATCGCCTGGACGTGGGTCTTCCCTTCGGCGCGTTTGCGATCGTAATAGCGGCGAGAGGTAGGACAGGATTTCAGTGCGGAGAGCCCGGAGAGGTAGAAAACGCGCAGGAGCCGCCGGTCGTACCGTCGTGGTCGGTGGTGATTTCCGCTGATCCGTCCGGAGTCCCTGGGGGCCGGTGCCAGTCCGACCACACCGGCCAACCGGTCAGCGGACTGGAAGACCGTGAGGTCACCGCCGGTGGCGCCAAGGAATTCCGCGGCCAGGACGGGCCCGAAGCCGCGCATGCTGAGCAGGGCCGGCGTGTGCCGGTGTTCGGTGACCTTCTCGCTGATCAGCAAATCGAGCTCTGCAAGTTCCTCGTTCAGGGTCAGGATTTCCCGTGCGATTGCGGCGACGATCAGCTCTCCGAGGTGCTGGGCCGGAACCGAGGTGTACTGGGATTTCGCGGCCTCGACTGCTGCTGCGGCGACGGAAGCGGAGGAGCGGGCACCCTGTTTCTTCAACCAGGCGTGCAGCCGTTTCTGGCCGGTGCGGCGGATCCCGTCCGGGGTCCGATACTGACTCCGCAGCATGAGTGCGGCTTTGGAGCGGCTGTAGTCAAAGGCCCGCTCCAGCGGGGAAGTATTCGAGCAGCTGGGCCTGCAGCCGGTTGATCGCCCGTACCCTGTCCGCGGATTTGTCGGCACGACGGGCGGTCAGGAGCCGCAGCCCAGTGCTGATCTCATCCCCTGCCCGCAGCGGTTGGAGGTCCTTTCGCATCCTTGCCTGGTCGGCGATCACGGCGGCGTCTTTCGCATCTGTTTTGCCTTCGCCGCGGTAGAGCTTGGAGGCGTGGTGGACGATCCTGCCCCGGATGTAGAGGATCCTCTGGCCGTGGGCGACAAGGATGGCGATCAGCAGTGCCGGACCGCCGTGATTCTGGTCCGTTGCCCAGATGACCTCGTCGCCGTCTCCGAGTTTCAGGACGTTGGCGATGAGTTCGAGCAGCGCGGGTTCGTCGTCGGGGAACTTCTGCGAGAGCAGCCGTGTTCCGTCGGCGTCGATCACGACGCAGTGATGATGGGCTTTGCCGGCGTCGATACCGGCCCAGAGTTTCTCCAAAACAGCCTCAAGCGAAACGGCCAGGCCGGTCCCGCCCCGGCCCAGCCAAACAGCCGGATCGATGTGATGGACCATAACGTCCGACGTGCTCTCGCCCATCCCCGTCGTGAGCACCTTCGCCTCCCAGAACCCGGCCGTGATCTCCGGTACCTTGACGCCGGCCAAACATGCGGCAGCATCTCCCCGGATCGGCACCACGACCTCCAGGACGCCAGCCACGGCGCCGCTTCGTGAACTGTCCTGCTGCCGTGAATCTCTCATCCCGCGTTGACCCCCATAGTCCCTGCCGATACCTGAATACCACAACGCATCCGGACCCTAGCCGCTACACAGCGCATCTTTTTGAGGAGCCGGGTCGCCTGCCGGACGCGCATGGCGATCGCGGCCGGTGAGCTGCGCGAGTCCGAAAGCTGGCAAGTTACCGTGAGTTCGGCGACCAACCGGTTAACGGTTCGGGAACCTTCTCCATGGATGCCCCGAAAACGCCGGTGCGTGCTTCCGAACGGATAAGACTCAGGGGGACAAATCCGCACTCTGGCGCTGCTGCGCCGAAAGGTCTTAATCCCATGACTTCAGCAAGAACCACAGGCGTGGCCGCTGCCGCGCTCCTCGGTGCCGCCCTGCTGGGCGGCACCGCCGTCGCGCCCTCCATGGCCGACGCCGGCCATCACGCGAACCAGGATCCCCGGGACAACGCTTCCAGCCAGCGGGAGGGCCAGGAGGGCCAGGACGGCAAGGTGGCCAAGCACGTCCTCCTGCTCTCGGTGGACGGCCTGCATCAGAAGGACCTCGACCGGTACGTCGCGGCGCATCCGCAATCGGCGCTGGCCGCACTGGTGAACCACGGCACAAGTTACACCCACGCACAAACTCCCGTGCCCTCCGATTCCTTCCCCGGCATGGTCGGACAATTCACCGGCGGCAATCCAGGAACGACCGGGATCTACTACGACGACACGTTCAACCGGGCACTCCTGCCCGCCGGCACCACCGACTGCAAGAACACTGTCCCCGGAACCGAAGTGGCCCTGACCGAGGCCGCGGACAGGAATCCGAACGCGCTTGACGCCGGACAGGGCCTGACCGGGTTGCCCTCCACCATCATGAACATGACCGGCCAGCCGGTATCACAGCTCAATCCGGCAGCCCTGCCCGTGGACCCCGCCACGTGCAAGCCCCTCTACCCGCATCAGTACCTGAAGGTCAACACGGTCTTCGAAGTTGCCAAAAGCGCGGGCCTGACTACCGCGTGGTCGGACAAGCACCCCGCGTATGAAATCCTCAACGGCCCCTCCGGCAAGGGAGTGGATGATCTCTTCACGCCCGAGATCAACAGTCAGGCACCCGCACCGTTCACCGGCGACTGGTCGCAGGATAACGCCGCAACCCAGCAGTATGACGGCTACAAGGTCCAGGCGGTACTGAACGAAATCGGCGGGAAGGACCACTCCGGGACACAGGCCGCGGCCGTGCCGGCAGTCTTCGGCATGAACTTCCAGTCCGTCTCCACCGCCCAGAAGCTGCCGACATCAGACGGACTCCCGGGCGGCTACCTTAGCGGCGGCGGCGTGCCCGGGCCCCTGCTGAGCAAGGCCCTGGATTACGTGGATTCCTCCGTCGGTAAGCTGGAGTCGGCCTTGTCGGCCTCCGGGCACGCCGAGGACACGACCATCATCCTCTCGGCGAAACACGGACAGTCACCGATGGACCCGAACCAGCTCACCAGGGTTCCGGACAGTACGATCATCGACGGCCTCAATGCGGCCTGGAAGGCCGCCCACCCGGCGTCGGCGGACCTGGTGGCATTCTCCACCGACGACGACATCATGCAACTCTGGCTCTCCGACCACTCCCCGGCCGCAGCGCAGTTCGCCAAGGAATACCTCACATCCCACCCGGCCGCCGGCAGCGACATCAACAGTGCCCCCCGGACGGTCGCAACCTCGGGACTCAGCACGGTCTACGCAGGCAGCGAGGTCGCCGGATACTTCGGCACGAAAACCAGCGACGCACGCTACCCCGACATTCTGGGCATCGCAGGGACCGGCGTCGTCTACACCGGCGGTAAATCAAAAATCGCCGAACACGGCGGAGCCTCCGCTGACGACCGGGACGTGCCCCTCGTCGTCTCCGGCGGCAAGGACGATAATGCCCGCACCGTGACCAGCACTGTCGAAACCACGCAGATCGCCCCGACAATCCTCAAAACCCTCGGCCTCGACCCGAACAAACTGCAAGCAGTGCAGATCGAGGGAACCAGAGCGCTCCCCCAGCACTGACCCACCCACCGCCCCGACGGAAGGGGCGTCGCTCACGGCCTTAGAGCCTGACGCGGACCGCCCCCGCACAGAGATTGGCGGCCACGTCCCCGCCGTCACGTCGGCTAAGCAAGACCCTCCCCGGGGACGACGCCCCGAGGAGTAAGTTGCGTCATGTCGCAGTACTGACCATGCTGTGGCCGATGCCAGCGACCACCGATCACGCCTCTTTCCCAGGCCTCGGTAACGGCATCGGCTTCAGCCTGCGTCAGCGTGCCAACCGTCACGGACTTGTCCAGCCTGGTCTTCATCGCCGCCGCGCGTTTCGCGTGCTCTGCGGCACGAATGTCGGTCAAGGCTGTGGCGACCTTCGCCTCCTCGATTCCCAGGGTCGTACCCAGCGACTTGGCTATCGCTGCGTCCATGGCGGCGTGGTCACGTTCGGTGCCCTCCGCCGGCCTAGTGGCGGGCTTGTTGGCATCGTGCTGTCCGAAAACTGTCCTGGACCTGTGAGTGCCGGCGGAGAACCGGGGGTGCTTGAGCTATTCGAGGGCCATCGGATTCGCGATTTCAGGGTTGGATATACCCCGTGTGGAGACACAAAATGCCTCGACGGCGTTTGCCCGATAATCAGGAACGCATGATCTGGCATTGACTGCCTGCCTTGCGCGGGGCGCCAGCCAGTCCACCATCCAGGGCGGGCTCGCTGGCGTCCCAGGCAGTCAAAGCCTCGTTGCTGTCACCGGAGACGTCGTTCAGCCACCCCGAAAAATTCAGGGGCGCCGGAAGGGACCCTGGTATCGGCGCCGGAGCCCCTGTTCGGCTGTTGATGATCACGTCATCGATGTAGATGTCCGCCCGCTGCCGGTCGTGTTCGGACCCGAGCTGGACCATGTCGACCGTGGTCGCGCTGACGTTGACGGTGTGGTTCGCATAGGCGGACTTCCCGTCCCACCAGATTTGTACTCCCGTCGCCTGGCCCTCGGGGACAACGTGCATCACCAGATGATGCCAGGTGCCGAGGCGTACGTTGGGCGCCAACGGGGCATAGGCGTACCCCTCGGGTGACAATGCGCGGAGCATGACATCACCGGTGATGTTTTTCCGGAGGACATCGACGATCCGGGAGCCGGCGGAAAAGAAGCGGAAGAACGGAACGTCGCTCCCTGCGATGCCCTCGGCCGCAATATTGAACCAGCCATCCGCGTAGACCTCGGCCGTCCCCGCTGCCAGGCCAACAGACATTTTGGCGACAGAGGCGGCGTCGGTGGTGGTGTGCAGGAAGGCCCCGCACGCCGGTGAGTGGGACGACGCCAATGAGACGTTTGCGGTACCTGTCCCCGACGTGAAGACGTTGAATCCCGTCAGGGTTCCCGACTCGAAGTTCGTCGCAACGGCGACCGCCCCGGGATACGGATCCACCGGCACCGCAGAGACGCTGGCGCAGGTAAAAACCGCAGCCGACGCTGTGCCGGACGTTGACACGGCGAGACCGCGATAAGTCAGAGCAAGGATGCCCGCGAGGCAAAGCCCAAAAAACCGGTTCATCGATCGGCCCTCCAACGTCGGTGTTAACTGACAACTCCGCGTTTCGCGCCCGTTCTGTTGTTCGACACCATGGAGAGCCCTGGTTCTGCAATGCCTCCGTGCTGTCGAACGACGGTGCCAACGGGGTTGCCCCAACAGCGATGATGTTCACACAATAAGCCCCGGCAACTGGAGTAAATCTTGGGAAGAAGCAACTGGGGACTTACAGCCGGTAGTTGTTCGCCTGGACTGGGCCCCACAGGGCTGAGGAGCGCCAAGCAAACAGCGAGAACGAAGCCTTGGTTGGGCAGCTGAGGTGCTTTGGGAGCTTTCATGCGTCTGCCGAAGACAACCCGGCAGGCCAGACGGCGGCGGGCTCCTCTGCGGTCGATTCCGCCGTATCGCGGCCGGACCCGGTTTTGATGATCGTCGAGCCTAGGGCGGTGACCGGGACCGCGAGGAGGGCACCAATGACGCCGGCGAGCATGTTTCCGGCCACGAGGGCCAGCAGGACGGCCGCGCCGTGGATGCTGGGGACCTTGCCCATCAGGACCGGCTGCAGACCGGCTCTTGCCTGTGCCCGGCTGTTAGTCCTGGTTTCTGCTTGTTTCAGGTTCTGCGGTGCCGGGCCTCAGGCGACCTCGGCGGGTCCGAGCTGACCGGGATCTCCGGCGTGCACGGGGTCTTCCCCGCCATGAGCTCGTCCCCGGGGAGGAAAGCGCGGTCGGCGTTTCTTGAGCGTGGAGATCGCCGCTTGCCGATGCCCCGCTGCAGGCTTAGCCGCCGGATTTGATCGCCGCGAGCAGGGCTGTCCCGTCGGGACTGCCGAGCCCGGTGCAGGGATCCCAGCCGGTCGCGGCCCGGTACGTGCCGTTGTTTCCCGTGGTGACGTCGTGGAACCCGGCCGTCCGGCTGTAGAGCAGAGGCTGGATTTGGCCGAACCGCCGGCCTGTTGACTGGGCGAACAAGGCGATCAGTGCCGCCCAGAGGGGGGCGACGGCGCTCGTGCCGCCGATGACCATGTCCTTGCCATCAACCCTGACCCTGTAGCCGGTCTGAGGGTCGGCGACGGCGCTGACGTCCGGGACGCCGCGGCCATGGACCCCGGGGGTGGGCTTTGGTACCGGCCTGTGGTGGCGGACGTGGGCGGTCAGACCGCTCTGCCAGGCCGGGACGGGGAACGTGTCGCTGTAGCCGCCACCCGTGGCTGAGTTCGGTCCGTCATTCCAGACGGTTTCCGATCTGATCGTTCCGGTGGCCGGGTCCGCGTCGAGGCGGGTGCCGCCGCAGGCCAGTACGTGCGGGCTGGAGGCCGGAAAGTCCGCATGGTCTTTGCCGTCCGTGGCCGCGTCGGCGCTGCCGTTATCCCCTGCCGCAGCCGTGACTGTCACGCCCATCGCCGCGGCATCGGCGAGCGCCTGATCAAACGCGGTCCGTGCCTGGGCGGTCCACGCGTCCTCGTTCTGGCCCCAGCTGATACTGATCGAGGCCGGCGACGGTGCGGCATGGGAGGCGTTGATGATCGCGTCGAGGAACCCTGCGTCAGTGTTCGGCGCGAAGTAGACGACTATGTCCGCCTTCGGTGCCAGAGCGCCGACTACTTCGATGTCGAGCAGCACTTCCCCGTCTGCCCCCGTGGGGTCCTGCCCGGGCTGGTTCGCCGCGCCGTCGACGCCCACTGCGGTCACCTTTGGGCCGGCAATCCCCAGGCCTTGGAAATAGGCGTCCAGGTCCCCCTGACCGACGCCGCCGCCGAGTTCTAAGATCGCCACGCTCTGACCGGTGCCGTCCGCGCCGGGTGGGAAATTGTAGATTCTGGCCAGTTCCGGCGGGGTGTAGCTGGTGCCGGCTGCGGCCAGCGGGATCGCATGGAACTGCGCCCGCGCCTGGGGTCGGTCGTCAAGGCCAAGGACGGCCGTGACGATTCCGTCAAGCTCAGCCGGTATCTGCAGGCCCCCGGTCCGGTGCCGGTGGGTGATGTCGTGCCCGTGGGGCCCGCTGCTGGTTACTTCCTCCAGGCTGGTGCCGAAGATCCGGCTGAGCTCTTCCACAGTCCCCGCCAGCCGCAACCGGCGGGAAGCCGGGTCCGCTTCGAGGATGTCCGCCCCGAGCCGCGTAAACGTATCGGTCGCAAGACGCAGGTCCCCGGAGGAGGCTCCGTGGCGGGCCGCGAGTTCGTCCCGGGACATCGGTTCGGCGGGCATCTGCGTCAGCGGTTCCTGACGGCGCAGGATCACGGTCACCTCGATTCTGCGGGAAGGATCGACGGGACCATGCGTGGCCTGGATCCTTGCAGCCGCCGGGCGTTCCGAGCCGGCAAGCGGGACACTGTCCCCGGCGTTGTTCGGTGTGGCGTTCTGATCAGACATGAAAGTGCTCCGTTCGTTGGACCATCATCGTTCAGGGCTTCGTTTTTGTCAGGGGAACACCGTTCGACGGCAGGAGTGTCCCGCCGCCGCACAGCATCACCGGCGCCACCGGGACAGATGCAGCCGCGGGAGGTTCCTGCAGCGGGCTGGGTTGGGGGCCGGGACGGAAGGGTAACGAGCCCACCTGTAGTGAGCGTGCCGCTTGTGGGGCTGAGCCGACGTTGGCGGTTTGCCCTGGATCGGCCAGTCCGATACAACGTTGGCCAGTAGGGCGCCACGTCCCGAAAGTAGTTGTCAGTGGTGTGGTCGTTCTGGGGCACCACCACAACGCGTTTAGTTCTGCTGTCCGCCATGACATCCCCGTTGCCTCGGCCGGATCACCCGGGCGTTTACTCGGTCACCAACGAGACTACTCCCAAGCTGTCCCCGGCGTCCTGACCGTACTCGCCTCTAAGGAAGTTCCACATACATCACAGCTACGCCCTCGAACCGGGAAGCAGAAACGATCTACACGTGTGATACGCGGTTGTCGGGATTCATGCGGCGCCTCGCGATACTCCACTTATTTGGCGAAGCTCCGGCCAAATAGCGGTTGACCGGAGCTTCGGACCATTATGAGGGGCTGAACCTTAAGGTTTGCTGGGAAGGCCGGCCGAAGAAAGCCCGGGCTACGCCGGGAACTCGGGCCGCCCTCCGACCAGTTCCCTCAGGGACGGATAGCTGTCCTCGCGTTAGCCCTAACCGATAATGAGCATGGCCACGAAGTAAATGGCGCCGCCGGCCACACAGTAGATGGCGAACGGTGTCAGTGTCCTGGATTCGAAGAACCTGAGCAGGAATTTTGTGGCGAACCATGCGGCGACTGCGGAGCAGAGGGCACCGACAAGGTAGGCGGGACGCTCGTCGGCCATTGCAGGGCTGAGCAGCTCCGGGAGTTTGAGCACGGCGGCAGCCCCGATGATGGGGGTGGCGAGCAGGAAACTGAAGCGGGCGGCGTTTTCGTTATTCAGTCCTGAAAGCAGGCCTCCGACCATGGACGAACCGGACCTGGAAATACCGGGCACGAGGGCCGCGGCCTGCGCCGCACCAATGCCCAGCGCCTGTTTCCAGGAAAGAGTCGTGGCGATCCGGGCATCCGAACCAGGACCGTCCGCGGCGGAGCCTGCCGGATCCTGTCCCTGGGCGGAATGTGTTCCGGCGCGCGGCCGTTCGCGCCGCCGGAGGCGTTCTGCGGCGAACAGGACCAGCCCGTTGAGGATCAGGAAGGCGGCCGCGATCAACGGGGAGGCGAACAGTGCACGGATGGGTTTCTCCAGGACCAGGCCTAGGATGCCCGCGGGAATAGTTCCGATGATGAGCAGCCAGCCGAGTTTCGCGTAGGTGTCGGAGGGGCTGACCTTCCGGTCCCTGAAGGATCGGACCAGTCCCTTGAAGATTTCGATCCAGTCTTTGAGGAAGAAGATGAACAGCACGATGGCGGTGGCCAGGTGTGTGGCAATGAGGAAGGTCAGAAACGAGGGCGAGTTCTGGTCCAGGTTCCACCCGAGCAGCTTCGGAAGAATGACGCTGTGGCCGAGGCTGGAAATGGGAAAGAGCTCGGTAAGGCCCTGGAGAAGGCCAAGAACGGCAGCCTGGATCATAGTTATCATTCCGCGAGCTTATCCGGGTCCGGTGGCCGCCAAGAAACGGTGTTGGAGGTCATCCCTGACCTCCGCGAACCGCCGATGTTGTCGCCAGCCGCCGCGGCGTGAAATCTACGCGCCGGGGGTCCGCTGCCTTGCAGGGTCACACCGGAACAGCCCCCGCCGAGTTCTTTGCCGCGGCGAGACCGGTTGGGTGCGTCAGTGGACGAGGCCCGAGACGAGGTTGATGACGGTGGCCAGGACGATGGCGCCAAGGACGTAGGACAGGAGCGCGTGACGGAGGGCGGTGTAACGGATCGCGTCGGTTGTCAGGTCGGTGTCCGAGACCTGGAAGGTCATGCCGATGGTGAACGAAAGGTAGGCGAAGTCCCCGTAACGCGGCGGCTTCTTTTCGTTGAAGTCCACCCCCTCGTTTTCCCGGTAGTAGACGGTGGCGTAGCGGAGCGTGAAGAGAGTCTGCACCAACAGCCATGACAGCGTGACGCTACCCAGTGCCAGGGCGATGATGGCCGCCTTCAGGCCGCCCTGGGTGGATCCTGCTTCCAGCAGGATTAAGGCGACACCCCCGAAGCTCCCTGCCGTCGCCGCCAGCACCAGCACGTCCGAGACGACCCGGCCCGGATCCTCACCGCGGGCGCGGGCGTGGGCGGCGGTGCCCGCGGCGTCCAGACGCCCGATCACTGACCATACCCAGATCAGGTAGGTCAGCGACGCGGCCGCCCACCCGAGCGCCGGGGCGTAGGCCCAGGACCCCAGATTCCCGACGGCCACGGCGACGGCCAGCCCGACGGCGGCCATAGCGGCCAGCCGCACGCCTGAACGGTGGACAGGGGTGCTGAAAGTTGAAATGCTCATCGGCCGATCATGACATCCCGGGGTGGCAGAACGTCCGCAATCGGTGTGTCGCTCAACTTCACCGACGCGTCTGAAAGGGGTTCCCAGCAACAGTCAGTATCATGGGCGGGTCCGAATGCCCCCGGAGAGGTAGCCACATTGCGTCACGATTTGCCCGGCCCGGATTCCGGCGCCCCCGTCCCCTATCCAGGTCATGGCACCCTGGTTGAGAGCAGCCGCAACCACCCGGGCCGGCGGCGGCCGCTCTGGCTCAAGATCACCGGCATCGCCGCCGCACTGCTGCTGCTGGGAGTCCTCGCTTTCGGTGGGTACTGGCTCTGGCGCCTCCAGTCGAACATCACCACCTCCGCCCTCGGAGCCGGCGGCCTCCGGACCGAAGGGCCTGTCGATGACAGCAAAGACCGTCTGCAGATCCTCGTCCTGGGCAGTGACACAAGGAGCGGGAAGAACGGACAATACGGCACCGCGGACCAGTCTTCGGGGTACGGTCAGTCCGATGTGATGATGCTGCTGGACATCTCCGCCGACAACAACCACGTCAACGTCATCAGTTTCCCGCGGGACCTCCTCGTCGACGTTCCCGCATGCAAGGACCGGACCACAAACCAGCAACACGATGCCCGCCAAAACGTCATGATCAACAGCGCGATGGCTGACGCCGGCATCGGCTGTGCCGTGGACACAGTGAACAAGCTCACCGGTTTGGAAGTGGACCACTTCATGATGGCTGACTTCAATGCCGTGAAGGAACTCTCCAACACCGTCGGCGGCGTCGACGTCTGCGTCAACGCCGCCGTCTCCGACCCCGAATCCGGACTCCGTCTGCCAAAGGGCATCTCCCAGGTCCAGGGCGACCAGGCCCTGGCCTTTCTGCGCACCCGCCACGGCTTCGCAGATGGCGGAGACCTGGGCCGGATCAAGGCCCAGCAATCCTTCCTGGCCTCCCTCACCCGGAAGCTGAAGGCCGACGGTACCCTCGGCAACCCCCAGAAAGTCCTGGCCATCGCCGACACCGTGACCAAGAACCTGACCGTCGATGACGGCCTCGCCTCGGTTCCGACGATGCTGACCCTCGCCGACCGGCTCAAGAACATCGACCCGGCCAAGGTCAACTTCATCACCGTACCGACCGTACCGGCACCCTCGGATCCCAACCGGCTCGGCCTCGACCAACCCGCGGCAGGCAACCTATTCGCCATGCTCCGCCGCAGCGCCGACCTCAGCCGGCCCGCCCCGGCGGCTCCCCCGTCCACGGACCCGTCCACCACGGCAGCGAAGCCCGGCTATGACAAGGCCCTCCAGCCAGTCACCATCGCCAACGGCACTAACGTGCCCGGCAGGAGCAGCGAAATCGGCGCTCTCGTGACCGGGGCCGGTTTCACCAACGTTTCCCGGATCCAGGCGCAACCGCGGCCCGAGACGTTCGTCTACTACGGCCCCGGCTTCGCCGACGTCGCCGCTGACGTCGCCGCGATGTTCGGACTTCCCCCGGAGCGCGTGCAGCCGGCTCCGGGCGTCCAGGGCGTTCAGCTTTACGCGGGACAGGATTTCGCGATCGGCACCCAGCCCTCGCCGGCCGCTGAAAAGCCCAACGATGTGGTTGCCCAGACGGCCAACGACCAGACCTGCCAGGCCGCCAACACGGGCGGCTAGGCCGCCTCCGCACCTGATGCCGAATATCGCCCGGCCAGCTGACGGGCGACTCCGGCACTCCGCATGGGCGGCGGCCCCGGGCTCATTGCGGTTACCACGGCCGCCCGTGCCCCCGTCGCGTGCGCGGGTAGCATGGCCGGATCGGGGCGGGCCATCCTCAACCCCGCGGATGCGAAGGAAGCGACGATGGCCACACAAAGCAAGCCTTCCCAGTCGGAAGGCACCCCACGCAGTCGGTTACGTGAAGGAAAGAACCGCTGGACGCGCCCGGGTCACGGACCCATCCGGGACTTTCCGTCCAGGACCGCCACATGATCCTCGACGTCGACAAGCCCGGCCACGCCACCCGCCGGTTGCGCCGGGAGATTCTGGGCACCTACCTTCTAAGGGTCGCCGCAGCCGGAGCCGGCATGATGAACTCATCGCCGTCTTCGTGTGCCTCGACCCGGTCTCCGACGCGCACCTGAATCCTGTCGTGACCCTGGCCTTCGCCCTTCGTGGACTCTCCCTGGCGCAGGGTCCCGTGCTCACTGCCGGGGCTAAGGCTTGCGTGACGACGGACCTGGTCCCCGCAGGACGGGGAGGAGGCGTGGACGGATCCGGTCCGGGACGCGGAATCCCCGGGCCGGCCGCGGGCTAGCCGGCTTCGCGGCCGTGCGCCTGGACGCTTCGGCGTCTTCGGGATTCGGGTTGGTGCGGGTGACGGCGAGGATCATGCCGATGCCTGCCAATGAGGAGACCATGGCCGAGCCGCCGTAGGAGATGAACGGCAGCGGGACGCCGATGACCGGAAGCAGTCCGCTGACCATGGCGATGTTGATCACGGCCTGTCCGATGATCCAGGTGATGACGCTGCAGACAAGGACGCGGGAGAAAGCATCCCGGGTGCGGGCTATGGTTTTGAAGATGGCGACGGCCAGGATAGCGAACAGCCCGAGGACCAGCAGGGTGCCGGCAAGGCCCATTTCCTCGCCCAGGATCGTGAAGATAAAGTCGTTGTGGGCTTCGGGAATCCAGTTCCATTTCTCCCTGCTCTGCCCGAGACCGGCCCCGAACCAACTGCCGGAGGCCAGCGCGTATTGGCCGTTCAGGGCCTGGTAACCCAGTCCTTGGGAATCTTCCGTGGACCCCGCGCCGAGCCAGGAAGAGATCCGGCCCATGCGGTTGCCGCTGGTTGCTGCCAGGACCAGTGCCGCCACGGCGGAAGCCAGCGAGGCGACCCCGATGACTTTCATCGGAACACCGCCGTAGAACAGGGTGGCGGCGAGAATGATCATGATGATTATGGTCGTGCCCAGGTCATGGCCCAGGGCGACGAAGGCCATGATGACCGCGCCCACGGGCAGCACGGGGATGACCGCGTGCTTCCACTGGACCAGAAGTTTCTGCTTCCGGTTCAGGACCGATGCGGCCCAGACGATAAGCGCGAGTTTGGCGAATTCGGAGGGCTGGGCTGTGAACCCGCCGACGTTCAGCCAGTTCCTGTTGCCGTTCACCGTCATGCCCAGGGGCGTGAAGACCAGAGTCAAGGCGATGGTGGCGGCGATGAGCATTGGCCAGGCCATCTTCCGGATAAGCCGGACCGGTAACCCGGCCAGGCCCAGCATGATGACGACACCGGTGAGGGTCCACATGCCCTGCTTCAGGGGCAGGTCATACGGGTTGACCCCGGAGGCGACGGACTCGACCGACGATGCCGAGGCTACTTCGACCAGGCCGATCGCCGCCAGGGTCAGGACAACAGCCAAGATGACCGGCCGCTGCCGGTCAGTGGTTTCGTCCGCCAGCCACCTTCTGACTCGGCCCGACGAGCGCTTTGGCAGGTTTCGGTGTGTCAGCGGCTTTGGCGTTGCAGTGGTCATCGTTTTGCTCCGTGGGTTCCGTCGGGCTCTGGTGCCCACTCCGGTCCGCTGCGCGGACATCCAGCACTCGAGAACAATATGTCCTTTGTCCGTATCGACGGCCGATGACAGGCATTGCGCGGCCGTGTCGGAGGGATTGTCCCGGTTCGGGTCGCGGGAGGGAAGTAGGAATTCCTGATCGTCCCCAGGCCGGCGCCGGCCGCTGGCCGTGCGGTCAGCCGGCGCCGGCCGCTGGCCGTGCAGTCAGCCGGCGCTGGCCGCTCCGAAGTAAAACGGCGGCCACCTGAGCCCGGAAAGACGGCGCCGCCGCGGCGGGTCAAGCTGCAAAGTTCGTCGCGCTGTCTCCGCTCACCGGCCCGACCACCACGTTTCTGTCCGCCGGAGGCTCCTCCCTGCTGGCGAGCTGGATCATCATTGCCCTGCAGTTTCGCATCAGCGACGCCGCCCGCAGACCCGGCGCAACCGGCCCGCTCCCGACCACGCTCGACGCGGCCGGGCGCGCCCCTCCGGCAGCCTCTCGAGCAATGACGATCCTGTCAGGCCCGCCCTCGTCTTACAGGATGCGTTCGGTGATTCGGTCGGCTACGCGCAGGGCGTTGGCGATGATGGTCAGGGTCGGGTTCACCGCGCCGATGGAGGGCATGAAGCTGCCGTCGACGACGTAGAGGTTGTCCAGGTCGAAGGCCTTGCAGTCGACGTCCAGCGCCGCAGCGGCCGGGTCGGTGCCAAACCGGACGGTTCCTGCCTGGTGTGCGGTGGCTGCGACGTCCATGTCCTTGTGCGGGTAGATGCTGCGCGCGAACGAGGCGGAGCGGGCATCGAGTCTGTTCAGAACGCCGTCGAAGGTTCTCCGGAGTCGTTTGACGCCCTCAATGTTGTTCCCTGGCTGGAGCGCCAGCTGGACGGAGCCGTCGGCGCGCAGCGCCACCCGGCTCTCGGGCAGGGGAAGGTCTTCCCCGGCCAGCCAGAAGTCCAGGGCGTGCGATGCGACCGCGCCGAAGACGGAGGACGGTCCGAGCCCGAACGGCTTGGGCGCTTCGGCTTTGATCTGCCAGTCGTCGGATTTTCCCAGCATCTGGATATTTCCCATCGGATAGTCCCATTGGGCACTCGGACCGTAGAAGTCGTTGAGGGCGAGTGTTTTCTGGAACACGGTGGGATTGGGGTCTTTGGACACGGCCATCAAGCCGACGTTGTTATGCCGCATGTAGTGCCGGCCGACGACGTCGGAGCTGTTCCCCAGCCCGCGGGGGTGCCGGTCGCTGGCTGACTGAAGCAGCAGTACCGACGAGAGGATCGATCCGGCCGAGAGGACCACGATGTCTCCGGCGAACGTACGGGTGCTTCCGTCTTCCATGGTGGCGTGGACCCCCGTGACAGTGCGGCCGGCGTCGTCGGTTGTGAGGCGTTCCACGGTTGCCCGGGTGATCAGCGTCAGGTTCGGATGGGCGGCCAGCGCCGGGCTCACCGCGGCTGTTTCCGCGTCGGCTTTGGCCCCGAGAAGGCAGGGGAAGCCGTCTACCCGGTCGCAGCGGATGCACCCGGACCCGACGGCGGCCGTGCCGTCGGGGTTCTGGTCCAGATTGATGCCAAGGGGCAGGTGGAAGGGGTGGAGACCGAGCTGTTCGAGCCCGTCGGAGAGTTCCTGAATCCGTGGTTCATGTTTCACGGGCGGGTGCGCGTAGTCGTGGCTAAAGGGCCCGGCGAAGGGATCCTCGCCGTGGCGCCCGTGGCCCATGTACTGGTGTTCGGCTTGGACATAGTACGGTTCCAGGTCCGCGTAACTGAACGGCCAGGCCGGGGAGATACCGCCATAGTGGCGGATTTGTCCGAAATCCGCCGGCGTAAGCCGGAAAAGCGCTGCGCCGTAGACCTTTGAGTTGCCGCCAACGGCGTAGTGCAGCCCTGGATGGAACGGTTTGCCGGTCCCGTCATAGAAGGTTTCGGATGCTGTGTAGCGGCCCTTCCCAAACACTTCGCGGGAGTCCCAGTTGGCCCGCTCGCGTTTGAGGTAGTCCCCGCGTTCCAGAAGCAGGATTCGCTTGCCTGTCCTGGCCAGCCTGCCCGCCAGGGTACCGCCGCCGGGCCCGCTGCCTATGACGACGACGTCGTACCGATCCCCCGCTTCGGTGGAGGGCTCGTTCACAGTCCGACGCTCCCCTGCATGATGCCGCCGTCGATGAACACCGACGTCGATGTCAGATACGCGGCAGTGTCGGAGGCCAGCATAACGGCCATGCGGGCTATTTCCTCCGGCTTGGCCATGCGCCCCAGCGGTATGGCGGCATCCAGGGATTTTAGTTTCCCGGGATCGGCCATGGTGGAGGCGTTGATGGGGGTCTCCACCGCGCCGGGGCAGAGGTTCAGGACCCGGATGCCGTGTTGGCCCAGCTCGACCCCGGCCGTACGGGTGAGCATCCGCATTCCGCCCTTGGCCACGCAGTAGGCGGTGTTGCCCGGCATCGGCCAGTCCTCGTGCACGGAGGAAATATTCAGGATAACGCCGGCCGTACCCTGGGCGATGAACTGCCGGGCCGCCAGCTGGGTGCCGAAAAAGGCGCTCTTGAGGTTGATATCGAGCACTTTCTGGTATTGCTCCTCGGAGGTCTCCAGCACGGATGTGCGGGTTTCAATTCCGGCGTTGTTGACCAGGACGTCCAGCCCCCCGAAGGTCTCGACGGCCGTTTGGACGAGTGCCTGCAGACCCGCAACCGTGCTGATGTCCGCATCCAACCCGACGGCTTTACCGCCCGCTGCCTCGATCCGGGCGATCAGGGATGAGGTTTCCTCAGGGTGCGCGACGTAGTCGATGACGATGTTGGCACCCGCGGCGGCCGCGGCGATGACGATCGCCTCACCGATTCCGCTGTTGCCGCCCGTTACGATAACTGTCTTGTCTTTCAGCAGCATGGCCGTGTTCCGTCCTGTTGAGTCCCCCGGCCGGGGCCGGCGCAGTGCATTGCACAGTCCAGGACCGGGGCGGGCGCGCCGGGTGTGGGCGACGTAGGGCTCATCGTACCCAGTCTTGCTGGGTGCAAATGAGGTGGGCGACCATGGCCGTCCAGCCGGTCTGGTGCGACGCGCCGAGACCGGCACCGGTGTCACCGTGGAAGTATTCCGAAAAGGTCGGGTGGATGTCCCAGAGTGGGCCCGCACCGAAATCACGCGGGGTGCCGGGCCTGCGGCCATCCGTGCTGGGGCGGAACAGAGACACGAGGCGGTCGTGGAGGGCGTCCGCCACCGCGGACAACGGCACCAGTTGCGATGACCCCGTGGGGAACTCCACCTCGACTTCGGAACCGGCTCCCTGGGCCAGGATTTTGAGGGCATCTGCCAGCAACACATTGATGGGGAACCAGATAGGACCCCGCCAGTTCGAATTCCCGCCGAAAAGTGCCGAGTCAGACTCCCCCGGGTTGTACTGAATGCACACCTGCTGGCCATCGACGTCGGTGCTGAACGGAACCCTGTACGCAGCGGAGAGTGCACGCAGCCCGTGTGGCGAGAGAAACTCTCCCTCATCGAGCAGGAACCGCAAGAGCCGGACGGTCCGTGCCCCGTCGAGGAGGGAAAGGGATCTGCCCACTGCGCCCGGGGCGCACTGGACACAGCGCCATGCGGCGTTGCCGGCAGCGGCCTCCGGTCCGGCGGCCGGGATAGTGGGCGGCTCTCCGCCGGCCACGTGCCCCTGCAGAACGTGAAGTTTGTGGAGGAATCCCTGCATGCCGGCCAGGGAGTGTCCGGGGATCGCGCAGACGGCCAGCAACGGAAGAAGCCCCACCATGGACCGGATCTTGAGTTGCTCTGATGACCCGTCCGGACGTATCAGCACGTCATAGAAGAAGCCGTCCTCTTCATCCCAGAGATCAGTGTTCTGGCTGCCGAAGTTTTCCATGGCCTGCGCGATCGCGTAGAAACGGTCCAGGAACGTGACGGCCATTTCTTCCCACACTGGATCTGTCGCGGCCAGTTCCAGCGCGATCCGCACCATCCCCAGACAGTAGAACGCCATCCAGCTCGTCGCGTCCGACTGCTCGAGCCGGTAGCCTGGCGCCAGGGGCGCGGACCTGTCAAAGAGCCCGATGTTGTCCATCCCGAGAAAGCCTCCCTCAAAGAGGTGGTTGCCGTCGGCGTCCTTGCGGTTGATCCACCAGGAAAAATTCAGCAGCAGTTTGGTGAAGATCCGAATCAGGAAGTCCGTGTCCCGGCCGCCGTCGAGCTGATAGATCTGCCACGCCGCCCAGGCCTGGACGGGCGGGTTCACGTCCCCGAGCGCCCATTCATACGCCGGGAGCTGGCCGTTCGGGTGCATGGCATATTCCCGGCAGAGCAACATCAGTTGGTCCTTGGCAAACACCGGGTCAATATGGGCCAGAGGGACGGAATGGAAGGCCAGGTCCCAGGCAGCGAACCACGGGTATTCCCATTCGTCGGGCATGGAAATGACATGGGCCAGTTCCAGGCCCGTCCAGGCAACATTCCGCGGGGCTGCAGCGCCGGGCCTGTTCCGGCGCTGCACCGGGGGCTCTGGCTGGGCCGGGTCTCCTTCGAGCCATTCCTCCACCGCATAGCGGTACAGCTGTTTGCCCCACAACAGCCCGGCGAAGGCGCGGCGCGCAATGTGGGAGTCGACGGCGGCTGTGCCGGAGGGCAGCACCGTTGCATAGAACTCGTCCGCTTCCTCGCGCCGGGTGGCCACGAGTCCGTCGAATTCCTGCCCGAAGGCGTCCCCGGGCATCGATGAGGAGCGCAGACGCAGTTGCACCGAAACGGAACCGCCGGCGGGCACAGCATCGAAGTGATACCAGAGGGCGGCCTTCGTACCCGTGTTCTTTGGGTTGGTAGCACCGGCGTCGCCGTGAACAACCGCCTTGTTGATCCCGTCCTTTGGGTACTGGGAGGCATTCGACTCCGTGCCAAAGAGAGCCACATCATCAGTCTCGTTATCACAAAACAGCACCCTGGGCACGACCGGGCCGCCGGGACCGGCCGCTGTTTCCCCCGCCAGGACATAGTCGCCGAGCGCGTGGTGCGCAGCCTCCACCCGGACCGGGCCGGAAACGGCGGCGTCATCGGAGCGGGCAGCCAGTTTCAGAGCAGGTTTTCGCCCGTCCCGGCCCCACGCCCAGGTATTGGTGAACCACAGCTGGGGCAGCAGGTCCAAGGGCGCCGCCTCCGGGCCGTGGTTGGTGGCGGTGATCGTAACGAGCACATCATCCGGGGCCGCTTTGGCGTGGCTGACGACGACGTCGAAAAATCGGTCCTCTGCCAGGACACCGGTGTCCGCGAGCTCGAATTCCGGTTCCTGCCGGGTCCGTCCGGCGTTCTCGCGAACCAATTGCTCGTACGGGAACGCGCCCTGCGGGTAGCGGTAGAGCCACTCGCCAAAGGAATGAGTGGGGGTGGCATCCAGTGCCCACCAGTATTCCTTGACATCCTCGCCGTGGTTCCCCTGCCCGTTGGTGAGCCCAAACAACCGTTCCTTCAGCCGGTCATCGCGTCCGTTCCACAGAGCCACGGAAAAATTCAGATACCCGCCGAGGTCACAGAAGCCGCCCAGCCCGTCCTCACCCCAGCGGTAGGCCCGGGCATGGGACTGCCCAAAGGGAAAGTACTCCCACGCATCCCCGTCCGCTGAATAATCTTCCCGCACCGTCCCCCACTGCCGCGCCGAGAGGTACGGACCCCACAATCGCCAGGGGTTTCCGGCACCGGCGCTGCCGGCGAGTCGATCATCTTCAACACTCATTTCGGTAGTCTCCCACGACTGGCTACCAGCGAAGACCGGACACAGACAGCAGCCGCGCGGAAAAGCGGCCTGTGGCCGCACGGCAGGCCTCCTGACCCGTGGCCGGGGCGGCGCTAACCTACGATGGAGTGTCCCTCCTGAACGGGCTTCCCCTGTGTCTGGAGCACTTGCCGACTATTCCATCCCCCATCGGACGCCGCACAGCGATCGGAGTTCTCGGCTCTGCACTGGACACAGCACTCAGGGCCTCCTCCGGCAGGACCACCGGAACGCCTGGACCGGGCGCCACTCCGCCTTCGGCCGAGGCGGCCGTAAGCCAGCATCCACCGGGAACGACGGCAGACAGCCCCGAGAACCCCACCCGCGCTGCCACGAAACGGATCAGGACCAGTTTCACCCCTGACTACCAGATGCCGCCCATCCAGAACGGCCTCGCCCCGGTCATCACCCGAATCCAGACCAAACACCCCGTGGTCTTCCTCACCATCGATGACGGCATCACCAAAACACCGGAGACGGACGCGCTCATGACCGAATTCGACCTTCCGGCCGCCCTTTTCCTGACCCTCAATTTCGTCCGGGACAATCCCGGCTTCGTCAAAACCTTCCAGACCCAGGGCTGCGTCATTGAGAACCACACCGTCAGCCACAACATCAACATGGTCCGACAGATGTCCTACACCCAGCAACTCGGTGAAATCGCAGCCATGCAGGACTATGCCCAGCAGCAGTTCGGACGCCGGCCCGTCTTGTTCCGTCCGCCCGGGGGCGCCTACTCCACAGTCATGCGCAAAGCCGTCGCCGACGCCGAACTCAGGGCCATCATCACGTGGGAAGCGAAGGCCAACGCCGGGCGCATGGACTACCAGGTCGGCAACTCCCTACGGCCCGGCGACATCATCCTTATGCATTTCCGCCCCGAATTCGCCGCAGACCTGGCCGCCTTCCGCCAGGCCCAGGCCGCTGCAGGCCTCGAAGTCGTCCTGCTCGAGGACTTCCTCGGCGTCAAATGACCAGGCCGTCGGCCGGTGAAGGCGCGGCCGACGCCACGGCAAAAGTCCGACAACGCTGTCGATGTCCTTTCGACTTGGAATATCTGGCAATGGGAACCGTTCCAGACTGTTCGTGCTCTGCGGGCCAAGGGCAGTGCGCTCTCCCCCGTTACCTCACGGTGGAGAAATCCCCTTTGGCACGTTGGCATGGACGGAACCGGCGGGCCCAGAGGGAAGGTGAAAATAAGGATTGTTTGGGGTCCCTACTTTGCTGACGCACGGTGCCGCAGGGACGGCGTGGCACGATCCTTTCGAATGGTCCGGGGCCCTGACATGAATGACTTCGGCCCGGCGCTTGGGGGCAGCCCGCGGACCGCATAGTGGAGCAACGGGTGGATCGGCCCCATGGATCAGCGCCGGAGGCGGAGCCGGCACCCGTACCGGAGGAGCAGGCTATCCTGGCCGCCGACTCAGGAGTGCGCGCAAGATGCACTGCCGATTTCCGCCGTTGGACGGCCGTTACCGGATTTCACTCGAGTCGTTGCCCTGCGTTACGTGATCTTGGTACCGGTGAGCGGGGACCAGGAGATCCGTCCTCCCTGGTAGTTCTGGGTGACGCTGCCGCCGCCGGTGCCGTATTCGTCGGAGGTCGGGTAGCCAAGGCGGCCGGTGAGGAAGCCGGTGGATGCCCAGGCCTGGCGGATGGCGCCGGCCGTGGGGTGCGCGCCGGTGGTGGCGGACCAGATGATCGCGCCGCCCTGGTAGTTCTGGTAGCAGCCGCCGCCGGGCTGGCCGCAGACCACATCAGAGGTCGGATAGCGCAGGATCCCGGTCAGGAATCCCGTCCGGGCCCACGCCGCGCGGACCTCCCCGGAGGTGGGGTGCGCGCCCGTGGTGGCGGACCAGATGATCGCTCCGCCCTGGTAATCCTGGTAGCAGCCGCCGCCGGGCTGGCCGCAGACCACATCCGAGGTCGGATAGCGCAGGACCCCGGTGAGGAACCCTGTGCGGGCCCAGGCAGCGCGGACGGACCCTGACGTGGGGTGCGCGCCCGTGGCTGCGGACCAGATGATCGCCCCGCCCTGGTAATCCTGGTAGCAGCCGCCGCCGGGCTGGCCGCAGACCACATCAGACATCGGATAGCGCAGGACCCCGGTCAGAAACCCCGTCCGGGCCCACGCCGCGCGGACCTCCCCGGAGGTGGGGTGCGCGCCCGTGGTCGCGGACCAGATGATCGCCCCGCCCTGGTAATCCTGGTAGCAGCCGCCGCCGGGCTGGCCGCAGACGACGTCGCCGGAGGGGTAGCCCATGAATCCGGTGAGGAACCCGGTGCGGGCCCACGCCGCGCGGACCTCCCCGGAGGTGGGGTGCGCGCCCGTGGTCGCGGACCAGATGATCGCCCCGCCCTGGTAGTCCTGGTAGCAGCCGCCGCCGGGCTGGCCGCAGACGACGTCGCCGGTGGGGTAACCCATGAATCCGGTGAGGAACCCGGTGCGGGCCCAGGCCGCGCGGACCTCCCCGGAGGTGGGGTGCGCGCCCGTGGTCGCGGACCAGATGATCGCCCCGCCCGGGTAATCCTGATAGCAGCCGCCGCCGGGCTGCCCGCACGTTATTGGTGCGGTTGTGGTGCCGAGGCCCGGGTTCGCGGCCGCCGCCGCCTGGATCTCGGTGGTGGCCGCGGGCGGGACAGTTCCCACGCCGGGCCCTGGAACAGGCGTAGGCGAGGGCAGCGTGCCCGGTACCGGACCAGGGGCTTCCGACCCGCTGTTGATGATCACATCATCGGCGTAGATATCGCCCATCTGCTGAGGGTGTTCGGCTCCGAGCTGCGCCGTGTCGAATTGAGTCGCGCTGACGCTGACTGTCTGGGCAAAGATGGAGTTGTCATCCCACCAGACCTGCACCCCGGTCGTCGCTCCGTTGGGTACTACGTGCATCACGAGATGGTGCCAGGCGCCCAGGGCTACGGTGGTAACCATCGTGGTGTAAGTGAACCCGGTCGGGGATGTTACCCGGAGTACGAGGCTACCGCTGACGTTCTCCCGGAAGACGTCGAGGTACCGGACGCCGCCCGAGAAGAAACGCAAATAGGGCACGTTGTTGGCCGCGGCACCTTGAGCAGTGATGTTGAACCAGCCGTCCGCGTACGCCTCCTTCATCCCGGAGGCCAGGCCCACGGACATGTTGGCGACCGAAGCTGGATCCGTGGTTGCATGCAGAAACGCAGAGCAACCGGGCGAATGCGAAAATGCGGAGGAGACGGAGGCTGTTCCCGTGCCCGAGGTGAAGGGGCTGAACGGGGCCAGAGTGCCCGACTCAAAGTTCGTGTCTGCCGCCGCCGTGCCCGGATAAGGATCTGCAGGCGCGGGTGTACCGGACTGGCACCCGGGCGCAGCGGTCGCCGGCACGGAACCCAACGCGGTCAGGCCAACCAACGGCAACGCAAGTAAACCCGCAACGCAAAGCCTCAGGAACCGCTTCATCGGTCAGCCCTCCCACACAAGTGCTCAATTCACGCAGTGGCCAGTGCCGGCGGTCCCGGAATTTACAAGAGGACCGGACGGTGAAGATGCCATACCACACGGTATCGCCTGGGAACTTTAGAAAACCTTGAAACGACCATCAGTGGATGCGACATGGAGGATTGGACCCCTCGCGCGAACGGCTGAGCACGCCCTCTCCGGAGCGTTCCCCGTGGGTGTCTGTCTCTGCCGGAAGTGCCGTCAGATTCTGGACCAGATGGCGACCCAGGCCACCTGTACGTGGCCGGCGGTCGCGGGCGAAGGGCAGCCGGTCAGGCAGGACTCGGTCTGCAGGATGTAATGCATAGGCTTGACCGGGGTGCCGACGGTTATGGCGCCGAGGGGCTTCCCGTCCAGGAGGAACGCGACCCGTCCGGGTGTCCATTCGGTGGTGGCCGTGTGCCAGGCCGTGAAGAGCGCGTTTGATTGGACCTCGTCAAAGACGTCATGGGCGGATCCGCTGCGGTGGACAGCGCCGTAGAACGTGCCCGCGAGATCGCCTTCCGGGTAGTCCAGTTCGCCATCCCGTGGCCACACACCACTGTCAGGCCACATCAGCCAGGCCGTCTTGAATCCCGGGAGAGAGTCGGCTTTGAAGCGCACGGAGTACCGTCCGTACAGCAAGCTGTTCGGACGGTGCGGGCTGGCGCTCGGGTTTGCGATGACGGGGGTGGGGGCGGCGCCCATGGAAATACCGTTTTCGGAGTGCAGATACCAATCCAGGACCCCGTTCTTGACGCTGAGCACTTTCGACGGATAGTAGCCGGATTTGCCGGAACTGACCTGTCCGGCTGTGTCGGGCGTCCCATCGCCGTAGCCTGCGCTCCATTTCGCGCCGTAAGCCGCCCCTGGGAAGGCCCCTACGGGGACATCGCCATGGGTGAAGTCCCCGGCGAAAACCTGCCGCCACCCGGGCAGATCCCCGACCGGCATGCGCTGGCCGGAAACGGAACCGTGGTCCACTGTCGGACTTTCCTGTTTGGACGAACCCGGGGTGGCCGCCGGCGCGGAGTCGGACTTGACCGGTCCCGGACCACTCGGTGGTGCTGGCGTCTGCTCGGTCGGGGGCGTCCCGGGGCTTGGGACCGGCGATCCGGTCGGGCCGGTGGAGGCTGAGCGTGCCGGTGGTGGGAGCGCCGAATCTGTCGGGCCGGCCGTGGGGACCCCTGCCGGGCTTGGCTCTAATGTACTGCCCGTCGCCGGCGGGACACCAGGGTCACAGCCGGCGACGGGGATGGCAAGGGCGCTAATGCAGGCGAGGATCATCAACGTGCGGTAGGCGCCGATGTTTTTTCGGTTGAGGAGTGGCAGGAATTGGAGCATCGTCGACCCTTCCTCATGATCAGCATCCAGGTGCGGGGCGCTCTTGGCACGGAAGCAAGGGGTTTTGGCGTGCCGGCGCCGACCGTGGCAGTCCCTTCAGCTCCGGACGGTCAGTAAATCCGAGCACCGGTTACGAAGGAGCATCCAATGCACCGAACGATACGCGCGCCCCGGAATCCTGAAAAGGGTCCCGGCCCCGGGACGGACAGGGCGGAACAGAAGTCGTTTTCTGCACAGCACCCAGTTAGCCGTTCCCGCGCTCTGACTGGGAGGCAGTCGTTCCCTTCGAAAACCGTCATTCCCGGGTTTGTCTTGCGATGTCGTGCTCCAGGACGCGACCGGGGTGTCAAACGCAGTCGGCTTCAGCTCGGAACACGTCTCAGTCGGGCACGGGAGCGGCTTTAGGGCGAAGTTCCATGTCGGCCATCTCACGCCGCAACCCCGTCAGCCTTCCGGGAATCCAGAACACGCGCCGGCCCGGCATCGAGCAATGACTCTGGGTGCGTTGAATGATCCCGCAATACGTGCATTAGGCGAAGCTGTCCACGATGAGTTCACAGTGATTTGTCAGGGAATTACCGTGCCAATCCCTAGGCTCTTGTGGAACGGTTCTAGGACGTGGCGGTGTTCGCATCCTTTCCACAGTCCCGGCAGGTGCTGTGGGAGTCGCGAATTGCCGCCGCCGGACCCACAGTGTTCGGGTCATAGGGAAAGCCGGAAAAGATGAACCGGAAGATCACACCAGCGCATGGCCGGAAGACCACGGGGCGGCCGCGGTGGCTGATCGCTGCGGCAGCCCTCGCCCTGGCGACGGCGGGCTGTCAGCCAACGCCGCCCGGACCCACACCCTCCACGGGGACGGGAACCGCAACGACGTCCTCGGGGACTGGAACCGCAACGCCTTCCCCCAGCACGAGCCCCACCGCGGCCTCCCCCGATCCGGGTCCTACTTCGGGATCCCCGTCTCCGGCCGCCCGAGCTACCTCGTGGGCGCCGGGACACGTGTTTGTGATCAACCTTGAGAACAAGGGCTACGACAAGGTCTGGGGCGCCGGCTCGACGGCCCCGTATCTGTCCAAGATCCTGCGGGCCCAGGGCGTCCTGCTCACCCAGTACTACGGGATTGCCCACAATTCGAACCCCAACTACCTAGCCCAGATTTCAGGGCAGGCATCAAACGAAATGACGCGCAACGACTGCCCGACCTATGCCGCGTTTAAGCAGACCGGAACCGCATCACCGAACCAGGTGCAAGGGACCGGCTGCGTGTACCCGGTCGCGGTCCCCACCGTTGCCGGCCAGCTTAGTTCGGCCGGAAAGACCTGGAAAGGCTACATGGAAGACATGCAGATCCCCTGCCAGCACCCCCGGCGCGGCGCCCAGGACGACCATCAGGGTGCCACCGGTGGGGACCAGTACGCCACCCGCCACAACCCGTTCGTGTACTTCGAATCCATCACTTTGTCCCCGGACTGCCAGAGTAACGTTGTCGCCTTCACCAACCTGGCCAGCGACCTCAAGTCCGCCGGCACGACACCCAACCTGTCTTATATCACCCCCAACCTGTGCAACGACGGGCACGACAGCCCCTGCGTCGACGGCAGCCCGGGCGGACTTACCAGTGCCGACGCGTGGCTCCGCCAGCAGGTCCCGGCCATCTTGAATTCGCCGGCCTACACGGCTGACGGCATGCTCGTGATCACCTTCGACGAAACCGACGGAAACACCACCGGACCCGCGGGACTCCTGCCCGGCGGCACGGCCGGCGGAAAAATCGGCGCCCTCGTTCTCTCCCCCTTCACCAAAGGCGGGACCACGTCCAACACCCCGTACAACCACTACAGCCTGCTCGCCACCATCGAAGACGCCTTCACCCTCCCCCGCCTCGGCTACGCAGGGGCCCCAGGACTGAAACCCTTCGGCACAGACGTCATCAACAACAGACCGTGACCCGGTGGACCGGGTGCCAGTCACGAGCGCGCGACGCCCCCTTGCCGCCCCCAGACACGTCAACCCCGCAAGGCAGCGAGGCTCCGGATCACGAGCAACCGAACGGGCGGCCCGGGACGACCCCGGTCCAAACCGACCCAAGCAAGAAACCCCACGCCGCGGCGAACAGGACAGCCGATGACCCTAATCACCCTCGTGAGACACGGTGAGACAATCTGGCACAGCGAAGACCGATACGTCGGTAGTTCAGACGTCGCCATGACCCCACGGGGCCGGAGCCAGGCGGCCTCCCTCGCGCGCTGGGCGGCGACTATGGACCTGACGAGCATCCGCTCCTCCGACCTAAGCCGGGCGCGGGTGACCGCCGAAGAATGCAGCGCCGCCACGGGCCTCAGCCTCACCATCGATCCCCGACTGCGCGAACTGGACCTTGGCCAGGTGGAAGGACTCACCAGAGCCCAGATGCGGGCACGCTTCCCCGAAGAATATAGGGCGTTCAAGTCCGACCCGGCCGCGAACCATTTCCCCGGCGGCGAACACCCCATCTTCGCAGCACAACGATTCACTGCAGCCCTCCAGGACGCAACAACAGCGGACCCGGGCGGGCACGTCCTCGCCATCGCTCACAGCACCGCCATTCGGCTCGCGCTGTGCGTCCTGCTCGGAATCCCGTTGAGTAGCTACCGCCGGGCGTTCCCGTCCCTTGGGAACTGCACCCTCACCACGATCCGCAACACGCCCGGCAGGACCGGACTACTGAACTACAACTGCCCCGTCGAGACACGCTGACATCACCCGCGACGGCGTCCCCACCGGCGTGGTCTGTCCGGTGGCGGCCGAGGCTGCCATCGAAAGCCATTCTGACCGCGCCTTGGACCCAAACCGGTACGTGAACCGGCCGGAAGTGACGCGGGGTGGCGCTGTCATGCGTTCCCGGAGATTTTAGCCAAAATCCTACGAAGCCTTGGGCACGACCGAACAGAACGGCGGGGCGCCGCTGGGTTCGGATCCAATCACGGAATCAGCGGTTGTGCCTCGATTCCTGCGCCAGGCGCCCAGCGCGGATCAACGGCACAGAAACTGCCGTTGACAGCCTTATGGCCGCGGGCCACTCTGGTGGGTGTGGACGCGGCTGGCCCTTCTGCCCCGCGTCCGGAGAGGCCGGCGATGAAGCTCAAAGTCAACACCATGCCGACTTTGTGCGGCATGGGATGGGGTCCTTGCAGCAGCGCGGAGACCGCCGCGGGTAAACCCGCCTCCGAACAGGGTGCCGCCTGCGCCCACCCGGAACCACGCCCCATCCGCCGCCACCGGCATCATCCTCTGACGGCGATGAAGACCGTTGCACTGTCCGCTGCGGAACCCGCCCTCTCTGCCGCAGTGTCGGTCTGCCTGCTGACGGCACTGACCTCGTGCTCCGGGTCCTCGGCAAGTCCGCCCTCGAGCACGGCGCCCGCCGGTCTTCCGCTGACCCTGGTCCAGGACGTCCCCCTGCCCGGGGGCGCCAGCCGCCTCGATTACCAGAACATCGATCCGGTAGCCAAGCGGCTGTACATAACCCATCTGGGCGACGGAACCATCCACGTCGTGGACCTGGACGCCCTGACCGTGACGGCCACCATCCTAAAAATCTCCTCCGTACACGGCATCACCACCGCGCCGGACCGCCACCGGATCCTGGCCACCGCCTCGGGAAAGAACGAGGCGGTCATCATCGACTCCGATACCCTGGCCGTCACCGCACGTGTGCCCACCGGCAGCACTCCCGACGGGATCGCCTACGACCCCGTTCACGGCAAGGCCTACGTTTCGAACGAACACGACCGGGTCGAGACGGTCATCGACCTGGCCACCAACGCCGCCGTCGCTGCCATCGACATCGGAGGCAAGGCTGGGAACACGGTTTTTGACCCAGTCAGCGGGGACATCATGATCAACGCCCAGGGCACCAGCGAACTCATCACCATCGATCCGGCCACCGACCGGATCGTGGACCGCACCCCACTCACCGGCTGCAAAGGCAACCACGGGCTCGCCCTCGACGGAACCAACCACCTGGCCTTCATCGCGTGCGAAGGCAACGCCAAACTCCTCGTACTCGACCTCCAAACCCACCAGAGCGCCGGAACATTCGATACCGGCGACACCCCCGACGTGCTGGCCTTCGACACAGGGCTGCACCGTCTCTACGTCGCCTCCGAGAGCGGCATCATCACCGTTTTCGATGAACAGGAAAGAACACTGCACGAAAAGGCGTCCGCCAAACTCGCCGACCACGCACACGCCGTCGCCGTCGACCAGGCCACCCACCGCGTCTATTTCCCGCTCCAGGACATCAACGGCCACCCCGTCCTGCGCGTCATGACCCCGTCGCCGTGACCGCAATGTCAACGCCCAGGCGGGTACAAGGCGGACGCTTCCCCATCAGCACGAAACGCGCTCACCTGATGCAAAAGAAATCCAGATAAGGAAAGTAGCCATCAGGCCTCCGGACCGGCGGCTTTCTCTATGGCCACTCCGAGCTCGCCCGCGCAGCCCTGTCTCGACCGCGCCAAGTAGCCATCCGATCAATCCGCTGCCGCGCCGGCCGCGGTCAGCTCACCTTTAAAAGTCCGCGTCAAGGCTCCCCCGGTCGAGCACGCCGATTGGTCCCTCGTAACCGACGCACAGGCTGCGTGACACACGGTCAGCCACCCCACGGCGCGGCACAAGCCCTGGAAAACCGGGCCACGGAAACACGGAACGCACCCGAGCGGACGGACGCTCAGATGGGCCAAGGAAAAGACGGCATCGCCTCACGGCAGCATCAATCGCGACGGCGGGGGCGGGGGCGGGGATGGGACGCACAACCAGCACCCGCGATATGTTGACGAACGCGCTGGTTGAGCGTAGACCATGCCGTATCAAATCAATTGCGGGCCGCTGCCCTGCGACCTGCCGCCTGTAAGGAGAGGGACATGGCCGTCGCAGTCATCATGGAATTCTCCGGTGCCACCTTGGAGCAATACGACCAGGTCATCGGCAAAATGGGTCTCACCCCCGGAGGGCCCGGCCCCGCCGGGGCCCTCGGACACTGGGTGGCGGCCACGGACGACGGGATCCTCGTCACGGACCTCTGGCAGACGAAGGAGCTTTACGACACCTTCGCCAAAGAGCAAATCGGACCCTTCAGCGCCGAGGCAGGGTTCCCGGGGCCACCAAAAGTGACCTATCTGGACACCCACAATTACTTCACCCCCGGCGCAGAGGCATGACCGTCCCCCGGAATCCGGCCCGACCCCCATCCCCTCGGCGGCATTCCGAGCTTTGCTCTCAGAACTGCTGAGTCCAGTTGCCGCATAAGGCTGGCGCGTCTTTGCCTATCCAGGGAGATATTCCATGAGTACAGCCACAAGTCCGGCGACGGGTCGGGGACTGGAAGTCCGGTCGATCGACTACGTACCTCTGAATGAGAGGCACGGTAAGGTTTCCCACATTGGCCCCCTCTGGTTCATGAGCAACGCGCAGATAGCAACGCTGGCGGTGGGGCTGATTAGCATCACGACCGGCGGGAACCTGATCTGGTCCTTGATTGCGATCGCCCTCGGAGTGCTGGTCGGCACCCTGTTCATGGCGGCGCACTCTTCGCAAGGTCCGCAACTGGGACTGCCGCAAATGATCCAGTCCCGGCCGCAGTTCGGCTACGTGGGCGCACTGCTGGTGTGGCTGTTCGCCTACCTGCAGTACGCGGGATTCAATGTTTTCAACACTGTCCTGGCCGGCCAGGCCGTCGCAGGGTCACTTCACATCGGAAACGAAACGCTCTGGTTCTGGGTTGTCACGATCATCGCCGCCGCCGTCGCGCTCTTCGGATACGACCTGATTCACGGTTTCGAGCGCTATCTGACCTACTTGACCATCATCATGCTGGCGCTGCTGACGGCCGCGGTTCTGACCCACCTTGACGTTCCCGCCGGCTCATTCGATTTAGCCGGTTTCCATCTTGTCCCATTCCTCGGGCAACTGGGCGTGGCGGCCGGCTACCAGATTTCCTGGGCCATCTACGTCTCGGACTATTCCCGCTATCTCCCCCCGGATGCCGGCCGCGGGACGTTTAAATGGACGTTCTGGGGAAGTGCGCTGGGCGGTATCTGGGTCATGTTCCTGGGCTCTTTCATCGCCGCGGCAGCCGGCGAGAGCTTCGACACCATCGGCTCGATTCAGGACACGGCGGAGAAGCTGTTCCCCGGCTTCGGATCGATCGCCTTGTTCATCGCCGCCCTCGGGCTCCTGTCCGTCACGGCGCTGAACATGTACGGCGGTTCCCTGACGCTGATCTCCTCCATCGACAGCCTGCGGCGCATCAGGCCCACCGTCAGAATCCGCGTCGTAACCATCGTGATCACCGCGGCCATCTCGCTCGTCTTCGCCAACATCGCATCCGCCGATTTCCTCGCCAACTTCAACGACTTCCTGCTGCTGGTGCTTTACTTCTTCATCCCGTGGACGGCGGTCAACCTCACCGACTACTTCATCGTCCGAAAGGGCCACTACGCCATTGCGGAAATCTTCCACCCCCACGGGATTTACGGGCGCTGGGGCTGGCCAGGAATCACCGCGTACCTTGTGGGCTTCGCCGTCATGATTCCGTTCTTCGCCGCCGGAAAACTCTTCGTCGGGCCGGCGGCTGCAGCCATGGGTGGCGCCGACATCTCCTTGTTCATCGGCCTGCCGGTGGCAGCCTTCCTCTACTGGGTGCTGACCCGCCGCATCGACACCGCAGCCGAAATGCGTCTAGCGCGGACGCAGGCACTCGAACTTGAGGAAGCCGCCAGAATTCACGTCGAGCCATGACGCGGACCGTCGGGCAAACGACCGGCGACGTCGACGTGCGGTTCACCCCCGCCGGAACTCCCCCGCCTGTCCGGCGGCGCCGAAGCCGCGGGTCGGGAACGGTGCCGCATCGCGCCCTGCTTGATGAAATCGTCTCGGGGGCAATTGAAGTGCCGGAGGCGCAGACTTTCGAGCTGACCGACGTTCGTGACGCCTGTAAATTCTTAGAAGAAGAACATTACCAAGGCAAGGTTGGCTTACTGCCCCAGGAGGAACTATGAGGTTGACCGGGAACACCATACTCATAACGGGTGGTAGGTCCGGTATCGGCAAAGGCTTTGCGCGGCATTTCCTGGAACTGGGAAATACCGTCATCATCTGTGGCAGGCGTAACGATCGATTAGAGGAACTCAAAGCGCAATACCCGGACCTCGTCACCGTCCAGTGCGATCTGACGGAGGCGGCGTCTCGGGAGAACCTGGTCCGCCGCGCGATTCAAGAATGCCCCGATCTGAACATTCTCATTAATAATGCGGGCATACAACTCACGGGCGACCTGGCCAAGCCGATCGACCTATCGGCAGTTGAGCGGGAAATTGCGACAAACCTGGTTGCTCCGATGCATCTGTCGTCGTTAGTGGTGGAACAATTAAGGGAACGGCCCGGATCGGCCATCGTGAATATTTCCTCCGGACTGGCCTATACACCAATCGCATTTCTGCCGGTCTATTGTGCAACCAAAGCGGCCGTTCACTCATGGTCACTCTCATTGCGTAAGCAGCTTGAAGAAACGGGCATCAGCGTCTATGAGATCGCGCCTCCGTCAGTGGATACCGAGCTTGGCCACGATCGACGCGAGGATAAAGGCCAAACACATGGCGGGATGCCGGTAAATGAATTTATTGACGACGCGATAAAGGCCCTGGAAAATAATATTCTTCAAACAGCCATTGGCCAGGCTGCCAGTATGATGGACCAAAGAGATGCGTTATTCGAGCGTCTTAATTCTCACTTCTAAATCGCCGCGGCTCCGCCTGCGTTCTCGTCCCGTGCGGTTCGCGCGGGCGTCTTAACTTCTTCGCAAGCCGACCCGGCGCATGCAAAAGGCGAGGTGAATAAATCTCCTTGCCACTCTCAGAATACAGCCCGCCCGGGGGCTTGCCGCAAGGCCCCTACCATCGACGACAATGGTTGGCCGCGGCAGAAAACCTGCGGAAATCGGACTGCGCCGGGCGAATTCGCCGTTCGGAACCGTGGGCCGGCAGGTGAGTTTTTGGATTGGGGTTTCACATGCACGACGTGATTATCAGCGGCGGCGGCCCGACGGGGATGATGCTGGCCAGCGAGTTGCGACTGCACGACGTGGACGTGCTCGTACTGGAGAAGGACGCGGAGCCGGGCAACGCGGTCCGCTCCCTCGGCCTGCACGTGCGCAGCATCGAGATCATGGACCAGCGCGGGCTGCTGGACCGGTTCCTCGCCCACGGACAAAAGTACCCGGGCGGCGTCGGCCGTTTCGCCGGGATCGACAAACCTGGGCCGGCGAACCTGGACACCGCACACGGCTACGTCCTCGGCATCCCCCAGCCGGTCACCGATCGCCTGCTGGCCGAGCGCGCCGTCGAGCTCGGCGCACAAATTCGCCGCGGCTGGGAGGTGGCGGGTATCGAACAGGACGAGGACGAGGTGAGGGTCGAGCTGGCCGATGGCACCCGGCTGCGCTCTCGCTGGCTGGTCGGCTGTGACGGCGGACGGAGCCTGGTGCGCAGACTGCTCGGTATTGGTTTTCCCGGCGAGCCGGCGAAAACCGAGTGGCTCCTCGGCGAGGTTGAGGTGACCGCGTCGGCGGCCGAGCTGGCCGAGGTGGCGGAGGAGGTGCGCAAGACCCACAAGGGGTTCGGCATCGGTCCCGCCGGAAACGGCCTGCACCGCGCCGTCGTGCCCGCGGCGGCCGTGACTGAGGATCGCTCGGTCCCCCCGACCCTGGAGGAGTTCCGCACGCAGCTGCGGGCCTACGCGGGAACCGACTTCGGCGCCCACTCACCACGCTTCATGTCACGATTCAGCGACGCCACCCGGCTTGCCGAACGCTATCGAGTGGGCCGGGCTCTCCTGGCCGGCGACGCCGCGCACGTCCACCCGCCTCTGGGAGGGCAGGGTTTGAACCTGGGAATCCAGGATGCCTTCAACCTTGGCTGGAAGCTCGCCGCCGAGGTCAACGGGTGGGCGCCGGAAGGGCTGCTGGACAGCTACTACACCGAGCGTCACCCGGTCGCCGAAGATGTACTGACCATCACCCGCGCCCAGAGCGAGCTGCTTTCCGCCGATCCTGGCCCGCGTGCCGTGCGCCGGCTGCTCACCGAGCTGATGGACTTCGAGGACGTCCACCGTTTCCTGGCCGAGAAGGTCACCGCGATCGGGGTCCGCTATGACTTCGGCGAAGGACCCGAGCTGCTCGGCAAACGACTGCGCGACCTCACTCTGACACGGGGTCGTCTCTACGAGCTCACTCGCGGTGGCCGCGGGCTCCTGCTGGACCAGACCGGCGAACTCTCCGTGACAGGATGGACGGACCGGATCGACCAGGTCGCGGACGTCAGCGGAGAACTGGACGCACCCGCCGTCCTGCTCCGACCCGACGGCCACGTCGCATGGATCGGCGAAGACCAGAACGACCTGCTCCGCCACCTGCCGACATGGTTCGGAGCCGCCTCCCAGAGCGCGGCCTGCCGGGCGGATGCCCGCCGATAAACTGCGTCCGGCGGAGGTGCGGCCACCATCGGCCCGGAATCCCGGCGGTGCGAAAATGGATCCGCTGCGCGCTCTGGTCGCGGGCGTGCCGTCCGCACCGCGATTGCCGTGGACCTCATAAATGAGCCCCTCCGCAGCTGAGCCCGGTTGGACGAATCGGGAGATTGCTTTCAGTTGCCACCCAGCCTCGGTCCGTACAGTGACTTCAGGTCGGAAAAAGTACTCCGGCCCGCAACGATTCGAAAGCGGAAGGAAACAGGTAGAAATGCCGACAACCCCCTCATTGAAGACCCGCCTCGGCGTGGGAGCAGCAGCGGTCCTGGCCGCCGGCGCCATGGCCGCCGCGGGCGTCAGTGCCGCCTCAGCTTCACCCTCGTCCCCGTCCCCCTCGGCGACTGCGACGGCCGCCCCGTCTGCCGGAGCGAAAGCAGCAGCACACGCTGGCCTGCACGGCTTCGGCGCTTTCCTGCAGATCAGGGCGGACAGCCCGCAGGCAGCGGGCGACCACGCCGCGAAGGCAGCGGCCGCCCTGGTGAACCACCCGCAGGTGTTCGCCAAGCTCCCCGCCGCGCTGCAGGCTGACCTGAAGGCGCTCAAGGACGCAGCCCCGGCTGACCGGGTGGCGGCCGCCTTCAAGATCAAGACCACAGCCTTGTCCGGCGGATACGGCGCCGAGATCCAGAAGCGTTCGGAAGCTGCGGAGAAGACTGCGACCGGTGTCGCCGGTCTGCGCCAGGAGCTGCGCACCGCCTTCAGCTCCGCCAACCCGGGTGCCGGGCTGCAAAAAGTCGCTGACCAGGTCATCAGCCACCCGAAGCTTCTCGCAAAGCTCCCGGCCAACCTGCAGGCTGACTTGAAGACCCTCAAGGACGCCGCACCGGCTGACCTGGACGCCCAGGCCAAAAAGATCAAGGACACCGCGCTCGACGGCGGATACGGTGCCCAGATCCAAAAGGCCGCCCAGGCCCTCGGGAAGAAGGCCGCGGCAGCACCGGCCGCATAACAGCGTCCCTTTACCGGCGAGGCCGGGCAGTCGTCATGGCTGCCCGGCCGTTGCTTTGCCTGACACGGTGAGGATGCCGGCGCCCGCCGACCCAGGGAACAACAAAAAGGCGGGCCCACACAACGGGCCACCAACGGTGATGATCCCACTCATGCAATGGAGCGCGCCGCGGAATATGCAGAAACGGGGCATAGTTAAGCCCTTGGGCGTGAGCTAAAAGGTGCAGTCAACCGTCGGAACGCAGGACGGACATGAACAGGGGCTTGAATTGGTAGGGAATGCAACATTCCGGCACAGCAACACCGCATTGCTTTCGGTGAGCAGCGTCGAAGCTCCGAGGATCGTCAGCTCCGTGGATTTCGACCGCAAGCTTGCTGTGACCCTGCGGCGGCTGAGGGTCCCCCCGAAGCTGCTTGAACGGGTCGCCGGCATCACGCACAGGCGCTGGTGGGCACCCGGGACATCGTTCGACGACGCCGCCATCGAGGCAGGCGCAAAGGCCCTGGCCGAGTCCGGCATAGGAGCGTCCGAGATTGGACTGTTGATCAACACCTCCGTTACGCGGCGCAACCTCGAACCGTCCGTCGCGGTGAAGATCCACCACGGGCTAAGCCTGCCGTCGTCGGCCATGAACTTCGATCTGGCCAACGCCTGCCTCGGCTTCGTCAACGGCATGACGCTGGCGGCCAACATGATCGACTCCGGCCAGATCAAGTACGCGATGATCGTCAACGGTGAGGATGCCCAGGCAACGCAGGAGGCCACCCTGGCCCGGCTGCAGCGGCCCGAGACGACCCGCGAGGACTTTAACCGCGAGTTCGCCACCCTTACCCTCGGCTCCGGAGCCGCTGCGGCCGTCCTGGGCCCGGCGGACCTGCACCCGGGGGCGCACCGGATCCTCGGCGGCGTGATGCGCGCCGGCACCGAGCACCATGAACTGTGTGTGGGCGGCATCGACGGCATGGCCACCGACACCAGGGGCCTGCTCGACGGCGGCCTGCAGCTCGTGGTCGACGCTTGGCACGAGGCCCAGCCGGAGTGGAACTGGGCCTCGATGGACCGGTACGTCACGCACCAGGTGAGCAATGCCTATACCCAGGCCATCATCGAAGCCATTGACCTGGATCCGGACAAGGTGCCGATCACGTTCCCGCACTGGGGCAACGTGGGCCCGGCCTCCCTCCCCATGACCCTCGCGGCCGAAGCGCAGACTCTCGGGGCCGGGGACCGCGTGCTGTGCATGGGCGTCGGGTCCGGTCTGAACACCGCTATGGTGGAAATCGTTTGGTAGCCGCCGACTGGCCCGGCGTCGACCCCGAGTGGTCGCGGGACATCGATGTGGCGTCGACCTCCGCCGTGGACGGGCCCGGAACCGTGCGCCGCTGGCACGTGCTCGACAACCGTGCCCAGCTCTCGCGCCGCGGCCTGACCCCTGCCGGCACCCTGCTGTGCGTGCACGGTAACCCGACGTGGTCCTACCTGTGGCGGACCCTGCTGGCCGCCGGCTCCGACCCCGCACAACCGTGGCGGGTGGTGGCCGTGGACCAGCTGGATATGGGCTTCTCCGAGCGCACCGGTTCGTTCCGGCGCTTGGCGGACCGGATCAACGACCTCGGCGACCTCACCGCCGCGCTCGGACTCGTCGGGCCGGTGGTCACCGTCGGCCACGACTGGGGCGGCGTGATCAGCCTCGGCTGGGCCGTGGCACATCCGCAGCAGCTCGCCGGGGTGGTGCTGACCAACACCGCCGTCCACCAGCCCTCCGGCTCCCGCATCCCGCCGGCGCTGCGGCTTGCCCTGCACCCTGCGGTGCACCGCTGGGGAACGACGACGTCGGACACCTTCCTGCGCGTGACGCATTCCCTGGCCCGCCCGCCGCTCGCCGCCGATGTCCGCAGCGCCTTCATGGCCCCCTACCGCGGCGCCGACCGCCGCGCCGGCGTGGGGAACTTCGTCGCGGACATTCCCGCAGACGCGTCCCACCCCAGCTTCCCGGCCCTAAACCGCGTCGCAGAAGGCCTGCGCGGGTTGAGGGTTCCGGTTTTGATGCTCTGGGGCCCGCGGGACCCGATCTTTTCCGACCGGTACCTCAAGGACCTCGTCAGCCGGCTGCCGGACGCGAAAGTGCACCGCTTCGAGGGTGCCGGCCACCTGGTCGCGGAAGACCGGGACATCGCCGCCCCCGTCTTCGAGTGGCTTGCCGGGCTCGGCCGGGACAGCGGAGCGGGCCTTCAGCGGACGGACGCCCCGGCCGACGGCTCCACGCTCGAGGACGGGGCCGATCCCCTGGTGCCCGTCGCCGAGGTCCCGCCCTTCTGGGCGCCGCTCACCGCACTGGCGGCCGGACCTGGCGGCGGAGACACTGCCGTCGCGGAAATGGCCGCTGATGGCAGCGTTTCCCGCGCGCTCAGCTGGCGGGAGCTGGAACAGGACATTGCGGCCCTCACGGCAGGACTGCAGACAGCCGGTGTAGGGAACCACAGCCGGGTGAGCCTGATGGTGCCTCCGGGCGTGGATTTGACCGTGGTCCTCTACGCCTGCCTGCGGCTGGGCGCGGTGGTGGTCGTGGCCGACGCCGGCCTGGGCGCCCGCGGCCTGAGCCGCGCCGTGAAAGGCGCCACCCCGGATTTCCTCATCGGAATCGACAAGGCGCTGGCGGCCGCCTCGATGCTCGGCTGGCCGGGACGGCGCATTAGTGTACGGGACCTGCCGGCCACCCGCCGCCGCCTCCTCGGCGTCGAAACCTCCCTCACCGCCCTCGCCCGCCGCGGAGCCAGCCTCAGCCCGGAACACCCTTGCCGGGGTCCGGCCCTGGCCTCCGACGCGGACGCCCCCGCCGCCGTGCTCTTCACCTCCGGCTCCACCGGTCCCGCCAAGGGAGTGCTCTACACCCACCGGCAGCTTGCCGCGATGCGGGATACCGTGGCCGCGACGCTCGGGATCCGCCCGGGCGCCCGCCTGGTGGCGGGCTTCGCGCCGTTCGCCCTGCTGGGACCGGCGCTCGGAGCAGTCTCGGTGACGCCCGCCATGGACGTCACCGCGCCCCGCACCCTGACGGCCCGGGCGCTGGCGGCCGCCGCCGCGGCGATCGACGCCACGGTGGTCTTCGCCTCGCCCGCGGCCCTCCGCAACGTCCTCGCGACCCGGGGCGGTCTGGACCGGCCCGGGCACGAGGCCATGGGACGCGTGGAGCTGCTGCTCTCCGCCGGCGCCCCCGTCCCCGAATCCCTCCTCGCGGAGATGCAGCGGCTGCTCCCCCGGGCTTCCCTGCACACCCCGTACGGGATGACGGAGGCGCTGCCCGTCACCGACATCAGCCTCGAACAGATCCGCGCCGCCGGGGCCGACGCCGCCGCCGGCACCATGGCGGGCGCCGGCAACGGCGTGTGCGTCGGCCAGCCGGTGCACGGCGCCCGCGTAGCCATCATCCCGCTCGCCGTCGACGGCACCGCAGCCGGGAACCACCCCGGCACGGAGACGGGAGTGACCGGCGAGATCCTCGTCAGCGCCCCGCACGTGAAGGAAACCTACGACAGGCTCTGGCTGACCCAACGCGAAAGCGCCCGCACCCCCGGATGGCACCGCACCGGCGACGTCGGGCACCTCGACGCGGCTGGCCGGCTCTGGGTCGAGGGACGCCTCGCACACGTCGTGACGGCGCCGGGCACCGTAGTGACGCCAGTGGGCGCCGAGCAGGCCATCGAACGACTGGACGACGTCGGCCGGGCCGGTGTCGTCGGGGTCGGCCCGTCCGGCACCCAGGCCGTCGTCGCCGTCGTCGAGACTGTACCTCCCGCCCGCCGGGCCGGCCCCGCCGCGCCGCAGCTCGCCGGGCGGGTAAGGAACGCGGCCCGTCAGGCCGGCGTCAGCATCTCCGCCGTGCTCGTCGTCCCCTCCCAGCCGACCGACATCCGCCACAACGCCAAGATCGACAGGACCCGCCTGTCGCGGTGGGCTTCGGCTGTGCTGGCCGGCGGCCGGCCGGGCAGGCCATGAGGGTCCTCGTCACCGGCGCAAGCGGCCTGCTCGGTCGTGTTGTGGCCCGGCTGTTGGTGAGCCAAGGCCACGCCGTCACCACGTTCCAGCGCCGCCCCTCAGGCGTCGGTGGCGCCGCTGACCTCCTGGGGTCCATCGCGGACGGACTCGCCGTCCGTCGCGCCGTCGCCGGCGCCGAGGGCGTCATCCATCTGGCCGCGAAGGTCTCCTTCACCGGCCACGCCGCGGATTTCGACGAGGTGAATGTCGAAGGCACCCGCCGCCTGCTCCGTGCGGCCCGCGAGGCCGGCGTGCGGGACGTGGTGTTCGTCTCCTCCCCGTCCGTGGCCAACTCCGGGGCCGCCATCGCCGGGCTGGGCGCCGAGCCAGCGGACCCGGCCCGCGCGCACGGCGATTACTCCCGCACCAAGGCCGAGGCCGAACTGCTGGCTTTGGCCGCAGACGTACCGGATTTCCGGGTCGCGGCAGTGCGCCCGCACATCGTCTGGGGCCCCGGCGACACGCAACTGGTGGAACGGGTGCTGGAACGCGCCGGCCGCGGCCGCCTGCCGCTGCTCGACGCCGGTGCAGCCCTGATCGACACCACCTACGTGGACAACGCGGCCTCGGCCATCGTCGCCGCGCTACATCGCCTGGAGCACATCCACGGCCGGGCGCTCGTCGTCAGCAACGGCGAACCCCGCCCGGTTGGCGAGCTGTTGGCGGGCATCTGCGCCGCCGGGGGCGTCCCCGCGCCGTCGTGGACGGTGCCGGGCAGCCTCGCGCGTGCTGCAGGATCGGTCGTGGAGAAAGTGTGGACCCGGTCCGGCCGGGCAGATGAGCCGCCGATGACCAGGTTCCTCGCCGAGCAGCTCTCCATGTCCCACTGGTTCGACCAGCGAGACACCCGCAAACTCCTCAACTGGACCCCCGCCGTCTCGCTTGACGAGGGCCTGGTCAGGCTGGCCGAGTACTACGGTTGAAATCTGCCGTCAATGGACCGGACATGCCCAATGTCGCCCGTTTGATGTGCGTTTCCTCAGTGCAACTGCAGATCCACGCCGAGCCCCGCGCCGCCGGCTTCTTGGACACCACGGAGCACGGGAACACTTACCGACCACTATCGGCAGCGGTTTGGTCCGAGATCGCCACGACCCTCCTCCTCGGCACCGCCTGCGCACCGGCCCCAAATCCGGCCCGAACCGGGCCAATTTGACCCGATCCGGAGCCGACGGTGTGCACACGGTGCACACCCCTTTCCGTCTTACGGCAGCGAGCCAAACCGGGCATCCCTCGTCTCCTGGCGCCCCATCAGGTGGCGCTGAAACAAGTCTGGATCTTCACCGCAACGGGCAGTCCTGGCGGTTGCCATACGGACCAGAGGCTGGGAGCGGTCCTAATCCTGTGAAGATGCCGTACTGGACTCGGCGGCCGACTCGGGTTCTATGGTCGGGTGAGCGGTGGTCTTGTTGTCTGAGGCGGGCATCGCGAAAACGGCGACGACTGTGAGTACGGCACCGGCCAGTACGGCCAGGAAAACGGCCCCGGAGGCCGAGACGACTGTGTGCGGATCCGTATTGCCGCCCGGAGTGCCTGCGTAGATCGCATTGGCAACCGCCCCGAAAACCGCGACACCGATGGAACTGCCGATCGACCGCGCGAAAAGATTGGTACCGGTGACAACTCCGCGCTCATTCCAGTCGACGCTGGACTGGGCGGCGATGAGGCTCGGGGTGGCTACCAGCCCGAGGCCGAGCCCTACGATGAAGCAACTCGCCGCCACCAGGAGAACGTTGGGTGCAGACGCGGTGAGGGCAAGCACTGCTGTACCGGTGACCGTGATAGTAATGCCGATCATCGCGGTCTTGCGGAACCCCATCCGAAGATAGAACCGGCCCGATTGGGACGCACTGATCGGCCAGCCGATCGTCAACGCTGCCAGCGCGAGGCCGGCCAGGATCGGGGAGGTCGAGAGGGCTCCTTCGAGGAATGTGGGAACGTAAGAGGTGAGGCCAAGCATGACCGCTCCAACGCCAAAGGAGATCAGTGCCGTCGTCGCCAGCAGCCGCCGGGAGACGACCCACGGCGGCAGGACGGGCTCGGCGGCCCTCCGCTCGACGAGGATGAACGCGGCGAACAAGAGTGCCCCGCCGGCGAACACCGCAACGCTCATGGCGGAGGTCCAGCCCCACGCCTGGCCGCCTTCGAGGGCCCCAAGAATGATCAGGGTCAGCGAGACAGTCAGCAGGCCTGCCCCCAGATAGTCGACCCGGTGCCTGGCGCGCTCGACTTTCTCATGGAACGTTCGGAGCAGCATCCACCCTGCGAGGAGGCAAAGTGGGATGTTCACGAGGAAGATCCCACGCCAAATTCCCAGTGCGGAAAACACGCCCCCGAGCGTCGGGCCAACGACGGAGGACACGGCCCACACGCTCGCAAGGTAGCCTTGCACCTTCGCCCGCTCAGTCAACGTATAGATATCGCCGGCGATCGTGATCGCCATCGGCTGGACTGCTCCCGCGCCCAGGCCCTGCAGCACACGGAACGCGATGAGGGCCGGCATGCTCCAGGCCACTCCGCAGAGGATCGAACCGAGCAGGAACAGCCCGATACCGATCAGGATGATCGGTTTACGGCCGACGACGTCGGAGAGCTTCGCGTAGACGGGCACGGACACGGCCTGCGCCAACAGGTAGGCAGAAAAGAGCCATGGAAAGGACGCGAACCCTCCAATGTCATGCACGATCGACGGCACGGCCGTGGCGACGATCGTCGAATCGATCGCCACCAGCCCCGTCGAGAGCATCAGGGAAATCAGTATAGGTCCGCGCTTCGAGCGGAAGCCGACTCCCTCTGCAGGCATTGTCGTCACGTAATCTCATTCCCGTCGTCATCCAAGAGCGCTGCGCGCAGACCCAGTCCGGTTCCAGCTGCATAACTGCTTGATTCAAGGAAATAGTCCCGGACCCCGCCGGGAATTCCACGGATGGCGGGCGTCCCTTTCGACCGTGACGGGCAATACGCCGGGGAAGACCCAGCGGCGCCCCATCAAAGCGGCGCTCGAGGTCCTCGGCGCCGCCTGGGCGCTGCTGGTTCTGCGCGACGTGGCCTTTGGCAACCGGCGCCGCTTCAGGGAACTGCTGGCCAAGTCGGAGGAAGGCAACGCCTCCAACATCCCCGCCGGCCGCTTGGAGCACCTCGTGGCTTCACCGGGCCCCTTGCATCCACCGCCATGGACCTTCACTCATTCGGCGGTGCCCGTCTTCGCGGCGTATGCGGTGGCTTGGGCCCGCACCCGGCGAACGTAGGGATCGGACTGGTTGTACGAGTAGATGGCATCGGTCCACCCTTGCGCGGTTGAGAGGTCACGGCCGTGCGCGCACAGATAGGTCGCCGCGCTGAGGGCGGCATCGTCGATATTGAACGGGTCCGCCGTTCCGTCCCCGTTCCCGTCCCGCCCTACAAGCTGCCAGGTGGAGGGAATGAACTGCATGGGTCCGACGGCGTGGTCCCAGCGGGCGTCACCGTCCAGGACACCCGCATCCGTATCGGCGATGGCGGCGAATCCGGCGCCATCGAGACTCGGGCCCACGATTGGGCCGCTCGCCTGCCCTGCAGCGCTAAGGCTGCCGCCGCCATAAGTTCCGTGCGCGGATTCGACGAAGCCGACAGCCGCCACGGTGTTCCAGCCGATCCCGCACATCGGAGCGGAGTCGTTGGCCGTGGCTGCCGCAGCAACGTAGGCCCGGAGCGCGCGGGCAGGGATCCCGGTCTGCGCTGCAGCCCGGGTCAGCCACTGGGCATCCGGGCTCCGGGTTACGTTCACGGCGGTGGTCATGCCGGTGGAGAGCATTTCAAGTTTCGCCCCCGCCCGCGGCGGTGGAGAAAGGGCCCCAAGGGCGTCTGCGCCGGGCTGCCGGGTTGCCCAGAACGAGAATGCGGTGATGACGCAAATCGCGAACAGGCTGGAAACCATAAGGCGTTTTAGACGGAGCACGGACTAATCAAACCATCCAAGCTCCGTGACCGGTTGACGAAACGGTTCTCATCGGACCAAGTCGGGTCGGTCGCGGGTGCTTTGGCCGGCCGCGCGGACCTGATACCAAACGCTCTATAAGCACCACGGCATCCCACCGTTCCCTTGTCCCGCTACCTCCGACAGCTTTGCGGCGTATGGGGCCGCTTGCGGTGAACGGTCATTTTTTCTCCTTGACCGCGGCCACTGTCTTTTCGCGCTGGGTGGCCGTCCAACTGGCGAGGACTTTCAGCGCGTCCTCGGAGGGTGTCCCCGGGTCTGCCGTGTACACGTTGATGCGCAGTCCCGGGTCGCCGGGCAGTTCAAGCGCTTCGAAGCTTAGGTCAAGATCCCCGACGACCGGGTGGTGGAGCCGCTTCCGGCCGGTCCGGTGGTACTTCACGTCGTGCCGTGCCCACCGGGTGCGGAACTCCTCGCTGCGGGTTGAGAGTTCACCGATCAGGTCTGTGAGGTCCTTGTCGTACGGGTTCTTTCCGGCTGTGGAGCGCAGGACTGCGACGATGTCATCCGCTGCGCGTTCCCAATCGGCGAAGAACTCCCGCGCTTTCGGGTTCAGGAAGGTGAAGCGTGCGCTGTTCGGCGGGGTGACCCGCTCTGCCATCATGTCCAGATAGAGCGCCCGGCCCAGTTCGTTGGCGGCGAGGACATCCCCGCGGTCGTTGCGGACCCAGGCCGGGGCCGTCGTGATTGCATCGATGACTCGTTGCACGCTCGGCCGCACAGTCTGGGGGCTGCGCTTGCGCCGCACCCGCGGGGAGGCGGTGGCGGCGCGGGCCAGGTCAAAAAGGTGGGCCGTTTCGGCGTCGTCGAGCTTCAATGCACGACCCAAGGCTTCCAGGACACTGTCCGAGGCGCCGGAGAGGTTTCCCCGCTCCAGGCGGACGTAGTAATCGACGCTCATCCCGGCGAGCATCGCCACCTCCTCGCGGCGCAGCCCGGTAACGCGCCGGTTGCCGCCGTAGACCGGGAGGCCGGCCTCCTCGGGCGTCACCCTTGCACGGCGGGAGGTCAGGAATTTCCGCACGTCGTCGCTGTGTGTCATGGCCTCCACGCTACGCCGCCGCCCCGGAACGAGGGAGGGACTGGCAGTACCCGGAACGACAGTGACTCCCGGCCCCTACGAAATCACGGTTGCATGGAAATCATGAACCCTGCACCGACAACCGCTGCCCATTCGACCGCGATCCTGGCGATTATCCTCGCCAGCTACTTCATGATCCTGCTGGACAACTCCGTCATCTTCACCGCCCTGCCGAGCCTGCAGGCAGATCTGCGACTGAGCACCGGCGAGCTTTCCTGGGTGCAGGACGCCTACACGCTGGTCTTCGGCGGTCTGCTCCTGCTCGGCGCCCGGGCAGGTGACCTCCTCGGGCGGCGGCGCGTCTTCGTGTTCGGGCTGGTGGTGTTCTCGATCGCGTCCCTGCTCATCGGGCTGGCCCCGGCAGGTTGGTGGGCGATCGCCGGCCGGGGGGTCCAGGGTATCGGGGCGGCGATTGTGGCACCTGCTTCGCTGTCTCTGCTCACCGCGAGCTTCCCGGAGGGCCGTGAGCGGACCCGGGCCGTCGCTTTGTATGGTGCGACCGCAGGCATCGGCGCCAGCCTTGGCCTGGTCATCGGCGGGGCACTGGCCCACTGGATCTCCTGGCGGGCAGGGTTCTTCGTCAACGTACCCATCGACGCCGCGATGATCGCCCTCGCACCGCGGTTCCTCCCGGAAACAGGCCGGGCCCGTGGCCGCTTCGACGTCTTCGGCGCGCTCAGCGCCACCCTCGGTGTCGGCGCGCTCGTGTTCGGCATCATCAACACCACCGACGCCGGTTGGGACTCGCCGGTTACGCTCACAGCCGTCAGCGCCGGCGTCGCACTCCTGATCGTCTTCGTGCTAATTGAACGCAGGGCCACCCAGCCCATCATGCCCTTGCGCCTGTTCAGGAGCCGCCGCCGCACCGGCGCCTACGTGGCGCGCTTCCTTTACCTGGGCGCGATGATCGGATTCTTCTTCTTCACCACCCAGTTCCTGCAGGAAGTGCTCGGCTTCGACCCGCTGCAGGCCGGTCTCGGGTTCCTGCCCATGACGGCGGTCAACTTCGCCGTCGCTATGGCCATCCCGCGGCTGGTGGGGCGGATGCCCGGCTCGGTTGCCCTCTTGGCCGGGATCCTGCTGACCCTCGCCGGGATGTTCTGGCTCAGCCGGGTGGGGGTCGATTCCGTGTACTGGACGGACGTGGCTTTGCCGATGGTCCTTATCGGAGCCGGTCAGGGCTTGGCTTTTGCGCCCCTTACCTCGTTCGGTATCGTCGGTGCGCCCGCGGCCGACGCCGGCGCGGCATCGGGCCTGGTAAACACCTTCCACCAAGTAGGCACCTGCCTGGGACTCGGCATTGCGGTCGCGGCCGCAGCCACCGTCCCTTCCGGGCCGGTTGCGGCACGCCTGGCCGCGCAGGTCAGCGCCGCGCTTACAACTGGCAGCTTCCTCCTGCTCCTGGCTCTGGCAGTCGCCGCGGCGCTCATCCTGCCCGCAGAATTGGCCGAGCGACGCACTGGGGCGCTGCTTGCGGCGCGGCCCGTGGCCTTGGCCGGGACCGCCCGCTGAACCACCAACCCCGCAGAGGGGTTCTGTCGGTACCCTGATCAGCCGTGACTCCCAAGAAGTGCGTGACCGGTGTTGACTGGAAACTGGCCGATAACCGACTAAGGAATCTCAACATGCGAGCAACACTGATGTTCGGCGCCGGGGACGTGCGCGTCGAAACCGTCCCCAACCCCGCCATTCAGGAGCCCACCGACGCCATCGTGCGCGTCGTCGCCGGCTGCATCTGCGGCAGCGACCTGTGGCCCTACGCCTCCAGGCCGGAGTCCGCTGAAGGATCACGCATGGGCCACGAATTCGTCGGCATCGTCGAAGAACTCGGCTCCGAGGTTACCGGCCCGGCGATCGAGATGGCTATCGCCGTCGTCCGTGACGGCGGCGTCATCAGCCGTGTCGGTGCACCGCAGTTCACCGAAGTTCCGCTCGGCTTCCCCGAGTTCATGCGCAACATCACCCTCACCGGAGGCGTCGCACCCGCTCGCGCATACATCGAGGAACTGCTGCCTCTCGTGCTCAACGGAACCATCGACCCGGGCAAGGTCTTCGACCGCACCATCGGCATGGACGACAATCCTGCCGGCTATCAGGCCATGGCCGCCCGCGAAGCGCTCAAAGTACTCGTACGCCCGTAACGACAGAATCAGGATCACATGGACATCACACTTAACAACGGGGTCATCATGCCCGCCATCGGGCTCGGCGTCTTCCAAAGCGCTCCCGAGCAGACCACGGCAGCGGTCGAAGCCGCGCTTGCCACCGGCTACCGGCACATCGACACTGCCGCCGCGTACGGCAACGAGCGGGAGGTCGGCGAAGGCATCCGCCGTTCCGGCGTCGATCGTTCGGACGTCTTCGTTGAGACCAAGGTCTGGGTCAGTGACTACGGCTACGACCAGGCCCTGCACGCCTGGGACAAAGCAGCAGGAAAACTCGGCGTCGACTACCTGGACCTGCTCATCCTGCACCAGCCCGCCCCTGACCGGTTCGAGAAAACCATCGCCGCGTACAAGGCCCTGCAGACGCTGCTTGCTGACGGGCGGGTGCGGGCGATCGGCGTCAGCAACTTCATGCCCCACCACCTGGAGCAGCTGCTCGACGCAACCGACGTTGTCCCGGCCGTGAACCAGATCGAACTGCACCCTTACTTCACGCAGCCCGCTGTCCAGGCAGCCGACGCCGCTAACGCCATCATCACGCAGGCCTGGTCACCGATCGGCGGCATCACCTTCTATCCCGGCTGGGGCGAGAAGCGGAAGAACGTCATGCAGGACCCCGACATCGCCGCGATCGCTGAGACGCACGGCAAGAGCCCGGCGCAGGTCATGCTCCGGTGGCACCTGCAGGAGGGCCGCTCCGCCATCCCGAAATCAACCAACCCGGCACGCATCGCCGAAAACTTCGCCGTCTTCAACTTTGAACTCAGTACCGACGAACTCACCGCCATCGACTCGCTCGACACCGGCGTCCGCAACGGACCGGACCCCGACGAGGCCCGCGAGGAGCGCTTCGCCCTGGTCATCCCCGAAGCGTAAGGCAGAGAGAAGGAACCACTATGGAATAGCGTCCCCTTGGCCGCACCGGTGTGCAGGTCAGCCCCTTGTGGCAGGAAAGTCCCACGAAGTTCGGGCCAGCGGACAACTACAGATTTGAAACCGAAAGTAAGGATCATCATGACTGACCATCCCAAACAGCTCGGAGGCGGCCGAAAAATGTTCGGTGACTTCGCCCCGAAGCTTGCCGAGCTCACCGACGACGTACTCTTCGAGGACGTCTGGAACCGGCCCGAACTGAGCGCCCGCGATCGCAGCCTCATCACGGTAGCCGTGCTCACCTCTGGCGGAAACACCGAGCAGTTGGGCTTCCATCTCGGCCGCGCGATCGAAAACGGTGTGACCCAGGAGGAGCTCATTGAAGCCATCACCCATGTCACGCTCTACGCCGGCTGGCCCAAGGGCATGTCTGCGATGGGCGTCGCCAAGCAACTCTTCACAGACAACAAGTAAGGACTTCATGAACATCGAACCCAATGTGCCGACAACCAAAAACCCGCCAGCCCAATTCGCCGGCGACGTGTGGCTGGATCCCATCGCGCTGCCCCATGAGAGCGACCAGACGATGGTTGTCGCGACCGTCCGCTTCGCGCCCGGAGCACGTACTGCCTGGCACTCCCACCGGCACGGCCAGTACCTGCGCGTCACCCAAGGCGTAGGCCGTTTCGGTACCCGGGACGGAAAGATCATCGAAGTCCACCCGGGCCAGACGGTCTACACCCCACCCGGTGAGGAGCACTGGCACGCCGCCGCCCCCGGCTGCTTCATGGAACACATTGCCATGCTCCAAAACGGGGAAGACCCGTCAAAGACCACCACTTGGAACGAGCACATCACAGACGACGAGTACAACGGCCTCTAACCAGCGCATGAGGTGTACCACTGCTCAGAGGCACCTCAGGTAATCCCGAAGGGGCTCTCTTGGGTCAGGCGGTGGCCGCCCTCATCGGATGTGCCGCAACCGTCGCCGAGAATCCCACAGTCCTGCACATCCCTGGGAAAGTCGCCATGCACGTCGGACTATTTGAGGATTGTTCGGTAAATGCCTGTATGGTCCAGGTCGCCGTCGCCGGTTGCGATCATGTCCTCGAATGCGCTTTGGAGACATTTGGCCAACGGGAGTTTCAATCCCGTATGCCCGGCAAGGTCTGTGATGAAGCGGAGGTCTTTGAGCTGATTTTTCGCTGAGCCGCCACCTTCAAAGTCCTGGTCAATCCATCGTTGCCCTTTTTGGGCAAGCACTTCGGAATTGGCGAGACCTCCGGCAAGTATGGATTGGACTTTCTCCAGGTCGAGGCGGGCAGTGCTCGCCAGGGCCATTGCCTCGGCCAAAGCCGTCACGGTGGCGGCTACGACGATCTGGTTGCATGCCTTCACCGTTGACCCGGCACCGGTCTCGCCGAACCACACGACGGTCGAGCCATACAATTCGAACAGTCGTGTGAGGCGTTCCACCGCGCCGGGAGGACCGCCGACCATGATGCTCAGCCTGCCCTCCTTGGCACCGATGGTGCCGCCGCTGAGGGGTGCGTCCACGACGGTCACTCCCCAGTTGCGCCGGCAGCCGTCAGCGAACTCCGCAACCGCCACCGGGGATACCGTCCCGTGAATCACGAGGATTGGACGCTCTATGCCGGCGGTCTTCCACCCGGCCAGCAGCCCGTCGTCACCGGGAAGAAGGGCTGCCACCTGCGGCAGGTCGGGCAATACAGTCAGCACCACCTCACTGGCCGCGGCCGCCGGGGTGGCCACGACCGTGCCCCCGCCAACTGCGTGGGCCTTGGTCGCCGTGCGGTTCCAGAGCGCCAGAGGCACCCCCGCGGCGATGATGTTGCCGGCGATCGGGGCGCCCATGGGACCCGTTCCCAGTAGGGCCACGGACGCGGGCAGTCCGGAGAAAGAATCGTCCATTGTTGTCGCGCTCCTGGGTTAGAAGGGGATGAGCCCGGCGAGGGCGGGGAGGAAGGTGCTGAACCAGGGAACGGCGGCAAGTACAAGGAGCCCGATGAACAGGGCGATCAGGTATGGCCAGAAATTTTTGAGGCTGTTTTCGACTGTTTCGCGAGCGGTGGCGCAGGCGACGTAGAAGCCGACGCCCGCGGGGGGTGCGAAGGAGCCGATGCCCATGGAGATGATGAGCACCATCGCATACTGCACGGGGTTGACGCCAAAGTCGGTGGCGATCGGCAGCAGCAACGGAGCAAAGATGAGCACTGCGGGCAGGCCTTCGAGCAACTGGCCCATGATGGTGAGCAGGATCACAGTGAAGAGCATGAACAGGATTGGGGAGTCGCCGAGTCCGGACATGAGGTCGTGGATCTGCTGTGAGACGCCGGCGAGGGCGAGGGTCTGGGCTAGGGGCGACGCGGCGGCGATGATGAAGAGCACCATGCCCGCTGTCGTCGTGGTTTCGCGCAGGGTGTCCCCGAGGAGTTTCTTGCTGCCCCGCCGGTATGCGGCGACCAGGACGAATGCGTAAGCCACGGCTACGGAGGAGACCTCCGTAGGCGTCGCGAAGCCGCTGAGGATTCCCACCACCATCCCGACCGGAAGGAGGAGGGTGGGCAGGGCGAAGAAGGTTGCTGAACCGCGTGCCCGCCAGGTGGTCTTGGGGCTGGCGACGCCGCCCTGCTTGCGGGCCCGCAGGAAGACGAGGGCCATGACGACGAGGGCGAGGAACGCCGCGGGAAGGAAGCCTGCCAGGAACAGGGTGGTAGTCGAGATGGTGGTGATGGAGCCGAGGACGAGCAGCACGATGCTGGGCGGGATGGTTTCGCCCATGATGGCCGAGGCGGACAGGACAGCGACCACCTCGCCGCGCGGATATTTGCGCTCTTCGAGCATGCCTCGCATGGTGGTGCCGACGGCGGCGACGTCGGCGACTTTGGAGCCGGAGATGCCGGAGAAGATGTACATGGTGACCACAACCACCTGCAGCAGGCCGCCGCGCAGGTGCCCGATGAGGGCGTCGACGAGCTTGGCCAGCGGCAGGGTCAGGCCGGCGGAGTTCATGATCGTTCCGGCGAGGATGAAGAACGGGATCGCCAGGAGCACGAAGCCCTTTGCCCCGGAAGCCATGCCGATCGGAATGGCGCTGACATCGGAAATGCCGCCGAGGTACAGATAGATCCCCGAGGCCAGTGCCAGGACAAACGCGATGGGCAGGCCAAGGAAGAGCAGCAGGAACAGGACCGCGAGCACCACTCCCAGGAGCACGTTCGGCGATGCGTAGTAGAACAAGGGCGGGGCCAGCACGACGACGGCGACCATTGCCGCGGCGATCCCGGCGGCGGTCAGGACGGCCCGGCGTTCCTGGCGCCAGAGTTTGATAAGGGCAAACCACGCGATGAGCACCATGCCGGTGGAGAACGGCAGGGAAACCCAGAACACCGGCAGCTGCAGGATGGGCGTCCTCTCGTCGATCTGCTGGGCCAGGGTGGGCACGAAGAGCGCGAATGCCCCCGCGCTCATGACAAAGACGAGCCAGTCGACCAGGGCAGCCAGATAGGGCTTCCACGCCGCGGGCAGCCGCATGATCAGGGCCTGCACCGACATGTGTGCGCCCTTGGGGTACGCGATGGCTCCGCCGAGGAAGGCAATGGTCAGGAGCGCAATTTCTGACACTTCCTGCGTCCACAGCACCGAATCACCGGTGATGAGCCTGACCATGATGTTCAGCAGGATGACGACAAGTTCGGCGAGGATTGCCGCGCCCACGGTCCATTCAAGGACCTTGTCGAGCCCGACGGCGCCGCTCCAGCCTGGCCGGACGTGATCGTGATGCAGAATCTCTTCCGCGTCAGAGGGAATGACCTCCTCGAGTTCCTCGGGAGCGAGCGTGCGTTTCATGTTCTTCCAGACTGTCGACATTGAGAGCGGGATGTTGGCGGGAGGGCCGGGGCGCCGTGGGCGCCCCGGCTCCGTGCGGGTTTACTTGGAGGTTGTGAAAGCGATTGCCTGGTCGAAGAAGTCCTTGCCGATCAGCTCGGAGAATTGCGGGTACAGGCTCTTGGAGGTGGCCTTGAATTCTTCAAGGCCCGAAGCGCTGAGCTCGTTGACCGTCATGCCCTTTGCCGTGAGTTCGTCCAGCTGCTTCTTGGACTGCTCGGCGTCGTAACCGGTCTTGAACGTAGCTGTCTCGGTCGAGGCGTCCGTGAGCAATTTCTTTTGGTCATCGGAGAGTGTGCCCCACTTTTTGGATGACAGGGCGAGCACCCAGGCGTCGTTGATGTGGTTGGTCAGAGACACGTACTTCTGGACTTCGGAGAACTTATTGGTCCACGGCACCTCGATCGGGTTTTCCTGGCCGTTGATCGTTCCCGTCTGCAGGCCCGTGAAGACCTCGGAGAAGGCCATGGTGGTGGGGCTTGCACCCAGCTTGCTGAAGAAGCCGGTCCAGAGCGGGTTGCCGGGAACGCGGATTTTCAGTCCCTTCAGGTCCGAGGGCTGTGCGATGGGGCGCACCGAGTTGGTGATCTCGCGGCCGGTCCGGGTGAGGAAGGACAACGCGACGGTGTCCTTGGCTGCGAGCTTGTCCTTCAGCATCTGGCCCGGCTTTCCTGCCAGGAACGCCGCTTCCTCCGTTGTGTCCTTGAAGAGGTAGGGGATACTGATGCCGTTCATTTCCGGCACCACCGAGGCGTAGACGGAAGTCGAGAGGATGAGGGCGTCGAGCGAGCCGCCCTGCAGGCGGGTGACGGCGGCATTCTGGTCCCCGCTGAAGCTCGTTCCGTTCGGAACTACGGTGACCTGGACGGATCCGTTGGAGGTCTTCTTGACCTGGTCGGCGAAGTGCTGGGCGCAAACGCCTACGGAGGAATCGATGGGGTCCGGGATCGACAGCTGGATTTTCGCCGGCGCGCCGCCGGAAGCGCCGGGCGCTCCGGAGGCGCAGCCGGCGAGGACCGAGGCGGCCAGGGTGCAGGCCAGCACTCCGGTGAGGGCGCGAGTCTTAGATTTCATGTGGTGCCTTTCTTCGTTGGAAGGAGTCTGGTTTCCGGGGGTGAAGTTCATGACCCCGGCCGAATGGGTGTGCGGGAGCCTCAGTGGGTGAGGGCTGCTTCCGTGACGAGGGCTTCGGTTTCGCGGCGGAGCTCGATGGCCTGGGACAGGGAGTCGTCAATGATGACATCGTCCCAGCCGACAATCCCGCCCTTGGCAATGTCGTTACGCAGTTCCACGTGGTGGGCCAGCGCTACCGGGAGGGCGCCGGTTGCGACCGAGTGCCTGGCCGAAACCAGCTTGCCCCAGACCGTGTACCCGCCTTCGCCGTCGAGGAATTCGCCGGCTTTGAGGTCCTTCTTGGCTGTTGCGACGACGTCGCCGAAGAACCCGATGGGCGAGCCCGTGGCGATCCCGCGGAGGGCCGCGTTGGCGATGGACATGTTCAGCTCCAGGCCCACGTAGTGGTACGGGCGGTACAGGGCGGCGTACTGGCCGGTGGGGTCCGGGTGCCACGGGTATTCGTTGAAGCAGCCGGAAACGTAGTCGTTCGTGGCCTTGACGACGACGAAGACGCCTTCCTGGGTGTTGTGAGGAATCCAGGTGCCGTCGCGGTTGACGCTGGACATCACATCGACGCTGCCTTCGTGGGCGAGGGCTCCCCCGACGTCGGCGGGGCGGCAGATCGTGGCGATCTCCTCGACATCGCCCGGCGTGAAGCTCAGCCCGGTGTCAGAAGGTACCAGTCCGGCGCCGTTGGCAACGGCGGCCATCTCGATGGAAGCCTTCGTGCCGTCACGGAACGAAGTGTGCATGTTCGGGTTCAGCTGCCCGGAGTCGGTCAGCTCCTTGGAGAACTCCCAGTTCTCCCAGACATTGTCCGGGTTCATCTCGTGATAGTGCTCAAGGTACTTGGCGCCCTTGCCGGCGCAGACAACGTCGAAGCCGCTGGTGCGGGCCCAGTCGACGAGTTCCATGATGAGGGCCGGCTGGTCGCCGTAGGCCATCGAGTAGACAACACCGGCGGCTTCCGCACGCTTGGCCAGGGCGGGCCCCGCCAAGGCGTCGGCCTCGACTGTGACCATGATGATGTGTTTCTTCGTTTCAATGGCGCGCAGCGCGTGCTTCACCCCCACGATGGGGTTGCCTGTTGCTTCCACGATAACGTCGATGTCGACATCGAAGAGCTCGTCCGCGTTGGCCACGATCGTCGTCGTGCGGTCCCTCAGGGCGGTGGCGATGTCCGGAGCGATCTGGCCCTTGGGCCAGCCCACGAGTTCGAATGCGCCTTCTGCACGCTTGACGTTGATGTCAGCGATCGCGACGACGTGGATCCCCGGAATGTTGTTGGCCTGCGCAAGGTACATCGTGCCGTACCGGCCGGCTCCGATGAGCCCGACTCGAACGGGGCGGCCTTGCCGCTCGCGGTCACTGAGAAGCTTGTGAAGGTTCATGGGGATCTCTCTGATTGACGTCCGCGTCGGAGAGGCCTCCACCGTAGGGGTGGAGCAACATCTTCGTCGCAAACTGGAGTTTGAGGACCGGAGTGGAACCGGTACCACTTTTGTACCAGTCAGTGCTAGGCTGTGTCAACAGTCACAATGAGCAACCGTAATGGTTTAGTCAGGCGGAGCGACCTCGTGTTCCCGCCGATCCATTGCCGGTACCGGACCTCAAGGAGGAGGAGAAGTGAAGAAGGCCCCAACTATTCGCGACGTCGCGGCCGAGGCGGGCGTTTCAGTCTCCGTGGTATCCCGGGTTCTGAACCCGGAGTCAGGTCCCGTCGCGCCAGCCAAACGGGAATTGGTGCTGCAGGTTATCGAGGAGCTTGGTTACCGGCCGCGGGCCGCGGCCCGGGAGCTGAGCGTGGGCCACGCCCTGACCGTTGGCCTTGTGGTCGCGGACCTCGCCAACCCATTCTTCGCTCAGCTAGCCGACCGTGTTGTCTGGGAGGCCCGGAGCCACGGGGTGCAGGTAGTCGTCATGACCACCCAGGAGGATCCTCACCTGGAGGCCGAATCCCTGGACACACTGCTTGACCGCTCCGTCGGAGGAGTCATCGCGACACCGACCGGAGCCAACGTTGAGAAGTGGGCCCGTCTCCAGGCCCTGGGCGTGAATGTTGTCTTTGTTGACCGAGCCATTGCCGAACTGGCAAACGTCGACGTCGTAAGCATCGAAAACACCGACTCAGCCCGACGCGCCACAGAATATTTGCTCGGTTTGGGGCACACGCGGATCGGCCTCATTTCCGGTCCCGTTAGCACATCAACGGGACGCTCACGGATCGAGGGGTACCGGATTGCGCACGAGAACTTCTCGACCAGCGGCGCCCCCCAACTAATCCGGGATGTGCCGTTCCGGGGAGACGGCGGGGGCGATGCAGTCGGGTCCCTGCTCGCCCTGCCCGACCGTCCCACGGCGCTCATTGTTGCCAACACGGCCCAGGTGCTCAGCTCAGTTCGGCGCCTCGTCCAAATCGGCGTGCGGATACCCGAAGATCTGTCCGTCATTGTTTTTGACGATAACCCCTGGACCGAGCTGACAAACCCGCCGCTGAGCGTGATCCGCCAGCCCATCGACATGCTCGCCGTGCACTCCCTGGAACTGGTGCTGGGACGCATGCAGGGCCGGCTCCCCGCAGAGCCCCGCACGATCCTGGTCAACGCAGACTTCGTGCCTCGCAGCAGCTGCTCACCTTTGATCCTCTCGCCTACCTCTTAAGGAAAGCCCATGTCCGTCATTGTCACCGCCGTGTTCACACCCAAGAATGGGTCATTCAGCCAGGTAGCTGCTGCCCTCGCGCCCGCGATTGCCGAAGTGCACGAGGAGCAAGGATGCCTGCTCTACGCCATCCATGACGCGCCCAACGGCCAAATCGTCATGATCGAAAAGTGGGAAACGGCAGCCCTTCTCGACGCCCACGGCGAGGGAGAGGCCGTCAAACGCCTCAATGCCTCCCTCGAGGGCCTCCTTCAGGAACCCGTCCACGTGACCCGACTCTCACCAATCCCCGCGGGAACCGAGCACCAGGGGACCCTGTAATGAAGCCCGTCCTTGTTGTCATGGGCGTATCAGGAGCAGGCAAGTCAACTATTGGAGCAGCGTTGGCCCAACGCCTGGGCGCCACCTTCGTCGATTCCGATTCCCTGCATCCGCAGGCCAACGTGGCGAAAATGGCTGCCGGCAACCCACTGACTGACGGTGACCGGTGGCCGTGGCTCGGGCTCGTGGGCGCCGAGCTGGGGTCACCGCACCCGGGTGGGATCATTGTGGCGTGTTCCGCACTGAAGCGCGTTTACCGGGACGCCATTAGGGCCAAAGCACCGATGACTGCATTCGTTCAACTTAACGTCGAGCTTCCCGTGCTGCAGGGCCGCGTGGCCCAACGCCCCGGACACTTCATGCCACCCTCCCTCCTCAAATCACAGCTGGAGACACTCGAACCCCTGCAAGCAGATGAAGCAGGACTGGTGGTGTCGGTGCCGGAAGGCGTCGAGGCAATGGTCAGCGAAATCCTCGCCCAGCTTCCACCAACCGCCGGAGCTTTAGCCTCGGAGGACGCAGGTGCCGGACTCAGTCAGGACGGGCTGACTGCGGCCGCGGCACCCCCGCCGGCTCCACTACTGAGTGTGCGCCGCTGAATTACGTGGAGCCCTCTTCGCAGGGATATTTGGCGCTCAGGGTCGGTCCGGCGGCTCGTCTTCGGGTTGCGCGGTCGGTGAGGACAGCGTCCGGTTTCTCGATCGGAGCAACGCGGAATCGAGAGACGGATCCTAACTTCGTTCTGTAGTCGTCGCCGTGACCCTCATCGTCCTCTGGACGGTGTGCCTGGTCCGGAAGCACAGAAGCGGCGGTCCAGCCTGCCGACGAAACAGGCGACCACTATGGCAGCAGAGAACCAAGTGACCGCCACCAGGAACAGGGAACCAGGTCCGAATCAGGAGTGGGCGCTGATGTACCGGAACGGGCTTCCCGGGCGTCGCATCGGTCAGTTGTCCGTGTTCCCGTCTCAACGGTCAGCAACTCGAACCGGCCTCCGACCCCTTTTCGCCAGATGACCTCTGGCCAGAGATGTTGCACCGCCCCCTAGAGTGAAGTCATGCTGCACTCAACCCGGCAAGGCTCCGGTAAGCCACTCCTCCTGATCCATGGGCTCGGTTCCAGTATTGGTAACTGGAACCCGGTAATCCCGGCGCTGGCCGCTGAACGCGATGTAACCGCCGTCGACCTCCCCGGTTGCGGCGAATCCGCGCCGCTGACCGGCGAAACCACCATTGCCACGCTGACCGATGCCGTCGAAGCCTTTATCCGCGACGAGGAACTGGGTGATATTGATCTTGTAGGCAGCTCCATGGGCGCCCGGATGGCAATGGAGATGGCACGGCGAGGGCACGCTGGCACCACGATCGCCCTTGACCCTGGTGGCTTCTGGAATGACCGCCAGGCAGCGATCTTTGGTGCAAGCATCAAAGCATCCGTCGCACTGGTGCGCCGCATCCAACCGGCGCTCCCCTTCCTCACGGGCAACCCTGTGGGTCGCACGGCCCTGTTGGCTCAGTTCTCCGCCCACCCCTGGAAGCTGCCGCAGGATCTGGTCCTGCATGAGCTTCGCGGGTTCAAGACATCGACCAGTCTGGACCCGGCCCTCAACGCGTTGATTCACGGCCCCCGCCAGGAAGGCGCGCCGGCCGGTTCACTCAAGGGCAAAGTGGTCATTGGATGGGGGCGAAAGGACAAGGTCACCGCTCCCAGTGAGGCGGCTCGGGCCACGGAGCTGTTCCCGGATGCAACACTCCACTGGTTCGAAAACTGCGGTCACTTCCCGCACTGGGACCAACCATCGGAAGCGGCACGCCTGATCCTCGATAACACCCACTGAGCTGCGGCTGAGCGCCGGGGCGTAGCTATTTATGTTGAGCTGGCTTCAGAAAGGTTCACCTACCGGCACTGACCTGCGGAAACACTGTGCCCGAGGTGGGACTCGAACCGGGTTCCAGCCCCTGCGAACGCTGGACTCCCGCGGAAACATGCGGAATCCGGCTCGATCCGACCGGAATGCGGCCAAGTCCGGGACCCAAAGTGTGGACACTGTCCACACCCCCAATTCTCCGGCGGCCCGGACCTGGGGCCCAACTGGTGAGACTGCTCGGCTCGCCGTATGGCTCTGAGACCTTCGCTATTCTTTCAGCGCGTCGAGCCGTGACACCCGTGCCTTGCCGCCCGGCGGCAGGGCACGAGGCCCGGCAACTTCCTCGGCAACGGCGACGGCAACGGCAACGCCCTTCCAGAAGCGTGACCTCACAAGGAATTCCTGGAATTCCACCGGCCTCTGCTTGGAAATCCAGCACCAGCTGGGGAACGGTTCCAAGACTTGGCGTCAAGGTTCCCCGGCAGAGACTGTGTCACTCGATGGAGGTTTGATGGGCGTCGGTCAGCTCTCCGGGTTTTCGATGATGGATCAGCCGCGGGGCGGCAGGCTCACCCCTGCTGATGCAGGGCGTAGGCGCCTGTTCCAGCGGAATCGAGGTCAGACGGGACGCCGGGGAAAGCCGGGCGGACGGCGTCGTCACCCCTCGATCCTGTGCTCCTTGATGCCGCGGAAGGCATGCTCGTCACCGGAGTAGACGGAGGGTGACCCGCCGATCGTGAACAGCACCACGAGGGCATGTGGCAGCAGTGCCGGGTCGTTCAGCCTGCTGGCGATGCGGGTGACGTCCTGATTGCCGACGAAGCTCAGCGGAACGAAGGCGTCCAGGAACGAGTTGTGCCGCTCCAGCGCGCCCGCGAGTTCGAAGAAGTTGCGGTCGTTGAGCGAACTCCACACCGCCTTCCAGAGCTCGTACTGGGTGGCCGAGTCGAGGGCTCCGGCGCCCACCTCGCGGGAGTAGTCGCCGTGGATGTATTGGCCCACGAAGGAGGCGTCGGGAAATTCGGTGCGCATCGCGCAAATAACCTTCGCCAAGAAAGAGGGATGCAGTGGGGGCTCCGGGGCCGAGGACCAGGGCGTCCTGGAACGGTCCGAAGGAGCGTCCGGTGTGGTTGAAGACGCCGTCCAGGAGCACGCGCAAACCCCGCGCGTGCGCGTGGGTGACCAGCAGGTCGAAGTCTCCGTCGTCGGCTAGTCGGGGGTCGATGCGGAAGTAGTTTGTGGTGTCGTACCCGTGGGTTTCGGAGGCGAAAACCGGTCCGAGGGCAATTCCTGACGCCCTTAGTTCCACGGCATAGTTCAACCAGGGGACAAGGTGCGCGAGGCGGCGGGTCACGGGGGCACCTTCTGTCGGGGCCGCGTGTTCGGCCCCGACGAAACCCAAGGACTAGATCTGCCACCATATTGCGTGTTTGACCCACTCCGGTGGTGTCAAAGGAGAGTCGTTCCAGCGAGCGTCCGATTCGTCCTTTTACGGCGATGGGGTCTTGTCAGTCGGTCGTCAGAGTGCGGCGAAGTTCCCGTTTAAGCACCTTGTGGCTGGGGCCGAGAGGAAACTCGCCGGTGAACCGGATGTGGCGGGGGTATTTATGTTTGGCGAGGTGCTGTTGGCTCCAGTCGATGATGTCCTGCGCGCTGGGCGGGCTATCCGTGCTGGCAGGATCCAGGACGACGACGGCGCATATTTCTTCGCCCCGCAACTCGTCCGGCAGTCCGATGACGGCCACCTGGGCGATCGCCGGGTGGCGGGAGAGGACCTCCTCAACCTCCCGCGGGTAGACGTTGTAGCCTGAGCGGATAATGACGTCCTTGGTCCGGTCGACCACGTAGATGAAACCGTCCTCGTCCATGGTCCCGAGGTCGCCGGTGCGGAACCAGCCCTCCACCATTGCCTCCTCGGTGGCCTGCGGGTTGTTCAGGTAGCCGGCGAAGACGTTATGGCCGCGGACCAGGATCTCTCCAAGCTCTCCAGCGGGCACTGGAACGACACGTTCGGGCACCCGGTGGTCGGCGATCTGGACCTCCACACCCCAGACGGCCTGGCCGACGCTTCCGGGCCTGACGCCTGAGTGCGGGGTATTTGTGCTGACGACTGGGGATGTTTCCGACAGCCCGTAGCCTTCATAGATGGTGGCGTCGAAGGTGGTGTTGAACTTCTCCATCACGGCCAGGGGCAGCGCCGCTCCCCCGGAGACGCACAGCCGCAGCGCCGGCAGCTCAGGTCTGCCTACGGCGGCGGCGAGCAGTTGCATGTACATGGTAGGGACGCCGTGGAAGACGTTGACGCCGTGGGCGGCCATGAGCTCCAGCGCTGCCTCGCCGGTGAATCTTGGCAACAGGACGAGGGTCCCTCCGAGCCGGAACAGGGCGTTCATGCTGGCTGTTTGTCCGAAGACGTGGAACAGCGGAAGGCAACCGAGAGCGATGTCGCTGGTCCGCACGTCGTTGGCGTCCACTGCCGATACGGTCGCGTTCATGACCATGTTCAGGTGTGTCAGGACGGCGCCTTTGGGTCGGCCTGTCGTGCCGGAGGTGTAAAAGATGACGGCCGGATCCTCGGCTTCCCGACTCACGTAGCTGCGCAGCTCGCGCCCGCCGTCCGAGCAGAGACGAGCCGCGCTCTCTTCTCCCTCGGGCACGGGGCCAACGAGCAGCACCGGGATTCCGGCCTCCGCGGCCGCCCGTCGCCCCACGGTAAGGAACGCGGCGTGGCATAGAAGCATTTTGGCGCCGCTGTCCCGGAGCACATGGATGACTTCCTCAGCGGTCAGCAGCAGGTGCACGGGAACCACGACTCCACCGGCGGCCTGCACGCCGTAGTAGGTGGTGGGAAATTCAACGACGTTCGGCGACATCAGCGCAACGACGTCCCCCGGTGCGATTCCGGCGTCTTCAAGCTTCGCGGCATAGCTGCGGGCGTGCTGCCACAACGTGGCATAGGTATAGGACTGGCTGCCGCTGATGACGGCGGTCTTGCCCGGGTATTTGCGGGCAGATTCAGCGAGAATCGAGGCGAGCGACAAAACGGTCATGGGTTCTGCTTTCTCTTGTTGTTGGGCCCGGCCGATGGAGCATCGAGCAATGCGGCCAACGTGTTTTCGACGACCGCCCGCGCCTCGTCTGAGGACTGCCCAAAGGAGTCCCGCAGCAGTTTCCAGTTCGCCCAGTCCGCCGCCGCGCAGATCGACAGGACCATACGCGTTCGGTGGGCCGGGTCCAGCCCGCCCAGTTCCGCTTCGAACAGCCGTTCGACGTCGTCCCTGATGCGCTTGAGGTTCTCCTGCAGGTTCTGTTGCAGCGCCGCGGAGAACGGGCGCTGCAAATCTGCGGCGCGGGCGAGCGGCGCGACGGCCTCCAGGATCGAGGCGCGCTGCGAGCTGTATGCCGCGACGCGTTCCGCCAGGGGCAGCACCACCGGGACGGGCTCCAAAGCCTCGTCCTGCTCGGCCAGTTGGCGGGCGGCCGTGTTGGCCATGAGGGCTTCCATGTCCTTGAAGTGGTCCCACAGCGCGCGGACGGAGACCCCGGCGCGGGCTGCGATCTGTTTGGCGGACGGTCTGAGTTCCCCGTCGTTGATCAGCCCGATATGAGCTTCGCTGATGATCCGGAGGGTCCGCTGGGCGCGGGCCGTGCGCCCATCCAGGGCACCGGTCATCTGCTCGTCCCAGGAGCCGCAAACACACCTTGGGCGCCTTCGGCCAGGAACCCGGCCGGCAGCAGCGTCACATCCCCCGTCAGCTCCGCGTAGTGCCTCAGCCTGTCGGCGACGTAGCCGGCACCGACCTGGCCTGAATACCACATCGGGCCGCCCCGGTACGCGGGCCAGTTGTAGCCCTTGGCCCAGATGACGTCGATGTCACCGGCCCGCTCGGCAATTCCCTCCGCCAGAATGCGTGCGCCTTCGTTGATCATCGGAAAGAGCAGCCGTTCCAGGATTTCGCGATCCGAAATTTCCCGGCGTGAGACGCCAAGGTTCCGCGAGACATCCAGGATGAGCTGCTCAACCTCGGGGGCATCGCGCCTTTCCCGGCCTTCGTAGGCGTAGTAGCCCGCCCCCGTCTTTTGCCCGAACCGTCCTGCTTCGCAGAGCGCGTCCGCGGTCGGGGCTGTCCTGCCCTCGGCCTTGCGGTTGCGCCAGCCGATATCCAGACCAGCCATGTCACCCATCTCAAACGGCCCCATCCGGAAGCCGAAGTCCTTTAGGACCGCGTCCACTTGGCCGGGCAGGGCCCCCTCGAGCAACAGCTGCTCGGCCTGAGAAGAACGCACCTCAAGCATCCGGTTCCCGACGAAGCCATGGCAGACGCGTACGACGACGGGTGTCTTGCCGATCCGGCGTGCGGTGGTGAACCCGGTCGCAAGCGTCGCGGCGTCGGTCGCTGCTCCGCGGACCACCTCAACCAGCGGCATCACATTGGCCGGGCTGAAGAAGTGCATGCCCAGCACCCGGCCGGGAAGGCGCGTTCCGGCGGCAATCTCGTCGATACTCAGGTAGGACGTGTTGGAGGCGAGGACGCAATCGGCACCGACGTGCAGGTCCAGGGCTGCGAAGATTTCTTGTTTGACCTGCAGGTCCTCGAAAGCTGCCTCAATGACAAGATCGGCGTCGGTGAGGTCCGCGTAGTCCAGGCTGCCCGTAATCAGAGCCTTCAGGCATGCTGCGTCGTCCTGGCTCCTGCTGCCACGGGAGACCGACACGGCAAGGTTCTTCTCAATCTGTGCCAGGCCGCGGTCCAGGGCGGATCGTTCGGCCTCCACGACGGTAACCGGGATGCCGGCAGAAGCCAGTGCCATGGCGATCCCGCCGCCCATGGTCCCGGCACCGACGACGCCGGCGCGGCGGACGGTCTTCGCCTCTTCCGGATCAAGGTTGGCGGGTTTGCGCGCTGCACGTTCGGCTGCGAAGAGGTGACGCTGGGCGGCAGATTCAGGGCTCCTGACCCGCTCCACGAACTTCGTCCGCTCCACGTCCGCTCCGTGGTCATAGGACTGCTCGATGCCGGCCGAAACAGCCTCGATCGCAGCGTGGGCGGCATACGGGTCCTTGGCCTTGCGCAGCGCGTCCGAAGCCAGCCGGCTGACGGTACCGGGTGCGGCCGCGGCGTCGGCAATCCTGCCGGTGCGGTCCCGGGTCTTGTCCGGCGTGCGCGTGGCCACGAATTCAATCGCCCAGTGCACGGCCGCCGGTGAGCGTGGATCCTCCATCAGCGCATCGACAAGGCCATCCGTGAGTGCCTCGGCGGCGGACACTTGTTTTCCCGTGAGAATCATGTCAAGGGCACGTTCCGGTCCCACCAGACGGGGCAGGCGCCCTGTCCCGCCTGCGCCCGGCAGCAGGCCCAAAGTGATCTCCGGCAAGCCGAGGCGCGCCGCCGGTGCGGCGATCCGGGCGTGGGCGGCCATCGCCAGTTCGAGGCCGCCGCCCAAGGCTACGCCGGTGATTCCGGCGATGACAGGCTTCGGGAAGTCTTCCACCAACGCCACGAGCTCCCGGAGATCCGGCTGGGCGGGTTCGCTGTCCATTCCGGCGTTACCGGATTCAGGCGTGTTGAATTCAGTGATGTCCGCCCCGGCCGAGAATGCTTTGGGCTGCCCGAGCAGCAGGACAGCGGCGATATCCGGATCCCCGGCGACCCGCAAGAGCGCAACGCTAAGTGCACCGCGCAGCTCCCGGCCTAATGCGTTCACCCGTCCGTGGTTCATGGTGATTCGTGCGACACCGTCCACTATGTCGACGGCTACGATCTCGTTTGCCGGTTCGGTCATGACGTCCCGACCTCTCTGTCGGTGATTAGCTGAATGCGGAGATGCCGGTGATGTCCCGGCCGACGATCAGGGATTGTATGGAGTCGGTTCCCTCGTAGGTGCTGACGACATCCATGTCCGTCATGTGCCGGGCGACGTGCCGTTCGAGGAGGATTCCGTTGCCGGCCAGCATGTCCCGGGCCTCGGCGCAGATCCACTTTGCCTTCTGCGCCGTGGACATCTTCACCATCGAAGCCATCGGGCCGGTCAGCCGGCCGGTTTCGGCAAGCTCGGCCATACGGTGGCACATCAGCTGCATGGCCGTCAGTTCGCTGAGCATGTTGGCGAGTTTGTTCTGCACCAGTTGGAACGAGCCAATCGGCCGGCCGAACTGCTCCCGCTCCAGCGCGTACCGGGCGGCAATCTCGTAGGCAGCCATGCCGTGGCCCATCGCCTCCCAGGCGGCCCCGCCGCGGGTCGCAGTGAGAACCCTGGTGACATCCTTGAAAGAGTCACAGTTCTCCAGCCGGTTTTCCGCGGGGATCCTTACGTTCTCGAGGACAATGTCAGCCTGCTGGATGGCGCGCTTGCCGATCTTGCCGGTGATCACGGCCGGACGGTAACCGGCCGGATGCCCGCCGTCGTCGCCTTTTTCCAGCACAAAGGCTTTTACCCGGTCGTCCGCCACGTCGCGGGCGAACACGATGACGACGTCGGCCATGTGTCCGTTACCGATCCATCGTTTGTGCCCGTTCAGGACGTAGGTTTCGCCGTCCCGGCGGGCGCTCGTCTCCAAGGCGACCGAATCCGAGCCATGAAGCGGTTCGGTGAGCGCGAACGCCCCGATTTTCTTCAGGACTGCCATGGAGGGCAGCCAGCGCTGCCGCTGTGCCTCACTGCCGAGCATATTGATCGCGCCCATGGCCAGGGACGAATGGACGCCGATGAAAGTGTTGATTGAACCGTCCCCGCGCGCTATCTCGCGCGCAACGATCCCGGCCGCCCGGCGGCTCAGGCCAGGGCAACCGTAGCCGTCGATCGTGCTGCCGATAATCCCGAGCCGGACCAGGCCCGGCAACACCTCGGAAGGAAATTCCGCACGTTCCCAGTAGTCATTGATGATCGGAAGGATGTCAGATTCCACATAGGAGCGGACCCTGTCGCGGAGCACCCGCTCCTTGGGCGTCAGTTCGTCATCAAGCAGGAAATAGTCGCTGTTCACGTCCGATTCGAGCACCGCTTGGCCCCTTTGCCTTGGGTTCCATAAGTGCGATGCAGCTCACACTCACTTAACAATATGCATGCTAACTGCAAATTGTTCGGAACCCAAGGGCCCCGCCCCAAGGTCTCGTCAAAACGGCCGGACCAGCGTGAGTCTCAGCCGGATGTCACCTGCGCTGCACGCCTGGAAAGTTGTCGACAAAGACCCTTGAAAGGTGCCCGGCCGTTGCACCGGAGGTCCTGCCGTCAGAATCCGGGCGGGACCAAACCAGGTCGACCGGCACCACCGGCAGGCGATCTCACGGCCCGGAGCTCCCTGTGGCTCGGGACTCCTCCAAGGGTCGTGCCGGCACCAATGAGGCCACGAGGGCGCGCATACGGCGCCCAGTCCCGGATGCCGCTCCCCCGGCAGCAGAGACCGGTCGGTTTTCTGCGCCCCCGGCTACCCTGAGTCATGACCGACCACCAAAAGACCTGGCACGAGGGGCACAAAGCCACCCTCACTAGAGGCCAGCGCGCCGCCGACATCATGCGAAACGGGATGGGTAGCTGGCCCTTCGTGGGCGGCTTCATCGGTTTCATGCTCATCTGGGCCGCCATCAACACCTGGGCGCTGGCCACCAATTCCTGGGATCCGTACCCCTACATCCTTTTGAACCTCCTGCTCTCGATGCTGGCCGGACTCCAGGGCGCCATCCTGCTGATCGCGGCCAAACGGCAGGACGCCATCGCCGCCGCCATGGCCCAGCACGACTACGACACCAACGTAAAAGCGAAGGAAGAGATTGAGCTGCTTATGGCCATCAACAGCCAGCAGCTGCAGATCCTGCAGGAGCTGAAGGAACTGGCGACCATTGAGCGCCGTGGCGTTATCGATTCTGCAGGCGTCTGACCTGCGTCACTACACTGGGACTCCCGAGACGACGCTTTGTTGCCGTTTGCACGTCTGATCAGCAGAGGGCCTGCCGTAGAAGGTGGTTCTCCTGAGGTAATCCTCCGGCGCCGGCGCCAGCTCCGGGACGCGGCAGGACCTGCCAAAGCGGGCAGAAGCCAGTTCATGGGCATGGACGAGCCGTTGGACAGTCATACTGGACACGCGCAGGCGCTCTGCGACTTCGGAGATAGTCAGGTACGGGGTGGGGACGTTTGCGAGGGACATGTGAATCGGGCTCCCGGGGCTGGCGTAACAATGGCGGGAGGCCGGCGGGTTACGGGCCGGCCTAGTCCGGCCCGGTGATCGGCCGACAGTCATAGAAGTAGATCCCGTCCGGAGTCTGCAGCCCCGCTGACCTGCCGTTTCTGACCGCCACTCCGCCCTGTTTCCGCCCGTTGAACGGGTCGTCTCGACTGCCACGCCGCCAAACCGGAACGGAACGGCAGACTGTGACAGGTTTGGATGGCCCCGGTAGGACGGCTATTTCTGGCCCCACTTCGTGACTCGCCGGGCAGCTTGTGACGGTTAAATGTGGCCCCGCCTTCAACGTTGGATTCATCAGTGGATGGATGCGGCGGAAGGCTGGTCTGGATGGAGTCGAGAGTGGAGTTGTTCGCGCAGATCCGACGGGACGCCCGGGTCGAGGGCCTCTCGGTCCGTGCGCTGGCGGCCAGGCACAAGGTTCACCGAAGGACGGTGAGGCAGGCTCTGGAGTCGGCCTCCCCTCCGGAACGCAGACCAAGACAAGGGGTGTCCTGGCGGCTGGATCCGTTCAAGCCGGCGATCGATGCCATGGTCCGAGCGTAGGCGAACGATTGGTTCAATCGTCCGCCTGGAAAGAGACAGCACAGTCGACAGATGGGGCCAAGAATAATCCTCATGCCGGGGCAAAAAGAGTTGACATAGTCAGCCCTGGATGGCCGCTGACAGCTCCGCGAATCAGCAATCCCGAGATTGGAATCATAAATATACCTGTCGCGGTGACGAAAAGGCCCATGAACAATGCTGGCGTCATGTCTTCTCCTTAGAGGTGCACGTAGGCCGTGAAATTGAGTCAACATCCGCGGCCCCAGCCGCCCCATAGGCTCCGGTCGGGATAAACTGACCGCTTCCCCCTGGAATCTGGTGGTGCCGCGCTGTTTGATGGGGGTGCCGATAAGGTCCGGAATCCATTCGCGGACGGTGCTGTTGGGCTTCAGCGCGCCTGTGACGGCGCCGATGGGCTCACCGTCGAGGTAAACCTCGGCGGTCACCAGGGATGCTGTGCCTTCACCGCCTTCTGGTCCGGGCCAAGTTCGGCGGTTCGGGTGCGAAACCAGGCGGGGCGGTTCAGCTTGCCGGGGCTTACTGGCTTCAGCTTGATGTCAGACACGTCCGCTAATGTCTGCGGACGATGGTGGGGCTCTCCCTGCGGCTCAGCTGACTAATCGAGGCGGGAATCCTTCGGTGAATGGATGCCCGGATGCCGTCAGGTGCTTTCCGGCGTTTGACGCCGCCGCCTCCGGGTTATGACCACTCGGACGGCTTCTACAAGGGCATAAATCAGTCCGACCATAATGACTGTCGTTAGATTGACAGGGGTGCTTGGGGTCACGAGCCAGGCAAAACCGAGCACCGTTACAGCGGTAGCCATTCCGACGCCAAGGGCCGACCCGAAGAGCTCTTGCGTAGTCATTCGATCTCCTACTCTGGACAGTAAACTACGCCATTGATAGCCGCTAAAATAGTCCCCCCGAAGGCGCTGCCCGCGATCAACCCGGCCGCCGCGCCCTGGCCAATGAGTGGAATGAAGCGGGTCAGACCGCTTCGTGCCACTACGCCTAAGGACCCGGCAAGAACTTACTCGGTTTTGTCGCTCAGGTGCCGGGACTACAGCAGCATCCGGCCCCTGGCCCAGCCCCGCACGGCGGCCAGGTCAAGGTCCGTGGCGATGGGCCCATCGCGGAAATACCGCCCGTACACCGCGTCGGGGTCAAAGGAAGCGAAGGCCAGCTCGTCGATCACCTGCTCGTAGGCGTCCTGAATCCTGTCGTCGGTCGGCGTCGAGCCGAGCTCGTCGGCCAGCGCCTGGATCAGATCCTCGCGGGTGTGGCGGATGATTTCGTCGGGTAGCTGAGGCATCGCAGAACCTCCGGTCATGGGTGCAGCGAAGATGCTGTGGCTACAGGATCAGCTATTTGACCGCCCACGGCAAGGCCTCGGCCGAGGTTCCGGGCCGGAGGTAGTCAATGGTGTAAAAGTCGATCCGCTCTTTGTCCTCGCGGGCGTAGATGAGCAGGTGGTTTACCGACAGCCTGCCGGCCACGAGGGACTCGATCTCGGCCCGGGCTTCGGCCAGGGTCGCGTGCGTGACCCATTCGACGTCCAGATCACCGTGCCGGGCCCTGGTCCGGTAGTCGTGGGAGTCTTCGCCGCGTGGCGGCATTTACTCATCAGTCACACGAGTAACAAGTACCTCATTGGTGTGGTTCTTACCCTCCAGTAGCATTTGCTTGTGTACTCGGTCAGCACCGGCCCCGGCGGGGCGCAGGCCGCTCGCTCCCCACGGACGTAGATGGTTACTAGGCGGCAAGTGGTGCGCCGAAAAGCTCTTCAGCCTGCCGGACCAGGCGCGACGGGACGTCCGTGTCCCTGCCGTGGTCGTCACGGCCCAGGATCACGGCCTGTCCGCGAGCGGTCCCAGCGAGATCCAGGCCGCACTCATGCATTAACTGCCCCGCCCGAAGGTTCGGCGGGAGATTGATGATGGTCCCCTCAGCGTTGAGGTACACGTGCCAGTCGCCGCGCGTGATTGACTCGATTTCTCCGCCGACAAGTCCCCGCAGGACCTCAGGGCCCGTGTCCAGGGATTCAAACCGGACGGCCTCGCCGAGCCGGGCCGGAATGATCAGTGCCGTGTATCGTATGGCGTTCATCTTGTGTCCTCTACTCCGAGCAACTAAGACCACATCCATTCTGTTCCCAATCCCCGCCGCACCTGGGCAGGCCGGCCGGGATGTCCCGCACCGGCATGTCATGAAGCCACGGAACCGCAGGGAACCGCACCGGGCGCAACGATCGCCGCTGCCGTTGGAAGTACAGCGCCGGCAACCTCTGAATCCCGTACCGTTTGCCTTGCGAGACGGCCTCTCGCGAAAGTCATGGCGGCATGCATACTGTGAGGATGAAATTCACCACGACCATTCAGGGCAGCGGCAACAAAGCTGGCATCGAGGTCCCTGAGGATATCGTCAACGCCCTCGGGGCTGGCAGGCGGCCGCCGGTGGTCGTGACCATCAACGGCACAAGTTACCGCAGCAGCATCGCGGTGATGGGTGGTCAGAACATGGTTGGCGTCAGCGCGGTCAACCGTGAACTGACCGGTGCATCCGCCGGGGACACCGTGGAGGTGGACCTCGAACTGGACACCCACCCGCGTGTCATAGACGTTCCCGAGGACCTCGCCGCAGCCCTGGACGCGGACCCCGCGGCGAAGGCCTTCTATGCGACGCTGAACTACAGCAGCCAGCGGCGTTACGTGGAGCCGGTCGCAGATGCCAGAACGGCAGAAACCCGCGCCCGCCGAATCGCCAAGGTAGTGACCGACCTCAAGGCCGGCAAAAAGTAGCTCCGGAACTGTTTCCCGCGAACATCACCCTGCCCAAAATGCTACGTCCACCTGGCCGGACGCCAGTGAACACAGTTGGGCACTGACTAGTCGATGCGGCCCGCCAACAACGTGGCAGCCGGTGATTCAAGTAAGAAACGCGTGTCCGGTCCGGAATCACGCGGCTGATTCCAGTAACGACCACCCGTGACGGTCATCGGCAGCGCTCCTAGGATTCGAAGTGGGCCGCTGCTGGCCCGTTGCAATTCGTTCGGAAGCGGGGTCCGTTCATGAAAGCCGCAAAAGTTCTCATCGTTGCTTGTCTCCTGTTCGGGTGGCCAGCCGGCCCGGCCAGCGCCGCAGACGATGCTCCGGGGACTCCTCCTCCGGATGCCGCGGCGCTGGGAAATGACATCTCCTGGCCTCAGTGCGGCGCTGACCTTCCGATGCCCGCGCAGTTCGCTGTCGTTGGCGTGAACGGCGGCCGGCCGGAGACCACGAATCCGTGTCTGGCCACGCAGCTGGCCTGGGCCGCAGGCACCGTCGGCGCGGGGGCCGGGACCCCGGTTCCGGTGTACGTCAACACCGCCAATCCAGGCCCCGACGGTTCCTGGTGGCCGGCATTGAATGCCTACGGCGGGACGGAGGTTTCCAACCCCTATGGGATGTGCGACGGCACCTCCAATGCGGCGTGTGCCTATACGTACGGCTACGCCAAGGCCTTCGACGATGTCAACCTGCGCGGCGTCCCCGACCCGGCCCACCGGCTCTGGTGGCTGGACGTGGAAACCGGAAACAGCTGGTCACCCGACACCCGGGCCAACACGGCAGACCTGGAGGGCATGACCGCATATCTGCAAAGCATCGGGGCCGACGTCGGGATCTACTCCACCGCCTACCAGTTCGGAAAAATTGCCGGCAGCATTGATCCCGGCAGCAACCTGAACAGGCTCAAGAACTGGATTCCCGGAGCGGCGGCGTCCGCGCAGACGAACTGCGCGTCCAAACC
>NZ_JBFTKM010000018.1:0-77716 GCF_056395945.1 Arthrobacter sp. 05T442 | reverse complement strand
ACACCTTCCTCGTCCCGTGCGGCTGCAAATAGTACTCATGCATGAACTCACGGATCTCTTCACGCGTAAAACCCTTGCTATCAACGGCCATCGCCGGCTCCTTCAATCAACAGGTAATGAATGACTCACAACCAGCTTGACGATGAGGGGCTCCCGCACTTGTGGCGTAGGAGCTGCGGGAGCGTCCGCCATTTTTTCGCCGGAGCTGCGGGAGCGTCTGCTATTTTTCCGCCGGAATTACCGGAGCAACGGGAATTACCCGCCAAGCCAGACGGTTGGAAACTGAGGCAGCACTGATGCGCCGGAACCCGCCCCGAACTCTCTGAGGGAACACCATGGCTACAGACATCTCGCCAACCGCCCACCGCGATCCTGCGCAGACCAAGGTGGCCGCCGGCACGGCGACGCAGAAGATGTCCCGCGAATCCGTGACCATCATCGTCACGTTGCTCGTGGCCACCTTCGTGGTGATCCTCAACGAAACCATCATGAACGTCGCCCTGCAGCGGCTGATGGTGGATCTGAAGATTGACGCCCCCACCGTCCAGTGGCTGTCCACGGGCTTCATGCTCACCATGGCCGTCGTCATTCCCACAACCGGGTTCATCCTGCAGCGGCTGTCCACCCGTGCGGTGTTCATGCTGGCCATGGGACTGTTCTCGGGCGGCACACTCCTGGCAGCCCTGGCGCCGGGATTCGAAGTCCTCCTTGCGGCCCGCATCGTCCAGGCCGGCGGCACGGCCATCATGCTTCCCCTGCTGATGACCACCATCCTCACCCTGGTGCCGGTGGAGCGCCGCGGCGCGGTGATGGGCAACGTGAGCATCGCCATCTCAGTGGCGCCGGCCATGGGCCCCACGGTTTCGGGTCTGATCCTGGAACACTTTTCCTGGCGGTTCATGTTCGTCTTTGTCCTGCCGATCGCCCTTGCAGCGTTCGGCCTCGGCGCCAAGTACCTGACCAACATCGGCGAGACCGAAAAGACCCGCCTGGACGGACTCTCGGTCGTGCTGACGGTCCCCGCCTTTGGCGGGCTCGTGTACGGCCTGAGCCAGATCGGGGGCGGACAAGGCGGACAGGGCGGTCCGGGCGCCCCCGCCGTGGTGGCGCTCGCCGTCGGAGCATTGACGCTGCTGGTGTTCGTGCTCCGGCAGTTGAAGCTGCAGAAGGCCGAAGGGCCGCTACTGGACCTGCGCGCCTTCAACTTCCGGATGTTCACGGTATCCGTGCTGCTGCTGGTGGTGGCGATGATCGCCCTGTTCGGGGCGGTGATCCTGCTGCCGCTGTACCTGCAGCAGATCCGCGGACTGAAATCGCTGGAGACGGGCCTTGTGCTGCTGCCCGGGGGACTCGCGATGGGCCTTCTGGGACCGCTTATCGGCCGTCTTTTCGACAAGGTCGGCCCCCTGCCCCTGACGCTCACCGGCTCGGCGCTGATGGTGGCATCCCTCTGGCAGCTCTCCATGCTGGACGCCGGGACGCCTGTCGGCTGGATCATCGCGCTGCACGTTGGCCTGAGCCTTGGCCTGGCGCTCCTGTTCACGCCAGCCTTCACGACCGGGCTGAACCCGCTGCCGCCGCACCTGTATTCGCACGGCTCGGCCATCATGAGCACCCTGCAGCAGGTGGCCGGGGCCGCCGGCACGGCGCTCCTGGTCTCAATTTATGCAGTGGTCTCCGCCGGCGCGGGCATCGTCGCGGGCATGCACGCCGCGTTCCTGACGGCCGCAGTCATAGCAGTCGCCGCCGTCGTCCTCTCCGCCCTGATGCGCAAAACCGCCCCTGCAGAGTCCCCCTCCACGAACTAAGCACATCGCGGGGTCCGCCTGGAGGGCCAGGCTCAGCCCGCGTAGAACGCGCTGAGTTCGGCGATGAGCCGGTCCGGGGCCTTGTTGACGCCGTCGTGCCCCATTCCCGGCAGGATCGTGTAGCTCGAGCCGGAGAGCACGTCGTGGATCTGGGCGCAGGCCACACCAAAGTAGGCGGGGCTCTTCTCGCCCACAATGATCAGCGTTTCCAGCGGCAGTTCCAGGAATGGTTCTGCAGGCATGTCGGCGGCGATGATGGCCTTGATCTCGCGGACACCGGTCTGCATGAGCTCGCGGAGCTGTTTGCCGATCGGGGTGCCTGCCGAGAGTTTGTTCGCCAGCGTCAGCATGGACAGCGGCATCCGGGACAGTGCGCTGCCGGTCTCCAGGCCCTTGAGCAGGACGGCGAGGGCGCGGTCGTCGTCCCCGGCCGCCGTGGCCCGCTCGTACTCCGGGGTCCAGTCCGCGGTGACGCTGTGGTTGACGGACACGGCGGGGTCGTACACGGCCAACCGTTCCACCGGCAGGGTGCGGGCCGCGTGCAGCGCCACCGCCCCGCCGAAGCTGTGGCCGAAGACGTCCGTGCTGGACGTGTGCTTCATGACGGCGTCCAGGTCGTGGATGTCCACGTCCAGGGTGTAGTCCTCCGGCTGCGGGGAGGACGAGCCTCGGCCGCGCCGGTTGAAGGTGTGCACCGGCCGGCCCAGCGAGGCGCTGAGTTTCTGCGCGAAACGCGTGTAGTCGGCCGCCGTCACCATCGAGGCAGGCACGACGACGATGCCCGAACCCGCCGAGGCGAGCTCGGCGCCCGTGCTGAAAAGCTCAATCGTTCCGCCGTCGGGTGTTCTGATGTTCTCGCGGGTCATGTTCCGAGCCTAGCCGAGCGCGCGCCGCAGTGCAGTAAACCCGCAGTGCCGTAATCCCGCAGTGCCGCTAGCTGCCCAGCCGGCCGCCGGAGACCTCGAGGTAGCAGGAGCCGCAGAGCGATTCGTACCAGACATCCTGGCCGTCGATGGCGACCTGGTCGCCGTCGAACACCACGTGCTCGCCGGCCCGACGAGTGTTGAAGATGGCTTTGCGGCCGCAGCGGCAGATGGTTTTGAGCTCTTCGAGGGTGTGGGCGATCTCAAGGAGCCGGAGCGAGCCGGGGAAGGCGCGGGTCCGGAAGTCCGTGCGGATTCCGTAGGCGAGCACGGGGACGTTGTCGAGGACGGCGATGCGAAAGAGGTCGTCCACCTGTTCCGGTTCCAGGAACTGGGCCTCATCCACCAGCAGGCAGGCCACAGCCTGGGTGTCGACGTGCTCAAGCAGGGCGTCGGGATCGTCTCCGGCGGCCTGCGCGGCGAAGAGTTTCCGGGCGGAGGCTCCGGCGGGAATCACGAAGTCCACCGACCGGGTCATGCCCAGCCGTGACACGACGTCGGAGTCCCCCTTGGTGTCCACGTCTGGCTTGGCCAGCAGGACCCGCTGGCCGCGTTCCTCGTAGTTGAACGCCGCCTGCAGGAGCCCGGTCGACTTGCCGGAGTTCATGGCGCCGTAGCGGAAGTAGAGCTTGGCCAAGGGGGTCCTTTCAAAGGCGTCGCCCCCGATTCTAGCGGGCCGACGGCCCTGCTGCCGGTCGCGGCAACCAGTCCGCGGCGCCGGACCCGGCGTCCGTCAGCGGCCCGGAATCATCCGCCGCCGTCCGGCCGTGCGGCCGGTTAAGCGTACCGGGATTCCGGCGGCGGTCCCGGTACCGCCAAGGAGGAACCTGGCTGTCGTGAGGGCAAGCCGGTTTCCCGGCCGGATGGGCCCCTCATGCAGCTGCCCCGGAACCACCGCGAAGCTCAGGGCCGGGACGGCAGCCGCGAGCTGCCGCCCGGTTTCGCCGAAATAGGCCGGGCTCCAGCCGCCGCTGAGCATCAGGGTGGGTGTGGTCACCGCGGCGAAGTCCGCCAGTTCGGCGTCGGCATCCAGCACGGCGCGCATTTCGGCGACGGCGGTGGGCAGCAGTTCCCGCATTTCCGCGCCCAGGCTGGTCCGGGCGGAGAGGATGCTGAGCATGCGCAGCGCGCCGAGCGGCAGCCGGGAAACCGGACCCGCGGTCTCGAGTCCCTGGACCAGATGGGCCCAGGCATGGTCCAGCTTGCCGGCCGCCACCGAACGCTCCAGTTCGGGCCGCCAGCGGCGGTTAAGGTTCCCGGCGAGCGACACGGCCGCGTCATAGGTCACCATGCGGCGGATCGGCACGGTGCGCGCCGTTTGAAGCGCCACGAAGCCGCCGTAGCTGTGCGCGACGACGTCGCTCGCGCCGGTCTCGCGCAGCACGGCAGTCAGATCAGCGGTCTCGGTCGCCGCGGAGTAGTCGGCGGGCTGGGGAGAGGAACCGGCGCGTCCGCGCCGGTTGTAGCAGTGCACCGGCTGTCCCAGCAGGAGGCTTAGTTTCCGGGCGAAGGGGCGGTACAGCGCATCGGTGACCAGGGTCCCGTGCACCATGACGACGCCGGACCCGGCCTGGGCCGCCTCCCCGCCATTGGGCGGCTGCACCCGCTCGCCCGGCCGGAAGGTGTGCAGTTCGAGGTGGCCCTCGCCGTCGTCGGTCCTCACAGTCCATGTCTCCACAGCCCTGAGTCTATTCCCGCACGCTCCCCGTCCGGGCAGAACCTGAGGTGCCGGAACTCCCGGTAAACTTGGGGATTGTGACTTCCCAAAACACCCCCGCCCCGAACCCCGCCGCCGAGCACCACGACGCCAGCGAACAGACGCGCATCCGCATGGAGAAGCGCGCCAGGCTCATTGAGCGCGGTGTCGAGGCCTATCCGGTGGGTGTTGAGCGCACGAACTCGCTGACCGAGATCCGCGAAAAGTACGCCCACCTCGAGGCCGACGAAACCACCGGCGACCTCGTCGGGGTGACGGGCCGCATCGTGTTCATCCGCAATACCGGCAAGCTGTGCTTCGCGACCCTCCAGGAGGGCGGCCTGGACGGCAAGGCAGTGCGGCTGCAGGTCATGCTGAGCCTGGCCAACATCGGCGAGGAGGCGCTCGCGGACTGGAAGTCGCTCGTGGACCTCGGTGACCACGTCTTCATCAAGGGCGAGGTCATCTCCTCCCGGCGCGGCGAGCTCTCCGTCATGGCCGAGTCCTGGTCCATGGCCTCGAAGGCGCTGCGCCCGCTGCCGGTGCTGCACGCCGAGCTTAATGAGGAAACCCGTGTCCGCCAGCGCTACGTGGACCTGATCGTCCGCGACGAGGCCCGTGAAATGGTCTACACCCGGGCCGCGATCACCCGTTCCATCCGCGAGACCCTGCACCGGCAGGGCTATGTCGAGGTGGAAACCCCCATGCTGCAGCTCGTCCACGGCGGCGCCACGGCGCGGCCGTTCGAGACGCACATGAATGCCTTCGACCAGAAGATGACGCTGCGCATCGCCACCGAGCTGTACCTCAAGCGCACGGTGGTCGGCGGAATCGACCGGGTCTACGACATGGGCCGGGTGTTCCGCAACGAGGGCGTGGACTCCACCCATAGCCCCGAGTTCACCACCCTGGAGAGCTATGAGGCCTGGGCCGACCAGTTCGTCATGGCGGACCGGATCAAGGAGATCATCCTCGACGCCGCCGACGCCGCCGGCGTGGGCCGTGTCCTGCAGACCGAGGACGGCGAAATCAACCTCGACGGCGACTGGGCCTGGATGGCCGTGTACCCGGGGCTCTCCGAAACCGTGGGTCGGGAGATCACCCCCGAAACCCCCGTCTCAGAGCTGCTGGAACTGGCCGCCAAGCACGAGGTCAAGGTCGATGCCAACTGGGACGCCGAGAAGCTCGTCGTGGAGCTCTTCGGCGAGCTGGTGGAGCCGACCCTGCTCAACCCCACGTTCGTCTACGATTACCCGCCCTCCGCCCAGCCGCTGGCCCGCCAGCACCGCGAGGATCACCGGCTGATCGAGGCCTGGGACCTCATCATTGGCGGCATGGAGCGCGGTACGGCCTTCTCCGAACTGATCGATCCGGTCATCCAGCGCGAACGCCTCACCGAACAGTCCCGCCGCTCCGCCGCCGGCGACGTCGAGGCGATGCAACTGGACGAGGACTTCCTCCGGGCCCTGGAATACGGTGCCCCGCCCATGGGTGGAATCGGCCTGGGCATCGACCGGCTGGTCATGCTGTTCACGGGCGCGGGCATCCGGGAAACCATCCTCTTCCCGCTGCTGAAGCCCGAGGGACACTGAGCATGGACTACATCGCCGTATTGCTGCCCTCCGTCGTTGTCGGCCTGATCTTCTGGTTTGCCATGAAAGCCATTTTCAATGCGGACAAGTCCGAGCGGCAGGCCGAAGCCCGTGCCCAAGCGGAGGCTGAAGCGCATAACAGGGACGGGGATGCCGGCCCCACGGACAGCAAATTCCCGGGAAAGAACTTATAGCGCCCTATTCCGGCCTGTGGTTTTCCTTTGGAAAAAGTTTTCCGCTTTGACTAGCTGCCGTAAACCGGAGGATACTTTTTACAGATACATCCTGCTTTTCTAAACGCTCGTCCTTTTGGAAAGAGAGTCTTTATGGCACAGAAAGTAAAGATCATCCTCGTTGATGATCTGGATGGGGGATCCGCGGACGAGACTGTCCGGTTTGGCCTTGACGGCGTCAGTTATGAAATTGACCTGTCGTCGAGTAATGCTTCAGAACTCCGCTCTGCAGTGGAGCGGTTTGTAACGCACGCACGCAAGACATCAAGCGGACGCGCCACGCGCACGAAAATCACAAGCGGACGGAATCAGGACTCAGCCCAGATCCGTCAGTGGGCCCGCGACAACGGCTATGCGGTAAATAGCCGGGGACGTATCCAGGCTGAAATTCAGGAAGCCTACCAAAAGGCAAATTCCTAGCCGCGAGGCCACCGTCCTGCGCAGTCGACGCAGCTTCACGGCGCATTACCAACGGCTTTGCCCCCGCTTTCGGCGGGGGCTTTGTCGTGTCCGCCCTATGATGCGGTCGGCGCCGGCGCGTTCCAGCCCGGTTGCCGGCCGAAGAAGCGGTCCGGCGCCGGGGGACACGCCGCATTCAGTGCGTATCGAAAAAGCAACTGGGCAGGAGCGCCGCCGGGCCAGGCAGGATGTTGTCGGACCGCCGTCGTTCCAGGACCCGGCCGGCCCGGGTTTGAGCCCTGACGTGACTTGGCAGCGGCGCCCCGGTTTCCCCTGTGGCGAACAAGCCCCAAATCTGGAACCCGGCCACGTAGCATCAAAGTACGTCGTAGCTAGGAGTGTGGCGAAATGTTTGAGCGATTTACGGACCGTGCCCGTCGCGTAGTTGTGCTTGCCCAAGAAGAGGCACGCATGCTGAACCACAATTACATTGGTACCGAACACATCCTCTTGGGTCTGATCCACGAGGGTGAAGGTGTTGCCGCCAAAGCCCTGGAGTCTTTGAGCATTTCGCTCGACGGCGTCCGCGAGCAGGTGCAGGAGATCATCGGCCAGGGCCAGCAGGCCCCGTCCGGCCACATCCCCTTCACGCCGCGCGCCAAGAAGGTGCTGGAGCTCTCGCTTCGCGAGGCCCTGCAGCTGGGACACAACTACATCGGCACCGAGCACATCCTGCTCGGCCTCATCCGCGAGGGTGAAGGCGTCGCCGCCCAGGTGCTGGTCAAGCTCGGCGCTGACCTGAACCGCGTCCGCCAGCAGGTCATCCAGCTGCTGTCCGGCTACCAGGGCAAGGAAACCACCGGAGCAGGCGTCGGCCCCGGTCAGGCCGAGGGCACCCCCGCCGGATCCGTGGTCCTGGACCAGTTCGGCCGCAACCTGACCCAGGCCGCGCGGGAAAACAAGCTGGACCCCGTGATCGGACGTGAATCCGAGATGGAACGCGTCATGCAGGTCCTTTCCCGCCGTACCAAGAACAATCCGGTGCTGATCGGCGAGCCGGGCGTCGGCAAGACAGCCGTCGTCGAAGGCCTCGCCCAGGCGATCGTCCGCGGCGATGTCCCCGAGACCATCAAGGACAAGCAGCTGTACACCCTGGACCTCGGGTCCCTCGTGGCAGGCTCCCGCTACCGCGGTGACTTCGAGGAGCGCCTCAAGAAGGTCCTCAAGGAGATCCGTACCCGCGGGGACATCATCTTGTTCATTGATGAGATCCACACCCTCGTTGGTGCGGGCGCGGCCGAAGGCGCTATCGATGCGGCTTCGATCCTGAAGCCCATGCTGGCCCGCGGCGAGCTCCAGACCATCGGTGCGACCACACTGGATGAATACCGCAAGCACATCGAGAAGGATGCTGCCCTGGAACGACGGTTCCAGCCGATCCAGGTCAAGGAACCCTCGGTCGCCCACACAATCCAGATCCTCAAGGGCCTCCGCGACCGGTATGAAGCCCACCACCGCGTCACCATCACCGACGGCGCCCTCGCCTCGGCGGCGAGCCTGTCCGAACGCTACATCTCGGACCGTTTCCTGCCGGACAAGGCGATCGACCTGATCGACGAGGCCGGCGCCCGGCTGCGCATCCGCCGGATGACCGCCCCGCCGGAGCTCAAGGTTATGGACGAGAAGATCGCCGCCATGAAGCTCGAGAAGGAATCCGCGATTGACGCGCAGGACTTCGAAGGCGCCGCCTCCCTGCGCGACAAGGAGCAGAAGCTCATTGCCGAACGTGCCGAAAAGGAACGCCAGTGGAAGACCGGCGGCATGGACGACATTTCCGAAGTCGATGAGGACCTCATCGCCGAGGTGCTGGCGAATTCCACCGGCATCCCGGTCTTCAAGCTGACCGAGGAAGAGTCCTCGCGCCTGCTGAAGATGGAGGACGAGCTGCACAAGCGTGTCGTCGGCCAGGACGCGGCCATCAAGTCGCTGTCCCAGGCCATCCGCCGCACCCGTGCAGGCCTCAAGGACCCGAAGCGTCCGGGCGGTTCGTTCATCTTCGCCGGCCCCACCGGCGTCGGCAAGACGGAGCTCGCCAAGGCACTCGCGGAGTTCCTGTTCGGCGAAGAAGACGCCCTGATCACCCTGGACATGTCCGAGTACTCGGAAAAGCACACGGTGTCGCGGCTCTTCGGTGCCCCTCCGGGCTACGTCGGCTACGAGGAAGGCGGACAGCTGACCGAAAAGGTCCGCCGTCGTCCGTTCTCCGTGGTGCTTTTCGACGAAGTCGAGAAGGCGCACGCCGATCTCTTCAACTCGCTGCTGCAGATCCTGGAAGACGGCCGCCTGACCGACTCCCAGGGCCGCGTGGTGGACTTCAAGAACACCGTGATCATCATGACCACCAACCTCGGCACCCGGGACATCTCCAAGAGCGTGGCCACCGGTTTCCAGTCCGGCACGGATACGCAGACTGGCTACAACCGGATGCGTGCCCGCGTCACGGAGGAGCTCAAGCAGCACTTCCGCCCCGAGTTCCTGAACCGTGTTGATGACGTTGTGGTGTTCCCGCAGCTGACCCAGGACGAGATCATCGAGATCGTGGACATGTTCGTGGGTCGGCTGGAAAAGCGGCTCAAGGACAAGGACATGGGCATCGAGCTCACGCCGGCGGCCAAGGTGCTGCTGGCGACCCGCGGCTACGATCCCGCCATGGGGGCCCGGCCGCTGCGCCGCACCATCCAGCGCGAGATCGAGGACCAGCTCTCCGAGAGGATCCTCTTCGGCGAGATCCACGCCGGCGACATCGTGGTGGTGGATGTGGACGGCGAAGGCGACGACGCCAAGTTCACCTTCGCAGGCAACGCCAAGCCGCGCATCCCGGAGATCGCTCCGAGCGTCTAGGCATCCATGCAAAGGCCCCGTCTTCCCGGAAGGGAGGGCGGGGTCTTTGCCGTGTGCCGTCAGGCAGGGCAGCCAGGCAGCGCGGTCACGAAGTGACGTACGGAAGTGCCGTCAGGCAGCATGTTGACGTAGGGAAGTGCCGTCAGGCGGTGACGGTGATCCAGTCCCCGTCGATGGCCGCTTTCAGGGACGCCAGGGGTTTGCGGGCCGGCCCGGTAATGACGCTGCCGTCCGAGCCCTTGAAAGTGGAGCCGTGGCACGGGCAGTCGAATTCCTGGCCGGCCGGGGCCACCGGGCAGCCGGCGTGCGTGCAGGCCGCGTCGTAGGCCAGGACCTTCGTCTCCTCCGGACGGAAGATTACGACGGCCCTGCCGTTGGCATTTCCTGTTGCAGTTTCGCCCACCTTCACGTCGTTGAGCCTGCCGACCCTGACCGGGGCGCCGGCTGGCACTGAGGCCCCAGCGGCCGATGGGGCCGGGGCTTCGGTCGCCGCCGGGGCGCAGGCGGAAAGAGCCAGGGCGCCACCCACCGTGGCGCCGGCGCCGAGCAGCAGGGAGCGTCGAGGCAGGGATTTCTCAGGGTTCATGGACCCATCATGCCAACTTTGCCTGAAAGGACCCTGCGACCCTTCGCGCGCCGGAACACGCGCCGCGTGCCGCGGAACACGCACCCGGCGCCGCGGAATCTGAAAGCAGTGTTTCACTCATAGTGAACGTGGTGTGATCCGAGCCACAGGAGGTGTTGAATCGGGGCATGGCTTCCACGGAATCAGAGATCCTGAGCGAAAAACCCGAAACTCCGTTCCACGACCTGGACCACTACCTCGCGATTCCCAGGGTCAGCGGCCTGGCGCTGAGTCCCGACGGCACGCGGCTGGTCACCACCGTGGCCACCCTGAACGCCAAGGGCACCGAATACGCCACCGCCCTGTGGGAGCTGGATCCGGCAGGGCAGAAGCAGGCGCGCCGGATCACGCGCAGCGCGAAGGGCGAGGCCGGCGCGGTGTTCACGGCCGACGGCGATCTCTACTTCACTTCCGCGCGGCCCGACCCGGACAACCCCGAGGCGGACCCTGTCAACGCACTGTGGATGCTTCCATCCGGCGGCGGCGAAGCCCGTGTGGTGCTCTCCCGCGCCGGAGGCGTCAGCGGCGTCCTCGCCGCACGGGACTCCGGCGCACTGTTCCTCAGTGCCGCCGTGCTGGCAGGCTCCACCGGTGAGGCTGACGACGAGGAACGCCGCAAGTCCCGCAAGGACACCAAGGTTGCGGCCATCCTGCACACCGGCTACCCCGTGCGGTACTGGGACGCGGATCTGGGCCCCGCGCAACCGCGGCTTTTCGCCGTGGAGCCCGGTGTCGAGAAGGAGCCGGGCAAGCCCGCCACCGTGGACGCCACCGCGCCGCTGACACTGCGGAACCTGACCCCCGACGCCGGAAACGGCCTCCGGGACGCGGAATCCGTGGTCAGCCCGGACGGGAAGAGAATCTACAGCAGCTTCAGCAAGCCGCTGGCGAACGCGGACACGCGGTCCGTGCTCGTCGCGGTCGACGTCGCCACCGGCACCCGCACGGTCCTGCTGGACGCGGAGGGCGTGAGCTACTTCCCCGGGCCGGTCAGCCCGGACAACCGCACCCTCGTGGTGCTCAGCGAAAGCCACACCACCCCTGACGCGGCTCCGCGGATCCTGCTTCACCTGCTCGACGTCGCCGGCGACGTCCCGGCCGGAACGCCCCTGGCACCCCTGGCCCACGACTGGGACCGGTGGCCCCGGCCCGCGGCCTGGCTCCCCGACGGATCCGCGCTGCTCGTCACCGCCGACGACGACGGCGCGTCGCCGGTCTTCCGGATCAGCGTTTCCGGTGAGGCCGGCGCAACAGGCCACGTCACCCGCCTGACAGCCGACACCGCGGCCTACACCGACGTCGTGGTTTCCCCTGACGGCCGCAGCGCCTACGCGCTGCGGAGTTCCTATGAGTTCCCGGCCGAAGCCGTGCGGATCGATCTCGCCGGCAGCGACGCCGTCCGGCTCCCCGCGCCCGCCGAGCGCCCGCGCTTCAACGGCTCGCTGGAGCGCGTCGAGACGACGGCGGCAGACGGTTCCCGCGTGCCGGCGTACCTGGCCCTCCCCGAGGGCGCCTCGGCCGGAAACCCGGCCCCGCTCCTGCTCTGGATCCATGGCGGCCCGCTCGGATCCTGGAACGCCTGGACCTGGCGCTGGAACCCGTGGCTGCTCGCGGCCCGCGGCTACGCGGTGCTCCTGCCGGACCCGGCGCTGTCCACCGGCTACGGCCAGCACCACATCCAGCGGGGCTGGGGTGAATGGGGCAAGGCTCCCTTCACCGACCTGATGGCCATCACCGACGCCGTCGTGCAGCGACCGGACATCGACGAGACACGCACGGCAGCCATGGGCGGGTCCTTCGGCGGCTACATGGCCAACTGGGTGGCCGGCCACACCGACCGGTTCAAAGCGATCGTCACCCACGCCAGCCTCTGGGCCCTGGACCAGTTCGGCCCCACCACGGACGCCGCCCAGTACTGGCTCAAGGAAATGTCCGCGGACATGGCCCTGGCGAACTCCCCGCACCTGCACGTGGAAAACATCAGCACCCCCATGCTGGTCATCCACGGCGACAAGGACTACCGCGTGCCGATAGGCGAAGGGCTCCGCCTCTGGTACGAACTGCTGTCCAAATCCCGGCTGGCGGCCGACGAAAACGGGGAGAGCGACCACCGCTTCCTGTACTTCCCGGACGAGAACCACTGGATCCTGCAACCCCAGCATGCCAAGGTCTGGTACGGCGTCATCGAGCACTTCCTGGCCAGGAACCTGTTGGACAAGGACCTTCCTGTGCCTGCTGAACTCGGTCTCTGAGCGGAAACTCAGCCGTAAGATTGGGCTGTGACTGAGACGATCCGCATACGCCCTGCCCGCACCAGCGATGTCGCGGCCATCAAATCCCTTGTGGCGCCGCTGGCTGATCAGCGCATCCTCATGGCCAAGGAGACGGTGGCGTACTACGAGAGCCTCCAGGAGTTCCGGATCGCCGAAGCCGCTGACGGCGAGGTGATCGGCTGCGGGGCGTTGCACGTCATGTGGGAGGACCTGGCCGAGGTGCGCACCCTGGCCGCATCTGACGCCTGGCGCGGCCAGGGCGTGGGACATCTGCTGGTGGAGCGCCTGCTGGAGGATGCCAAGGCCCTCGGTGTTTCACGTGTGTTCTGCCTGACGTTTGAGGTGGGTTTCTTCAAGAAGCACGGTTTCGAGGTGATGGCGGACCAGACGGCCGTGGATCCGGTGGTCTATTCGGAGCTGCTGCGCTCGCATGACGAGGGCGTCGCCGAATTCCTGGACCTCGCCCGCGTGAAGCCAAACACGCTGGGCAACACCAGGATGATCAAGTCGCTCTAAAGACAATCGGGATAGGGTCTTCCGCTCAATAAATTTGATGGATAAACTGACCCCGGCCCAGGGGGTGGGCCACAGTCTTTCCGGAGGCCAAAAATTGCACAAGAACGTGATTTTTCCTGATTTCTCAGCATTCCAAATGACTATCGCGGGTGGCCCCGGAGAGTGCACTCCGCATGGACGCGGCCAGGAGCCCGAAACCAGCCAGGCTTCAACTCAAGAGTCCGCACCCGGGCCCGATGCCGGAACGGCCCCCGGCTCGGACCGGCTCGGACCACCACCGTTTTCGTGGCTGGGCAGCGACGCCTGGCCCAGTTTCCCGTCGTTGGGGGACACCCGTCCCTGACCCGCGCCGGCTCCACGGCTGCAGCGGATCGGGCTGTCCTGCAGGCTGCGCGGTCCGTCTCAGCCGTTTGAAACCGGGAGCCTACCGCTGGCAGGGCCCCGGTAGTAGGGTCTAAACAAGCAGCCAGGACACCATCCAGGGAGCACCGCCATGAAGAAACTCATCAATGATCCCCGCGCCGTGGTTGACGAGTCAGTGGAGGGCTTCGGGCTTGCACATGCCGATCTCGTGACCGTCTTCGCGGACCCGAAATACATCGTCCGGAAGGACGCCCCGGTGTCCGGAAAAGTGGGGCTCGTTTCTGGTGGCGGCAGCGGCCATGAGCCACTTCACGGCGGCTACGTGGGCATGGGAATGCTCGACGCCGCCGTGCCCGGCGCCGTGTTCACCTCACCCACACCGGACCAGATCCTGCCGGCCACGCTCGCCGTGAACTCCGGGGCCGGCGTCGTGCATATCGTGAAGAACTACACCGGTGACGTCCTCAACTTCGAGACCGCCGCCGAACTGGCGCAGGCCGAAGGCGTGGAAATCCGCACGGTGCTCGTCAACGACGACGTCGCCGTGCAGGACTCGCTATACACCGCCGGTCGGCGCGGCGTCGGCGGCACCGTCCTCGTGGAGAAAATCGCCGGCGCGGCCGCCGAGCGCGGAGACAACCTCGACGCTGTCGCGGCGATCGGGGACCGCGTCAATCAGAACGTCCGGAGCATGGGGGTGGCGCTGACCGCCTGCACCGTCCCGCACGCCGGGGTGCCCAGCTTTGAGCTTGAGGAAAACGAAATCGAGATCGGGATCGGTATCCATGGGGAGCCTGGCCGCCACCGCATCCCGATGGAAAACGCCGACGGCATCACCGACCGGCTGCTGGACCCCGTCGTCAGCGACCTCGGGCTCGTGTCCGGGGACAAGGTGCTCTTGTTCGTCAACGGAATGGGCGGCACGCCGCAAAGCGAGCTCTACATCGTCTACCGCCGGGCCGCGCAGAAGCTGGCCGACCAGGGCGTCACCGTGGCGCGCTCGCTCGTCGGAAACTACATCACGTCCCTCGAGATGCAGGGCTGCTCCATTACCGTCCTGCGCCTCGACGACGACATGACGTCGCTCTGGGACGCGCCCGTCCATACCCCGGCCCTCCGCTGGGGCGTCTGACGTGGGGCTGGACGTCAACTGGGCGGTACGGTGGCTGACCTTGTCCGCCCAGGCCATGGCGGAACACCGGGTCGAGCTGATTGAACTGGACCGGCCGATCGGGGATTCCGACCATGGCGAGAATATGGACCGCGGCTTCAGAGCCGTGATGGACAAGCTCGCCGAGTCGCCTCCGGAAACCCCGGGAGCCGCGCTGAAACTGACGGCGATGACCCTGATGTCCAAGGTGGGCGGCGCCGCCGGCCCGCTCTACGGCACCGCGTTCCTGCGCGCCGCCACGTCGCTGGGCGAGACGTCCGACGTCGACGCCGCAGCCTTGGCGGCGGCGCTGCGCGCCGCCCGCGACGGCATTGTCGCGCGCGGCAAGGCGGAGTCGGGCGACAAGACAATGGTGGACGCCTGGACCCCGGCGATTGAGGCGGCCGCCGTTGCGGCCGGAAACGGGGACGTCCGGAAGGTGCTGCTGGCCGCTGCAGAGGCGGCCGAGGCCGGTGCCGTGTCCACCGATCCGATGCTCGCCCGCAAGGGGCGCGCCAGCTACCTGGGGGAGCGGAGCATCGGCCACCGGGACCCTGGGGCTGTGTCCAGCGCCCTGATCCTGCGCGCCGCGGCCGGAGCCGCCGAATGACGGTCCGGCTGGTCGTCGTCTCGCACAGTGAAAAGATCGCCGACGGCGCAGTCGAACTTGCCGCCCAGATGGCGCCCGACGTCGTGATCCTTCCCGCCGGAGGGACAGACGACGGGCGGATCGGCACCAGCCTGGACAAGGTGATGGCGGCGCTGGAACAGGCCGCCGGGGACGGGATCGTCGTGCTCACGGATCTTGGCTCTGCAGTGATGACCGCGGAGTCGGCCGTGGAGTTCATGGCGGAGCCCGGCTCCGTGCTGCTTGCCGATGCGCCGCTCGTGGAGGGGCTTGTGGCTGCCGCGGTGGCAGCCCAGGCGGGCGCAGACGCGGAGGCAGTGAAGGAGGCCGCCGAAGCCGTCTACCGGCCCCCGGTTGCGCCGGAAACCCCCGAGCACGAGCACCAGCAGCCACCGGATGCCATGGGGGACTTCGAACTCGTCAACCAGACGGGCATGCATGCCCGGCCTGCGGCGAAGATTGCCGGCGGCCTCTCCGGGATGGACGCCGACGTGACGGTCAACGGCGTCGACGGGTCGTCCATGACTGCCCTCATGATGCTCGCCGCCGGCAAGGGGACCGTGCTGCACGTGGAGGCAAGCGGCCCGGACGCCGCCAAGGCCATCGACTACCTGGACCGCCTGGTCAAATCCGGCTTCGGCGAACCCTAGGGGTCGTCAGCCCGTGCCGGCCGCAGGAACGGCCTCCTCCAGCCGCGCGTGCCGTGATTGGCTCCAGGCCATCCACCCGCCCGCCGCCGCCATGAGCAGGGCACCGGCAGGCTGGGTCGGGAGGCTGCTGCCGGTGGTCGCCTGCCCCAGCACGGCGCCCAGGAGGTAAAACAGCACGGCGCCGGCCACCCAGAGGGCCCCGGCCCAGCGCGGAAGCGTTCGGGATTGCCAGACGGCCACCCCGAGCAGGACGTTTCCGGCCAACGCGAGCAGGAGGCCGAGCAGGAACGCGCCCGTCATCGCGGCTGGAAACTCCAGTTGCATGACGTCCCGGTTCCCGTCCAGATAGGCCTTCCCGATCGCGGGAGTGGCGAAAGTGGAGAGGACGGCGGGGACCAGCAACAGGGCAGTGCCGGCGATGGTGATGACGGCTGCTGCCAGTGCAAGGCGGCCGACGCGGCTGTTGGCCAGGCAGCAGCCCAGCGCGAGGACCCCGAAGATCGCGAGGATGGTGCCTCCCGTGCTGCCGAACAGGTGGCTGGTCTGGTACGAGCCCGAGCTGACGAACCGGGCCCAGGCGTCGGGGTCCCTTTGCTGGTCCGGCTGCGGCTCAAGAGTGGCCCATGCGGTGATCAGGCCGTAGACGGGCAAGGTCCACAACCCGGCCCGGATCCAGTGGGTGATGTTTTGTGCGTTCATGGACCGCCGCCTTCTCCGACCGCGTGCCCCGAAAATCGGGGGCGCCGCGTGCCCCAGCCTAGTTCCGGTTCGTGTCCCGGGCTAGGGTGTCCGGGTCAGGCAGGGAGCCGGATGCCGCCACCGTGCAACTCCGCCAGGCCGTCGCTCAACAGGCCGGCCAGCGCGCGTTCAAGCTGCTCGGGAGCCGAATTGAGCCGGTGCAGGGCCGCGAGCGGGACGCCGATCCCCTCGGGCTCGAAGCCAAGGTCCGCCGCCGCGCGCTGGAACAGCTCCGGTTGCACGGGCGCGTCGGCTGCACGGAGGACTGCCATCACGGCGCCGCGCACCTGCCGGTCCGTGCCGTGCCAGGACTGGCCCTTGGGCGTGTACGTCGGAGGCGGCTCACCGGCCGCCAGCCAGGCGCAGGAGTCCCTGACCGGACATTGCCCGCACTTGGGCGAGCGCGCCGTGCAGACCAGCGCCCCGAGCTCCATGACGGAGGCGTTCCACCGCACGGAGGCGCCGACGTCGTGCGGCAGCACCGCCGCAGCCAGCCGCATTTCCGCCGCGGTCAGGGCCTGCGACGGCAGGGCCGACCCGGAGAGCAGCCGCGCGTGGACCCGGCGGATGTTGGTGTCCACCACGGTTTCGCGGCGGCCGAAGGCGAAGGCCGCCACGGCAGCCGCCGTGTAGGTACCCACGCCCGGGAGCTCCAGCAAATCCGCAGACGTGTCCGGAACCCGTCCGCCATGGTCTTCTTCGATGGCTACGGCGGCCGCGTGCAGGCGCAGGGCCCTGCGGGGATACCCGAGCCGCCCCCAGGACCGGACTGCCTCGCCCACGGGCTCGCGGGCCAGGTCGGCCGGTTCCGGCCAGCGCCGCAGCCATTCCTCCCAGACCGGCAGGACACGGACTACCGGGGTCTGCTGGAGCATGATCTCGCTGACCAGTACGCCCCACGGTGTGCAGCCCGCCGCACGCCAGGGCAGCTCCCGGGCGTTGGAACCGAACCAGGCCGCCAGTGCATGATGAAGCCCGGCGAGCCCCTGGCCGGCCGGATTCTGGGCACCGGGGGGCAGCCCGCCCGGGAGGGCTCCGGGTGGGATGACGGCTGGGACCAGGGGGGATTCGGCTAGAGCTTTGATCCATTTAGCGTAATAGATTGCGGCCGCGGCCAGCCCAGCGGCGTGGGAAGGCCCCATACCCTGCGGGGTTCTCTAGCCTAGAAGGATGGTCAGGCAAGGCAATTCAGGAACGAACGGTTCAAAGCCGAAGGGTTCCGCGGGCGGGAACTCCGCGCGGAAACCCGGACGGGCACCGCTCAGGGCCGTTTACCGCCGCCGCCGGTTGTTCGTCGGCGTCATCGTGCTGCTGGTGATGGCCGTGGCCTTCGGCGGCTTTGCCGCAGTTTCCGCCGGTCTGAAGTCCGGCGGGCAGGCCGCCGGCGTACCCGCCAACGAAACCAAGCCGGCCCCGGCCGGCGCAACTCCGGCCACGTCCGCAGCCCCGGCAGCCACGCCGACCCCCACACCCGCAAACGGCTGCGACCAGAACCTCGTCACCGTCACGGCGGCCACGGACAAGCCTGCCTACGCCGCGGGCGAGAGTCCGTTGCTTACCTTGAAAGTCACGAACGGCAATAAGGTGCCGTGCGAGGTCAATATCGGGACGTCGCAGATGGAATACCTGATCACGAGCGGTTCGGACCGGATCTTCTCGTCCAAAGACTGCCAGTCGGAGGGCTCGGATCTGGTGAAGACTATCGCGCCTGGCCAGAGCGAGACGGCGAACTTCCAGTGGCAGCGCAACCGCACGGTGCAGGGCTGCGATCCGGTCGAGGCCAAGCCGGGCGCCGGCGGCGCGTATTACGTCTTCACCGCGCGGCTGGCCAACAAGACCAGCCCCAAGGCAGTGTTCCAGCTCAACTAGTCCCCGTCGATTGCTCCGCAGGCGCCGTTTTGCGGGTCCAAAAGGGCCCCTACGGAGCAGCGGACGGGGTTTGACGGGGTCAGAGGAACCTGTCGAGAAGGCTGGCCTCCGCCATGCGGCTCAGGCCCTCGCGGACGGTCCGGGCGCGCTGGTCGCCGATCCCGTCCACCGTCATCAGGTCATCGATCGTTGCGGCCATCAGGAACTGGAGGCCGCCGAAGTGGTCCACGAGTCTGTCCGCGACTGCTTTCGGCACGGCCTTGAGGCCGGAGAGCAGGCGGTACCCGCGCGGCTGGACGACGGCGTCGAGGTTTGCCTCCCCGCCCGCGAAGCCGACGATTCCGGCGATCTTGCCCAGGTCGATCAGCTCGGTGGGTCCCAGGTTCACCAGGGACTTGACGGCCTTGTCGATGTCCTCGGCAGAAGCATTCGGACTGGAGTAGTCACGGATGATGACATCGCTGCCGGGCCCGCGGCCGACGGTCAGCTCGTCCAGCTGCAGTGAAAGGAGCCGGCCGTCTTCGCCCAGCTCCAGGACGTACTGCGAGATCTCCTCGGAGATCCGGCGCACCATTTCCTGGCGCTGCAGGGTGACCGCAACATCGCGGACCGTCACCATGGCCTCGATTTCCAGCGCCGACAGCGAGCTGGTCACCTGGTCCAGGCGGGAGCGGTAGCGTTCCAGGGTGGCCAGGGCCTGGTTGGCGCGGGCCAGGACCTTCTCCGAGCCTTCCAGGACGTGGCGCAGCCCGTTCACGTACAGCGCAATGATCTGCATCGACTGGCTGACCGAGATGACCGGGACGCCGGTCTGGATGGCAACGCGTTCCGCCGTCCGGTGCCGGGTGCCCGACTCCTGGGTTTCGATGCTTGAGTCCGGGACAAGCTGGACGGCGGCCCGCAGGATATTGCTGGCGTCCTTGTCGCAAATGATGGCGCCATCCATCTTGGCCAGTTCCCGCAGCCTGGTCGGGGAGAAGTCGATCCCGATCTCGAAACCGCCGGAACAGATGGATTCGATGGTCCGGTCAATGCCCAGCACGATCAGGGCCCCGGTCCGGCCGCGGAGGATGCGCTCCAGGCCGTCACGAAGGGCGGTGCCAGGGGCCACTCTGCCCAGAGTCGCCTTGAGTGAATCTTCAGGGCTCCGAGCCATAGATGTTCCCCTTCAAAGGTGCAGGATCCAGCCTGCAGGTACGCCGGTTTCCAAGGTTTCCAGCCTGATCAAAAATACTCGGTTGCCCGCTCTCACCATAGTAGGGGCAAAACAGGGCGACAACCGCACGGACAAGCCTCAAAGTGCCCCATCGGGGCCCTTCGGCGGGCAGCTCCGGAACGGCTCCGGCGGCCACGTCCCGGGGCCGTACTTTGGCCCGTTCGCGGCGGGGGCCCGCGGCCTGCGATAAACTTGAAGCCCAGGGTGTATGGCCGGCGCATAGGCGCCGCGGCGCCCCCTCGCGATAAATGCCAGCATCGCGGTAATTCCCAGCCCGCAGCGAAAGTAGCACCGTGTCCCAAGATGTCCCGAGTCCCGCCAGAGTCCAAGAGATTCACAAACAGGCGGCCCGACGTCGGACTTTCGCTGTCATTTCGCACCCCGATGCCGGCAAATCGACCTTGACCGAGGCGCTCGCGCTGCACGCCAAGGTGATCGGCACTGCTGGCGCGTCCAGTGGCAAGGCCAACCGCAAGGAAACGGTTTCGGACTGGATGCAGATGGAAAAGGACCGCGGCATCTCGATCAGCTCGGCCGCCCTGCAGTTCGCGTACCGGGACACCGTGATCAACCTGCTGGACACCCCCGGCCACGCCGACTTCTCCGAGGACACCTACCGCGTGCTGGCCGCCGTGGACTGCGCCGTGATGCTTGTGGACGCCGCGAAAGGCCTGGAAACCCAGACCATGAAACTCTTCGAGGTCTGCAAGCAGCGCAACCTGCCCATCATCACGGTAATCAACAAATGGGACCGGCCCGGCCTCGACGCCCTGGCCCTCATGGACGAGATCACCGAGCGCACCGGCCTCCAGCCGATGCCGCTGACCTGGGCCGTGGGCATCTCCGGTGACTTCCGCGGTGTCTGGGACCTGCGCAATGACCGTTTCGCGCAGTTCAAGCGCAACAACGCCGGCGCCAACATCGCCCTCACGGAGTACTTCACGCCGGAGGAGGCCGCGGCCAGTCAGGGCGGGGACTGGACCAACGCGGTGGACGAAGCCGGACTGGTCATTGAATCCAATCTCGGGTTCGACGTCGAGGCCTTCCACGCCGGCAAAGCGACGCCGATCCTCTTCAGCTCGGCCGCGCTGAACTTCGGCGTCAAGGAAATCCTCGACGCCCTCGTTGACTTCGCGCCGCCCGCGGCGCCCCGTCCCGACGTCGACGGCGCCGCCCGCCCCGTCGCTGCGCCCTTCGCCGGATTTGTCTTCAAGGTCCAGGCCGGCATGAACAAGGCCCACCGGGACCACGTGGCCTTCATCCGCGTCTGCTCCGGCATCTTTGAACGCGGCATGGTGGTCACCCAGGGCAGGACGGGAAAGTCCTTCGCCACGAAGTACGCCCAGCAGGTCTTCGGCCGCGAACGCGAGGTCATCGACGAAGCCTTCCCCGGGGATGTCGTGGGCCTCGTGAATGCCTCCTCGCTGCGCGTCGGGGACAGCCTGTTCTTGGAGCAGCCGGTGGAGTTCCCGGCCATCCCGCTGTTCGCCCCGGAGCACTTCCAGGTTGCACGGTCCAACGACCCCAGCCGTTTCAAGCAGTTCCGCCGCGGCATCGATCAACTCGAACACGAGGGCGTCATCCAGGTGCTCCGTTCCGACATCCGCGGCGACCAGGCTCCGGTGCTCGCAGCGGTGGGCCCGATGCAGTTTGAAGTGGTGGAGGACCGGATGGCGCACGACTTCAGCGCCCCGATGCGGCTGGAGCGGCTGCCGTACTCGCTGGCCCGGATCACGACGGCGGACGCCATGCCGGCGCTCGCCAACGTCACCGGCGCCGAGGTGCTGCTGCGTTCCGACGGCGAATACCTCGCCTTGTTCAACGACGTCTGGGCGCTGCGCCGGATCGAGAAGAACCTCCCGGACCTGACCCTGGTTCCGATCGGCACGCACAACCCCGCCAAGTAGGCGGACCACCCCTTGTTTGGCGGCAACAGACAGCCGCCCTGCAGGACTTCACAAATCCCATCCCCGGGTTACCATAAGTATGCTTGCTAATAATGCGGGTGCCGGGATCCAACCGGCTTTTTGGGCCGGATCCTCCCGAAGCCTTGGGCGGACCCCACTTTCAAGGGACCACGAACACGTCTTGACCACCACCATGGAACCCGGATACCTGCTCAGCGGGCGCTACCGGATCGAATCCCTCATTGGCCGTGGCAGCCAATCAAGCGTGTACCGAGCCACCGACGAGCTCCTCGAGCGTGAAGTGGCCATCAAACTCTTCCGGGACGGAGCCGTCGTCGACGCCGAGCGCAGCCGGCGGCAGGGCGAAGAGATCCGGATCCTCGCCGGAATGGCCCACCACGCCCTGGTGACGCTCTTCGACGCCGGCGCGGACCTGAGCGATCCACAGCAGCGGCGGGACTACCTCGTCATGGAGCTGGTGCGCGGACCGGACCTCCGCACCCGCACGGCCCAAGGCCCGCTCTCCCCCGCCCACATGGCACTGATCGGCCACGACCTCGCCGACGGCCTGGCGCATATCCACCATCAAGGCATCATTCACCGCGACGTCAAACCGGCCAACATCCTGCTCGTGGACTACAGCGACGACGACCGCCGGCCGCGGGCAAAGCTCAGCGACTTCGGCGTCGCCGTCACCGTCCGGGACGGTCACCGCGGCGACCCGGGGGACAGCTCGGGAACTCCGGCATACCTCAGCCCGGAGCAGGCCTCCGGCGAGCCTGCCGGGCCGGCCAGCGACGTCTACTCCCTGGGCCTGGTCCTGCTGGAGGGGCTGACCGGCCAAATGGCGTACCCGGGCGCTCCTGTCCAGTCCGCACTGGCCAGGCTGCTCCGCGATCCCCAGATTCCACAGGAACTCGCCCCCAAATGGGTGGCGCTCCTGACGTCCATGCTGGCGCGGGAACCCGCAGACCGGCCGCTGGCGCGGGAAGTTTCGCTGGCGCTGCGGCAGGAAGTCATCCACGGAACCGGCCGCCACCGCGGCGGTGCCACGCCTTTGATGACGGACGAAGAAGGCCGGATGCAGGCTGTGCGGCGGTACAGGATCCTGGACACCCCCGAAGACGGCGCCTTCGACCGCGTCGCGGCCCTGGCTGCCAAGTTATTCTCGGTGCCCGTGGCTATTGTCAGCGTCGTGGACCATGACCGGATCTGGTTCAAGTCCCACCACGGCACCGACGCGACCCAGATCGGCCGGGATCCGGGCCTGTGTGCCTCCGCCATCCTGCAGAACGATCCCTGGATCATCCGCAATGCCAGGATTAATCCGCTGACGCTGGCCAATCCGCTCGTGGCCGGGGAATTCGGGCTGCAGTTCTACGCAGGCGTACCCCTCCGCACCCCGGACGGCTACAACCTCGGAACGTTCTGCATCCTTGACCGTGAACCGCGCGAGTTCACACCTGAGGACGCCCGGACGCTGCAGGACCTGGCCGCGATCGTAATGAACGATCTTGAGCTCCGCCTGCACAGCCGGCAGGCGATCGCCGTCTAGGCCGACGGCGGCGGGCGGGCCGCCGCGTACCCGCCGCGGCGGGCGGGGCCCGGCACCTGCCCGCCGGCGACCCGGCGGGGCCCGGCGTCGGGCAAGCACAGCGGCGCCTAGCGCCTTCCCGCGTGCAGCGCCAGCTCCAGCTCGAACCGTGCCTTCGGATCCTCGAGCGCGTCACCGAACAGCTCCCGCAACTGCGCGGCCCGGTAGCCTACGGTCTGCGGATGGATGCCGAGCTCGGCGGCCACCGGACCGCGCTGGCCCCAGTGGTGCAGCCAGGAGAGCAGGGTCTCTGCCAGCCGCTCCCGTTGCGCCGGGCGGAGCCCCTCCAACGGGGCCAGCCGGCGGTTGGCCAGCTCGGCGATGGCAGAGGGCTCGGCCCCGAGGATGACCTGCGCCAGGTGCTCATCGGCCCAGATCGGCGGGTCCTCCGGCCCGTCCCGTTGCGGGAGCACCGACGCCGCCAGCACAGCCAGCCGCAGCGAATCCGGAACCTTCTCCCAGCCTCCGGCAGGGCCCACCGACGCGCCGCGACCCTGCAGGGCCCGGTCCAGCTCGGCGCGTGCGGCCTTGGACTTGCCCGCCGGAACCAGGACCACGGCGTCCGTCTCGCGTTCGATCACCAATGTCCCGGGCCCGAGCCGCAGGCGCAGGCCGGCCGCCCGGTCCAGCGGCAGCGTCACCACCGCCATCCGTTGCGGCAAAGACCAGTCCGCCATGGCTGCGGTCTGCCGCAGTGCCGCCTCGTCGGCCTGGCCGAGCAGGAGCAGGTCCAGGAGTTCGGTGCGGCGCCGGTCCACGGCCCCGGCGCGTTCGGACTGCTCGAAGGCATAGGCCTCGGCGCTGACCGCAGACAGCTCGTCGATGTAGGCAAGAATCGACTCACCCAGATCCACCACTACGCTTTGGCCCAGATGGTGCTCCACGGACACCCGCGACATCTCCCGGAAAGTCACCCGGGCACCCATGCGGTAGGCGCTCAGCAGCGCGTCCATACTCCGGCCCTGCCGGAATTCCCCGCTTCCCAGCCCTGCCACGAGCAGGCGGCTCTCCTCGGACAGCGCGGGCAGCCTGGTCCCGGGCAGCTGCAGGAAGCGGTCCAGCGCGGCCGCCACCCCGCGCCGCAGGCCGCGGCCGAAGCGCCCCTCGATGGGCCGGGCGTAGGCGGGCACCAGCTGGGGGACCGCCTCGATGATGGCCTCGACAATGCCGGGCATCATGGGCCGCAGCATGTCGCTGACCTCCCGCGGCAGGGCCAGCCACGGGGGATCGTAGGCGGGGGTCGTGGATCCGCGGGCTGGGGAATTGTTCATCGAAAATCCCAAAAGTTGTTCCGTGGGGATAGTTTCCTAGATCCGATCGTATGCCCTGAGTGAAGAATTATGACGCAATCTGACATATGGTTGATACATGATCCGGCTCCGTAAGCTGGCGCGCGCCGCATCTCTACTGACCACCCCGCTAGCTCCAGAAGACATTCTGTCGCTGTTCAACCCCGTGTTCTCCGCCCGCCAGTTGCGCGGCGTGGTCACCCGGGTGGTCCCTGAAACGGCCGATTCCGCCACCATTTTCTTCCGTCCCGGCCGCGGCTGGCAAGCACACCTTGCCGGTCAGTGGGCCCGTATCGGCGTCGAGCTCGACGGTGTCCGCCACTGGCGGTCCTACTCGCTCAGCGCCCCGGCCGGCAAAGACCCGGCCATCACGGTGACCGACATGGGCGCCGTGTCCGGCGCCCTCGTGCGCAACACCAAGCCCGGCGACGTCCTCTTCCTGGCCCCTCCCCAGGGCGACTTCGTCCTGCCGGAGCACCCCCGGCCATTGCTGATGCTCACCGCCGGCAGCGGCATCACCCCTGTCATGTCGATGATCCGCACGCTCGTGCCGCACCGTCCCGACTCCGACGTCGTGCTTATCCACACGGCCCGGACGCCGGCGGACGCGATCTTCCGCGAGGAACTCGCCGAGCTCGCGGACCAGTTCCCCAACTTCCGCGTCACGCACTGGTTCACGGGGGAGCTCGGACGCATGGACTTCGGCTCGGCCGATGAGCTGGACCGGCTCTGCCCGGACTGGCGCCAGCGCGCAGCCTACGCCTGCGGTCCCGAAGGCTTCCTCGACGACGCCGAGGCACTCTGGGAGTCTGAGACCGCAACCGCCGAGCCCTCTTCGGAAGCCACCCTCACCATTGAACGCTTCAGCACCAAGCTCGCCGGCGGCGACGGGCACGACGGCGGGCTGGTCACCTTCGAGGCCTCCGACCGCGAAGTCGAAGCCGACGGCGACACGCCCCTGCTCGACGTCGGCGAGGACGCCGGCATCCTGATGCCGAGCGGCTGCCGCATGGGCATCTGCCACAGCTGCCTCATCCCCCTCCGGGCCGGCCAAGTCCGTGACCTGCGCACGGACGAGGTCCACGGCGGGCCCGGCCAACTAATCCAGACGTGCGTGTCGGCAGCCGCCGGCCCCGTTAACCTCGACCTCTAAGGAGCACCACCGCATGACGATTGTTTCCGACAAGCCTGACGTTTCCGAGGAAGCTCCCAAGGGCGACGATCCACAAGGCAAGCCGTCCGCGGCCGCAAAGCCGCGGCCCGGTGCCCTGGCGGAGACCGGCAGCCCGCTGGTCCGTCCGGCTGCGGCGGCTCACCTCTCTGACGAGCAGGTCGCCGAGCTCGGCCGCGAACTCGACGCCATCAAAGACGAGGTGCTCGCCAAACGGGGCGCCAGCGACGCGGCGTACATCCGCCGGGTGATCAAGGTCCAGCGCGGGCTTGAGATCACCGGCCGCGCCACCCTGCTGGTGAGCAAGCACAAAGCAGCCTGGCTCGCCGGCACGGCGATGCTTAGCTTCGCCAAGATCCTGGAAAACATGGAACTGGGCCACAACATCCTGCACGGGCAGTGGGACTGGATGCGGGACCCGGACATCCACTCCACCACCTGGGACTGGGACTTCGTCACCCCGACGCGATCGTGGCAGCACACCCACAACGACCTGCACCACCGCTGGACGAACGTCGTGGGCAAGGACAATGACATCGGGTACAACCTGCTGCGGATGGATCCTTCCCAGGAATGGAAGCCCTTCAATCTGGGCAATCCGCTGTACAACGCGATCCTGGCGCCAGTCTTCGAATGGGGCATCGCACTCTATGATCTTGAGCTGCCTGATTACCAGGAGGGCAAGAAGAGCAAGGAGGCCATGACCCGGGACCTCAAGGCGCTGGGGCTCAAGGCCCTGAAGCAGTTCACCAAGGACTATGCCGCCACACCGGCCGTGGCCATGCTGACCGGCTCGGGCAAGCAGGCGCTGTACGGCACCCTGACCGCCAACGCCGTCCGGAACGTCTGGGCGCACGCGATTATCTTCTGCGGGCATTTCCCCGACGGCACCGACACCTTCACCGAAGAGATGGTCGAAGGTGAAACCCGCGGCGACTGGTACGTCCGCCAGATGATCGGCTCCGCCAATATCTCCGGGTCCAAGTTCATGCACCTGATGAGCGGCAACCTCTCGCACCAGATCGAGCACCACCTCTTCCCGGACCTGCCCTCCAACCGGTACGCCGAGGTCGCGCCCAAGGTGCAGGAGATCTGCAAGCGCTACGGACTGCCTTACACCACGGGTCCGCTGCTGAAGCAGGTCGGCTCCACCTGGGCAAAGGTCTTCAAGCTGGCCCTGCCTCCCACGAAGGCCTAAGTCCCCAGGCCCAACCACCGGGTTTGAATGATTGACGCAAGGGCGTCTGCCATCGCGGCAGGCGCCCTTTGTGTGCCCTTTGTACGCCGGATCCGGGGTCGGCTCAGGGCTTGCTCGCCACACCCAGGACGTGGGCCAGGCGCGGGTTGCCTGGAAGGACCGAAAAGCCGAAGCGCTCCAGGGCCTGCACGGCGAGGCCTGCCCCGGCAATCATGGCGGCAGTGTCGCGGTTCGGGTGGCATCCGCCGGCCATCCGGCTCCACAGCGGGGTGACCAGGTCTTCGGCGACCCCAAGCGCGCGGTGTGCCGAGCGGACGTCCCAGCACGCCCGTCACCGCGGCAGGGTAGAACGCGAAGGTGGCCCCGTAGCCTGCCCCGATTTCGACGACGACGCCGTATGCCGGCTCCACAAGGCGCCGGCGGTGCTCCGCTGCCCCGCGGGCGTCCATGCGAGCACCCACGCGGGCATAGGACCTCCCGAACGACGGATCGCGGCGGTTGGTCTCCGGCATGGCGGCCTGCTTCCCGTCAGGTTTCGAGCTCAGCTGACGGCGGCCGGATTGAGCTTGAGCCTGCGCAGCAGCTGGGCGTTCAGGGCCACCACAATGGTCGACGCCGACATCATCACGGCGCCCGCGGCGGGGGAGAGGACGATCCCGGCGAAGGCGAGAACTCCGGCCGCCAGCGGTACCGAGATGACGTTGTAGCCGGTGGCCCACACGAGGTTTTGCCACATCTTCCGGTAGCTCGCCCTGGACAGATCGAGCATCGAGAGTACCGCCCGGGGATCGTTGCCGGCCAGGACGACTCCGGCGGACTCCATCGCCACGTCGGTGCCGCCGCCGATCGCGATCCCGACCTCGGCCCGTGCCAGCGCGGGGGAATCATTGACACCGTCGCCCACCATGGCCACCTTCAGCCCGCGGGCCTGGAGCTCAGCCACTTTCTTGTCCTTGTCCGCGGGCAGGACCTCGGCGAACACCTCGTCGATGTTCAGCTCGGCCGCGACGGCCTGGGCCACCTGCCGGGCATCGCCGGTGATCATGGCCACCTTCAGGCCGCGGTCCCGCAGGGCGCGGACGGCCTGGCGGGACTCCGGGCGCACGGCGTCCTCGAGGCTGATGGCGCCCAGGACGGCGCCGCCGTCGACGACGTGCAGCACTGCGGCGCCCCGGTCCATCCAGCTGCCGGTGGTGGTGGCCAAAGCCTGCGGCTCCTGCAGGCCCAGCTCCCGGAGCAGGGCCGGTCCGCCCACATGGACCGCCCTGCCGTCAATCACGGCGCGGACGCCGCGCCCGGTCAGGGAAGTGAACCCGTCCGCCGTCGGGATCTTAAGTCCCCGTTCCCGGGCGGCGGCAACGAGTGCGCGGGCCAAGGGGTGCTCGCTGTCGGCCTCCACGGCTGCCGCGAGGGCCAGCAGGCTGTCGCGGTCCACCCCCGGGGCGACGGCTACGTCTTTCACGGCCGGCTCGCCCCTGGTCAGCGTCCCGGTCTTGTCAAAGAGCACGACGTCGACAGTGCGCATCCGCTCCAGGGCCATGCGGCTCTTGATCAGCACCCCGGCCCGCGCCGCCCGTTCCGTCGAGATGGCGATCACGAGGGGGATGGCAAGGCCCAGCGCATGGGGGCAGGCGATGACCAGCACCGTGACGGTGCGCGAGACGGCATCCGAGACGCTGCCCAGCAGCGTCCAGGCGATGAAGGTGAAGACGCCGGCGCCTGCAGCGAAGTAGAAGAGGAACGCAGCCGCCCGGTCGGCCAGGGCCTGGGCCCGGGAGGACGACGCCTGCGCCTCGGCCACGAGCCGCCGGATTCCGGCCAGGGCAGTATCCTCGCCGATGGCCGTCACCCGGACCCGGAGGCTGTTGTCCGTGGCGATGGTGCCGGCCACAACAGGATCCCCGGGCGAACGGAGAACGGTTCTTGACTCCCCGGTGATCATCGATTCGTCGAATTCGGCCTGACCCTCGATCACCGTCCCGTCCGCGGGCATCCGAGCGCCCGAACGGACCAAGATGGCATCGCCGGCCTTGAGCTCGGACACGCTGACGGTTTCGGTGCCGGTGCCGGTGATGCGGTCGGCCTCGTCGGGGAGCAGGGCGGCGAGGGCATCCAGCGCGCCCTGTGCCGAGCCAAGCGCGCGCATCTCGATCCAGTGGCCCAGCAGCATGATGGTCACCAGGAGCGCCAGTTCCCACCAGAAATCGAGATCGAACCCGCCGAGCCGCAGGCTTGTGACCCATGAGGCGATGAAGGCGACGCTGATGGCCATACCGATCAGCAGCATCATGCCCGGCTTGCGGGAGCGCAGCTCGTTCAGGCCGCCCTTGAGGAACGGCTCGCCGCCGTAGAAGAAGATCACCGTTCCCACCGCCGGGGGAATCCACGCGGAGCCTGGAAAGGCAGGGGGCTCGTAGCCGAGCAGGCTGCCGAACATGGGGCTGAAGAAGACCACGGGGACGGCCAGCGCCAGGGTCAGCCAGAACCGGTTCTTGAACATCGCGACGCTGTGGCCGGCATGCTGGCCCTGGGTGTGCACGATGTGCTCGTCGTCCATGCCGTTCATGGCCGGCTCGTGGTGGTGGCCGGCGTGGGCTTTGGTGGCCTGTCGGCCCTGGTGGTCCATGGAGCACTCCTTGGCGAAGTTCATTGTGGTGCCGGAATGAATTCAACATACCCCCGGGGGGTATCTTTGGCAAGAGTGGTTTCGCCACGGTCAGCGGACCTCGATCACTCCCATCATGCCCAGGTCCTCGTGGTCCAGGATGTGGCAGTGGTACACGGAACGTCCCGCGAAGTCCCGGAAGGCAATCCTGACGGTGACCCGTCCATTCGCCGGCACATTGACGACGTCCCGCCAGACGGGCGCATCCACGGACGTGCCGTTGTCCTCGATGAGCTGCATCGGCCACACGTGCAAGTGGAACGGGTGGTCCATCGGACTGGTGTTGATTACGGTCCACTCCTCCACGGTTCCGGCCGCCGCCACGGTGTCCGTCCTGGCCCCGCTGAACCCCTGGCCGTCGATGGTGAAACGCATCATCCCGGCACCCATGCCGCCGTCGGGAACCATGGCCAGGGTCAGCTGCCGGCGCGCGTCGACAGTAAAGGACCGCAGATCTTGCGGCGCCTTCTGGGCAGGCACGGCTGTCGGCGCGGGTGCGGCTTCCCCGCCAACCCGCAGGGTGGCCAGGGCGGACCCGGTCCCGGGCTCTCCGCCGCCGGGCCCGCGGGAGCCGGGTCCGCGGGCGCCGGGGTCCTGCCTGCGCATGCCCTGCCCCGTCATTCCCGGCATGGAGCCGCGATTGTAGGGGAAGGCCCGCAGTACGGACTCTCCGGCGGCCACGGTCACCAGCAGGTCCGCCCGGTTTCCCGGGGCCAGCAGGAGTTCCGTCGTGGACGCAGGCGCCGGGAGGCGGCCGGAGTCCATGCCCAGAAGCTGCATCTGTTGCCCGTCCAGCCGCAGCCGGAGGTAGCGGGTAACGCACGAGTTGACGATGCGCCACCTCTCACGCGCCCCCGGCCGTGCACTGAGCAGCGGGTTGCTCTGGCCGTTGACGAGGAGGAGTTCGCCCTCCCGGCCCGCCACGCGCTCCATGGGCGTAACGCCCCGGACATTTCCGCCGCCGTCGAGGCTGGTATCGGAGACCACCAGGACGCGTTCGGTGGCCGATTCGATCGGTTCGGGGTCCTCGACGATGATCGCCCCGAACAGCCCGCCGAAAATCTGCCGCGCCACGAGACCGTGGTGGTGCGGGTGGTACCAATACATGCCCGGCGGGTGGTCTGGCGGCAACCGGTAGTTGTAGTCGAAGCTTGCCCCGGGGCTGACAGTGACGAAGACGTTGTCCGCACTTCCTGCCGGAGAAACGTGGAGGCCGTGCAGGTGGAGGTTTGTGTCCTCGTCCAGGCTGTTGACGAACCGGATGCTGAGCTCGTCGCCCGCGCGAAGCCGGAGCGTGGGCCCGGGCAGGCTGCCGTTGTATCCATATGCAGAGGCCTGGCGTCCGCCGAGCCGGTACTGGCCGGGGCCGGCTTCCAGTCGAAGCTGCAGCTTACCGCCGGCGCTCCGCAATTCCGGGGGTTGGAGCAGTTCCTCGCCAGGGCCCGCCGCCGTGCCGGTGTGCGGCGGGAGGGCCAGGGCAACCCACAAGCCCGCCCCGCCCGCCACGGTGCCGGCCAGCCCGAGCCCGCCGAGGAGGAAGGCGTCGCGCCGGCTGATGGGCTGCACTAGGGCTCCTCGCCAAGCACCTTCAGGTTCTCGCGGTACTGCTCCGCGGTGAGTTCCCCTCGCGCGAAGCGTTCATCAAGGATCAGCCGTGCCTGGCTCCGTCCGCCCGGGGAGCCCGGTCCTGCGGAGGGAGGTCCCGAGCCGGGTGGGCCGTATTGTCCAGGCCCGGGACCCGGGCCGTAGGGTCCCGGACCGAAGTGGCCTTGGCCCAAATGATCAGGGCCGCCGCGCCCGACTCCACCCGTGAAAATGCGCACCGCCAGCAGCACCAACACCGCAATCCCGATCAGCAGCAGCAGCCCCCAGAGCCACGCGAAGCCCATGCCGTTTCCGTAGCCCCACATCATGGCCGATCCCTTCGCCGGTGCCCGCCCCTCATTCCATGGTGCGCCTGTTGTGAGGACTGGACTAGGGCACTAAGTCATGGTCAGCCAGCGCTCCTGCCCAGTTGCCTGCGGCAGGAGGGCGCGGAAGGCCCGGCAAACCCGGGAATCCCGCCCGGCTCCGGGCAGTCGGGAACCGAAGCAACCGCACAGGGCCGCCACAGGCCGGCTAGCTGATCAGCAGCCCGAGAGCCTCGGCAAGGTGACCGACTTCGCGGACCGAGAAGCCGGCGGGGACCGGCCCGGGCCCATTGGGGCTCGCGGGAACCACGGCATGGGTGAATCCGAGCCGGTGGGCCTCCTGGATGCGCTGGTTGATGCCGGGCACCGGGCGGACCTCACCGGCCAGGCCCACCTCGCCGAAAGCTATGAGCCGCTGCGGCAGGGGCTTCCTGGCCTTGGCCGAGGCCACGGCCAGCGCCACGGCGAGGTCCGTGGCCGGCTCGCTGAGCTTCACGCCGCCGACGGTCGCCACGTAGGAGTCGTCCTTGTGCAACAGGCAGCCCGCGCGCTGCTGCAGCACGGCAAGCAGCATCGCGACGCGGGAGCTGTCGAGCCCGCTCGTGGCCCGGCGTGGCTGCGAACTGGCGCTCTCGGCAAGCAGGGACTGGACCTCGGCCAGGAGCGGGCGGCGCCCTTCCAGGGTCACCGTGATGCAGGTTCCGGACACCGGCTCCTTGGTCCGCGAAACGAACAGGCCGCTGGGGTCGGCCAGGCCCACGATGCCATCCTCGTTGAGGTCGAAGCAGCCGACGTCGTCGGTCGGTCCGTAGCGGTTTTTGACGGCGCGGAGGAGCCTTAGCCGGGAGTGGCGCTCGCCTTCGAACTGGCACACCACGTCCACGAGGTGCTCGAGGAGGCGCGGCCCGGCGATGGAGCCGTCCTTCGTCACATGCCCCACGAGCAGCGTGGTCATGTTGCGGCGCTTGGCTGCTGCGATCAGGGAGGCTGCAACCTCGCGCACCTGGGAAACGCCGCCGGCGCTGCCCTCCACGTCGGCGCTGCTCAGGGTCTGGACCGAGTCCACCACGAGCAGCCGGGGCTCCAGCTTCTCCACCTGGCCCAGGGCCTGCCCGAGGTCGGTTTCGGCGGAGAGGTACAGGGATTCGGCGACGGCGTCGATCCGGTCCGCGCGGAGCTTCACCTGCGCCGCGGATTCTTCGCCCGTGATGTAGAGGACATCCTGTGCCGTGCGGGCAAACTTCGCCGCGACGTCCAACAGCAACGTGGACTTGCCCACGCCGGGTTCGCCGGCGAGCAGGATGACTGCGCCCGGAACGAGCCCGCCGCCCAGCACCCTGTCGAGCTCGTCAACACCGGTAGGCAGGAAGGCCGCGGTGGTGGCGTCGACGTCGGCGATCCGACGGGCCGGCTCGAGGACGGTCGTGGCCGCCGTCGTGCGCGCCACGGCGGCGCCGGTCTCCTCCACGCTGCCCCAGGCCTGGCACTCGCCGCAGCGGCCCACCCACTTGGCCGTCGTCCAGCCGCATTCAGCGCATTTGTACCCCGGTGCCTTCGATGCCCGGGAAGTCTTCGTAGCCATTGGTCCACACTATCCGGGGCAGCCGACATCAACGGCTGCGGGCGCTACAGCGGGGGCAGGATGTCCCTTGCCTCGTTCGGATCCATCCCGGTCGCTTCGAGCAGGTCCACCATGAGCGGACGGAACAGCATGACCACCGTTTCACCTTCCAGCCGCTGGACGTCCAGCAGCCGCGGATGCAGCCTGCCGGCGATTTCGCTGAGGTCCACCCTGGCGGTCCGCAGATGCGCCCGCCGGACGCCGTCGTGGATTTCCGCCAGGCCGACCGAGAGATCGTCCACCGCCGTCGCCGTTTCCTGGAGCACCTCGGCGATGTTCTGGGTGGCCTCATCCGAAAGCGCGGCATGGTTGATGGCACTTGTCAGCCGGCGTGCGAAGACCCGGCTGTTGCGCAGGGCCAGATCGATGTAATCAAGGGACTGCTCCAGCCGGTCCAGTTCCTCCCGGTGCCGCCGGTACGCCGGGGCAAGGGTGGCCACTTCCCCGGACGCGCGGAGGGACTGCCGCATGGCGTCGACGAGGGGCTGGCAGTTGCGTCCGCGGATCAGCGCATGCCAGGCCTGGGTGGAATCGCTGTGGCTCAGGGCGGAGGCGCATTCCCGCAACACCTCGGCGAGTTCGTGCAGGAGCTTCTTGACATCGTTGCGTGGTTCGCGGCGCGGGTCCTTCGGGACCAGGATCGTCACCAGCAACGCGAAGGTCCCGCCCACCACGGCGTCAATGCTCCGCGTGAACGGTCCGCCGGCCGGCGCCGGCAGCAGCACCACCAGCAGCGACTGCAGCCCCAGCTGCGTAGTGAAGATCGTACCGCTGTCCAGGAACCGGGCCAGCAGGATGGAGAACAGGAGCACGACGGCGGCCTGCCAGATGCCCGCGCCGAGCCAGTGCAGGAGCAGGTCCCCGACAACGATGCCGATGGTGCAGCCCAGGCCAACCTCCACGACCCTGCGGAGCCTGGGATCGCGGGAGAACCCGAGGGCAATCAGCGATGACGTGGCAGCGAACAGCGGCCCGGTGTGGCCGAGGATATATTCGGCGAAGGCGTACGCGCCGACCGCGCAGGCGGTCATCTGGACGGCCGGCAGCAGGGAGTTCCGGCTCCGGACAATGCCGGTGCGGACCCGGCCGCGCAGGAATCGTGCGCTTGCGGAGAGTCCAGTAGCGGAGGCCATGCCGTCCAGTCTATTTGCTGGCCGCGGTTGCCGGTCACCTGCGACAGCCAGTACGGCTGGGCGGCGCCGGATGCAATGGGAACGCGGCACTTGTAAGCAAATGTCCCGGCGTCGTTAACCGTGTGTTCACTTTGGACGGCAATTCCCTTCATCTGGGCGACCTACCTTCAGTAAAGGTACAAACCGTACGCATCCCTGCCCGCGGCCTTCTCCGGCCGGCAGGCACAGAAAATCCCTGGAAGGGGTACACCCAGTGAAGGCACTCCGCTTCGGCCGCCACGCGGCTATCGCTGTCATCGCAGCCGGCGCACTCGCGCTTACCGCTTGTGGTTCGGACAATGCAACGAACACCGCCCAGTCGGCAGCACCGTCGGCGGCTGGCGCCAAGGTCACCGGCACCCTGACCGGCGTCGGCTCCACCGCGCAGGGTGCAGCAATGGACGCGTGGAAGACCAGCTTCGCTTCCGCGAACCAGGGTGCCTCGGTGCAGTACTCCCCGGACGGCTCCGGCGCCGGCCGCAAGGCCATCCTTGACGGTTCGGCCCAGTTCGCCGGCTCCGACGCCTACCTCACGGACGATGAGTACGCGAGCTCGAAGGCCAAGTGCGGCACCGACGGGGCCATCAACATACCCGTCTACGTCTCCCCGATCGCCGTGGCGTTCAACCTGCCCGACGTCAAGGAACTCAAGCTCAACGCCGCCATGGTCGCCAAGATCTTCCGCGGCCAGATCGCCAAGTGGAACGACCCGGCCATCGCCGCCCTGAACCCGGACGCCAAGCTGCCGGACCTCAAGGTCACCCCGGTCAACCGCTCCGACGATTCCGGCACCACCTCGAACTTCACCGACTACCTTGCCGCTGCTGCTCCCGACGTCTGGAGCGACAAGGCAGCCGGCGTCTGGCCCGCTTCGCTCAAGGGCGAGAACGCCAAGGGCACCTCCGGTGTTGTCAAGACCGTCACCGACACGCCCGGGGCCGTGACCTACGCGGACGACTCCGCCGTGAGCGGGAAGCTCGGCACCGCCCAGATCAAGGTCGGCTCGTCCTTCACCACGATCTCCGCCGACGCCGCCGCCAAGGCAGTGGACGCCGGCAAGCCGGTTGCAGGCCGCAGCGCCAACGACCTCTCCATCAAGCTGGACCGCACCACCACGATCGAGGGCGCCTACCCGATCGTGCTCGTCTCCTTCCACGTCGTCTGCACCACTTACGACAAGCAGGAAACCGCTGACCTCGTCAAGGGCTTCGAGAGCTACGTCGTCTCTGACGCCGGCCAGAAGGCAGCCGCTGACTCCGCGAAGTCCGCTCCGCTGTCCAAGGCCCTGCAGGACAAGGCGCTGAAGGCGATCGACTCCATCAAGGCCAAGGCCTAGGGATAACCCCGCGCCAAGAGGCATAGTGGAAACACCAGCCTGACCCAGGTTCCCTGTTCCGACACGGCTGTCACAGACAGCCGCACCGGAGCAGGGAACCGACGCATTTGTTCGAACCACCAAGGATTTCCCGGGTGCCGGCGGCGGAGAGATTCGCAGCCGGCAGCCGGTCCCGATCGAAGCTGAAGGACCGTGAAGTGACCACCACCTCCCTGACCTCGTCCCGGGGCGCAGGCCGCGCCGGAGACAAAGTCTTTTCCGCAGCCACCCTGGCCGCAGGGTGCCTGATCCTTGCCGTGCTCTTCGGTGTGGCGCTCTTCCTCGTCATCCAGGCGATCCCTGCCCTTGTTGCCTCCCCGGATAAGATCCAGGGCGGCCAGGGCTTCTTCGCCTACATCTGGCCGATCGTCATCGGCACGCTCATCGCCGCGCTCATCGCCCTTGTCATCGCAACGCCTGTCGCGATCGGCGTCGCACTCTTCATCTCGCATTTTGCGCCGCGCGGGCTCGCCTCCGCCCTCGGCTATGTCATCGATCTCCTGGCCGCCATTCCCTCGGTTGTCTACGGTGCCTGGGGTGCCGCGTTCCTGGCCAAGGAGATCTCGCCCGGTTACACCTGGCTCGCCAACAACATGGGCTGGCTGCCGATCTTCCAGGGACCCGCCTCCGCAACCGGCAAGACGATCCTGACCGCCGGAATCGTCCTCGCCGTCATGGTCCTGCCGATCATCACCTCCCTGTCCCGCGAAATTTTCCTGCAGACCCCCAAGCTGCACGAAGAAGCCGCGCTGGCCCTCGGCGCCACCCGCTGGGAAATGATCCGCATGGCCGTGCTGCCGTTCGGCCGCCCCGGAATTGTGAGCGCCGTGATGCTGGGCCTGGGCCGCGCGCTGGGCGAGACCATGGCCGTCGCACTCGTGCTGTCCTCCGGCGTCCTCACCGCCAGCCTGATCCAGTCCGGAAACCAGACCATCGCCGCCGAAATCGCCCTGAACTTCCCCGAGGCCAGCGGCCTGAAGGTCAGCACGCTGATCGCCGCCGGCCTGGTCCTGTTCGTCATCACCCTGGGCGTGAACATGATCGCCCGCTGGATCATCACCCGGCACAAAGAATTCTCGGGAGCCAACTAAATGACCTCCACCCTGACCCCGGTCCGCAAACGCTCCGCCCTTACCAAGGGCCAGCTGCCCAAGGCCGCGCCCTACATCGTCCTGGTACTCGCCCTCGTTCTCGGCGCGGCCATCCTGGCCCTGATCGGTTTCAACGCCTTCGGCTGGGGAATCGTCTCGGCCATCCTCTTCACGGCCGGCCTGGCCGGCTGGAGCGCCGTAGTGGAAGGTTCCCGCCGGGCCAAGGACAAGCTGGCCACCTGCCTGGTGGTGGGTGCGTTCCTGATCGCACTGCTGCCGCTGATTTCCGTGATCTGGACGGTGCTGGTCAACGGGCTTCCGGGCCTTACGAACCCCGGCTTCCTGACCACCTCCATGAACGGCGTCACCGGCTCGTTCGACAACAAGGCCGTCGAGCAAGGCGCCCCCGTCCTGGGCGGGATCTACCACGCCCTGATGGGTACCATCCAGATCACCCTGCTCGCGACCGTGATCTCCGTGCCCGTCGGGCTGCTGACCTCCATCTACCTGGTGGAGTACGGCGAGGACCGCCCGCTGGCCCGTGCCATCACGTTTTTCGTGGACGTCATGACCGGCATCCCGTCGATCGTGGCAGGCCTCTTCGCCGCGGCCTTCTTTTTCGCAGTCGTCGGGCCCGGCACCAAGACGGGCGCCGTTGCCGCCGTCGCACTGTCGGTGCTGATGATCCCGGTGGTGGTCCGTTCGAGCGAGGAGATGCTCAAGATCGTCCCCAACGAGCTGCGCGAGGCCGCCTACGCCCTCGGCGTGCGCAAGTGGCGGACCATCCTGAAGGTGGTCATCCCGACGGCGATCTCCGGCATCGCCTCGGGCGTCACGCTCGCGATCGCCCGGGTGATCGGTGAGACCGCCCCGATCCTGGTCACCGCCGGCTTCGCCACGTCGATCAACAACAATGTCTTCGGCGGCTGGATGGCCTCGCTGCCCACCTTCATCTACACGCAGATCCTGAACCCCACCTCCCCGTCCAATCCGGAGCCGTCCTCCCAGCGCGCCTGGGGCGCGGCCCTGGTCCTCATCATCCTGGTGATGCTGCTCAACCTGGGTGCCCGCCTCGTTGCCCGCATCTTCGCCCCCAAAGCCGGCCGCTAGGCTCCTGCCAGCGCACGCACTCCCCACCTCCAGCAAGTGAAGGAACACCATGTCTAAGCGCATCGACGTCAAGGACCTGAACGTTTACTACGGCAAATTCCTCGCCGTCGAAGACGTCAACATCAACATCGACGCCAAGTCCGTCACCGCCTTCATCGGCCCCTCAGGCTGCGGCAAGTCCACATTCCTGCGCACCCTGAACCGCATGCATGAAGTCATTCCGGGCGCCCGCGTCGAAGGCGAAGTGCTGCTGGACGGGGACAACCTCTACGGTCCCGGCGTGGATCCCGTCACGGTGCGCTCGCAGATCGGAATGGTGTTCCAGCGCCCCAACCCGTTCCCCACCATGTCCATCCGGGACAACGTGCTGGCGGGCGTGAAACTGAACAACCAGAGGATCTCCAGGGGCGAGGCCGACGCCCTGGTGGAGCGTTCGCTGCGCGGCGCCAACCTGTGGAACGAGGTCAAGGACCGCTTGGCCAAGCCCGGGTCGGGCCTGTCCGGCGGGCAGCAGCAGCGCCTGTGCATCGCCCGCGCGATCGCCGTGGAACCCCAGGTGATCCTGATGGACGAGCCGTGCTCCGCCCTGGACCCGATCTCCACGCTGGCCATCGAGGATCTCATCAACGAGCTCAAGGACCAGTACACCGTGGTGATCGTGACGCACAACATGCAGCAGGCCGCGCGCGTCTCCGATAAGACGGCCTTCTTCAACATTGCCGGCACCGGCAAGCCGGGCAAACTGATCGAATACGGCGACACCCACACCATCTTCAGTAACCCGACCCAGAAAGCCACCGAGGACTACGTTTCCGGACGCTTCGGGTAGCCCCGGCCGCGGCCGCTAAAGGCGGCCGGCGAGAGGCGAGAGCGCCAGCTGGAGCACGAACGCCGCCGCAGCGGTGAGGATCGGTGTCAGCAACCAGAACACCAGGATGCGGACTACGAACTTCCGGTTGGTGGCCGGGAAACCCTGGTTCGCGCCGGCACCGAGCACCGCCGCCGTCACGGTGTGGGTCGTGGAAAGGGGCCAGTGCAGCCCTATCGCGCCCAGGAGCAGCATTACTGAACTGAAGAGCTGGGCGACGAATCCGCGCAGCGGATCGATCCGGGTCAGCCGGTAGCCGATCGTGTAGGAGATCCGCCAGCCGCCGGCCAGCGTCCCCGCCGTCATCAGGACAACGGTGAACAGCGCCACCCACAGGGGCATGGAGGCGCCGTCGGACAGCCCGGAGGCCAGCAGGGCAAGCATCACGACGGCGCTGGTGCGCTGGCCGTCCTGGAGTCCGTGGCCGAACGCGACCGCGCCGGCGGCGATGGCCTGTGCCCGCCGGGATCTGCTGTTGACGACGTTCGGCGGGGTATAGCGCGCCGCCCATGTTGCAGGCCAGACGAGCAGATAGGCGCCCGCGAAGGCGATCACCGGCGAGAGGAGCAGCGGCAGGACCACCTGGAACAGCAGGGAGTTGTCGACGCCCAGGACGGCGGGGCCGCCCACCGCCACGCTCCCGACGCCGGCGCCGGCCAGGCCGCCGACCAGCGCGTGGGTGGACGAGGAGGGGATGCCCCGCCACCACGTGTAGATGCCCCAGAGCACGGCGCTGAGGAGCCCGGCCAGAAGGATGGTCAGGCCGTTGTCCCCGCGCGGCAGGGTGACCCAGGTGCGGCTGACCTCCAGGGCCAGCGTCGCGCTGAGGCCGGCGCCGATGAAGTTGAACAGCCCCGCCAGCAGCACCGCGACCGTGGGGGTGAGGGCGCGCGTGCGGACAGCGAGGGCCACCGAGGTGGAGGCGTCCCGGAAGCCGTTGAGAAAGGTAAAGGCCCCGGCGGAGACCACCACCAGGCCAAAGAAGAGGACGGTCACGTCAGGATTCCTTGACGATGATGCTGCCCACCTGGGTCGCGATCCGCCGCATGTCCTTGGTCACTTCGACCAGCTGGTTCGCGATATCGCGGTTGCGCGCGTACTGGGCGGACTTCATGTCGTTGAGCATGTCCGCCACCCAGACCCGGTGGGTCCGTTCGGCGCGCTTGGCCAGGCGGAGGATTTCGATCCAGTAGTCCTCGAGGTCGTCCAGGTTGTTGAGTTTCCGCATCGCATCGACCGTGAGCTCCGCCTGCCGGCTGATGATCTCCAACTGGTCCGCGGCACGCCTCGGCAGGCGCTCCAGTTTGTAGAGGGACACGAGTTCGGCGGCAGCGTCGAGCTTTTCCATCGCCTCGTTGAGGTAGCGGGACAGGGCGTACATGTCCTCGCGGGGGAGCGGGTTCACGAAGCTGGTCCGCATGTGGGTCAGGAGGGCAAAGTGCAGCTCCGTGGATTTGGCCTCGTGATTGTGCATGTCCTCCACGAGCCGCGCGTGTTCACTCACGGGTGCGCCCAGTATTTCCGAAAGCGTTCCCGTTGCCAGCACGATCTGGCGTGCCATCGAGGAAAGCAGGTTCAGCCCGGCGGGCTCCTGGGGGAATAGGCGCAGCTTCACGTAGTGTCACCGGTCTTCGGGAGGGAGGTTCTCGAATGTGGACTGCCGGCCGTGTGACTTGACGATGACCCGCGCATGAGGATTACTTTACCGTCAGCGACGCCCCGGCCCGGGCAGCCCTGCGGCCAATGTGACGGTCGTCCCAGCGGGGATCCGGGAAGGCATGAAAATGGTGCCGAACCGGATACGCCTCTCGGCGGTAGGCCGCTCTAGGCGGCTAAATGTTGAAGCCCGGGGGTTTCGCGGTTCGGCACCGATTTCAGTTTTCTACGTGGGTTGCTGCAAGTCAACATTGACACTCGGGCGCCGGCGTGCGTATCGGCCTCCCCGGAAAGTTCAGTCCAGCTCGCCCAGGCGCCACGCGTTGGCGGCGTGTTCGAGGTCCTCGGCGGTCTTGACCAGCAGGTGCGAATTGCGGGTCAGTTTGCTGGCGTGGTTCTCGTTGCTGTGTTCCGCGCCGTCCGCGAGGGTCGCCTGGCCGAGTGCCACCACGCGGCAGAACGCGGCGGAGCGTTCCAGCGCGACGTCGAACTCGCCGTCGAAAGCGCCGGAAAGGATGGCGTCGGCCATGAGCTTCATTTCGTCCGCCCCGGGCGGCTCGGCGGCACCGGCCACCACATGGGAAACCTGGGCCGTGTCCTTGCCCGCTTTGAAGTAGACGGAGATCCTCTCCGGATCCTGGATGGTTGCGGCGCGCAGGGCATACAGGCGCCACAAAGCGCCGGGAAGGGAACGGGCCGGGCTTTCGGCCCACATCTCGGCGATGGCCTCCAGGCCTTGCTCGTCGGCGAGCTTGACCAGGCGCCTGGTGACCTTGGGGTCGTCGCTGTCCCGCCCGCGGCGCACGAGCGCCTGCGCGGCCAGATGGGCGGCCTCGGACACGCGGGCCGGATCCGCCCCGCCGGCAAACGGCTCGAAATCGATGGGCGCGAAAGGCTTCGGCTTATGGTGCCGGGGCGGTCCGGGGGTGCTGGATCCTGCTTGCTCGCTCATGCCACCACGCTACTCCAGTGCTGTCCGGGGGTCGAGCATGCTCCTCACGGGCGGAAAGCCGGTGCGCAGACGCCGTGCAAAACCCGGCTGCGGTCTGGGGTACAGTGTTAACGTCCAGAAATGGACTGGGCTGTTACGCTCTAAAACCCCGGACTTGTCCGCGGTTTTTGGAGACGTCAGTGCGGGCCTTTAGCTCAGTTGGTAGAGCATCGGACTTTTAATCCGTGGGTCGTGGGTTCGATCCCCACAGGGCCCACTCTTTTAGCGAAGAGTGGAAAACCCCGGTTCCCTGCATTTGCAGGGAGCCGGGGTTTTTTGTGGCCCGGCCGCCGGGCAGTGCCTCTTTGTGGGTGGAATTGGCAGGCGAATTGCAAGACGGCCTAGTAGTCAGTTCGGCTAGGATTGCCCGATGAACTCGCACAGTGCGCCCGGTTCCGGTTTCTGGTACGGCCCCGATGACCGGCTTGATCCGCCGGACGCGGTACTCCGGGCCCTGCGGGACTACCGGATTTCGGAAGCCGCCACGCGGCGGTCCACTCGTGAATCCATGGGCATGGGAGAGACGGACCTCCTTGCCCTGAGATACCTGTTGCGGGCCCGCGCCGGCGGTGGGCGAGTGGGACCCAAGGACCTGAGCCGCGCCCTGGGCATCACCACGGCCTCCACGACCACCCTGATTGACAGGCTCGTGGCCAGCGGGCACGTCCGCCGTGAACCGCACCCCACAGACAGGCGCTCCCTCGTGATTGTCCCCACCGGGGCCACGGACTCTGAGGTGCGGGCGACGCTCGGGGACATGCACCGCCGGATGATGGCCGTAGCCGAAGAGCTGAGCGCCGAGGAAGCCCGCGTTGTCATCAAATTTCTCCGGCGCATGAGCGAGGCGATTGCTGAGCGCCGGCCGCAGTAGTTCAAGCGAGCGGTTGGGTCGTTCAGATAGTTAGCTTGGCTAGTTATATGTATGCTTAGTACTTGTGTTTGATAATCGTTGGCTAGAAGGAGCCGTTGCCGGCTCGGCGCCCCTCCCCGGAGTCTCGGGCCAGGCTTTGGGCCTGCTGCCCGGGCCGGTGCGGACAGAATCCACGCGGACGGAATCCATCACTGCAGCACGTCCTTCCGCCGCTTCGTGGCCTCCCGACGGTCCTGCACCCCGCCACTGCGGCACGGCCATGGAATGGAAGTCTCCGGCACTCGGTGCCATGTCAGCCCACACCTTTGAGACCTCGGACGAGCCCGTCAACCTGCCGCCCCTCTGGCGATGCCGATGCGGCTTCCAGCTCGACGGCATTGTCCATACCTCCGATGCTCTGGCCGACTACTCCTGGCAGGGGCGATGAACCGGCCCGTTCCGGCAGCCGGCACAACGGCGCCGGTTCCGCAGCCCGCCCGCTGACACCGCGCCGGCTGAAACCGCGCCGGCTCTTACCGCGCTGCGATCAGCGCCGTGGGGGAGTCCAGCTCCAGCCGGCTCGCCGGTCGGCCAGGAAGCCCGCTTGCCTGGTCCAGCGGGAAGCTCACAATATCGCCCGAGCGCTCATGGGCCACGTGCAGCCAGCCGTCGCGGAGCAGATGATGCCGGGGCCAGTCTCCGCCACTGGGGAAATCAGCCGCGGGGTGGAGGGCGGTCCCGCCGGCCGTTGCCTCCAGGACGCTGATGCGGTTGGATCCCCGAACGCCCACATACGCGTGCCCGCCACCGGCGGCCAAGGCGATCTCCGCCGCCGCGTCACCGGCCAGGGCCCCGCCGTGGGTGGCCGGACCGACGAATGCCAGCTCGAAGATGCCCGGTTCGGCGGACGGCGCCGCGACGGCCACTTCAATTGAATACTCGGTCACAACAAACACTCGGCCGCTGGCATGCTGGACCAGATGGCGGGGACCGCTGCCGCGCGGCAAGACCACCTCATGGTCCAGGGCCAGGCCGTGCCCCGCGCGGACGTGCCAGATTCGCAGCAGGTCGTGGCCGAGGTCCGTGGTCATCACCCGGCCGTCTGCGAGCATCAGGCTCGCATGCGCGCGGCTGGGCCGTCCCGCGTCATAGGGGTCCCGGGACTGAACGGCCGCGAACCGGCTTGTGATACCGCCGTCACCGTCCAGCCCGTACAGCAGCACCTGGCCGTCGCCCCAGCAGGCCACCACCAGGAAACGCCCGGAAGGGTCAACGGCGACGTGGCACGCGGCTTCCCCGGCCCGCCACGCCGGACCTGCAGGCTCCAGTCCGAAGGTGCCCGACCGCCGGTAGCCCCGGACGGTCTGCGCCTGTTCGGCCACTGCGTAGACCACCGGAAGGGAGGGGTGGACCGCCAGGAACGACGGCGAATCAGCCTCAGCCGCGACACCCCGCCAGTGCAGCGTGCCATCGGGAGCCGCCGAAACCGCGCCGATTCCCGTCCCGCTGCCGCCTCCGTCCGCCGTGTAGGAGCCGGTCCAGAAGAGATCCTGCGAAGGTGTTGGTGCCATGCCCCTATCCTGCCAGCCCCATCCGGACAGTTGGACGTCGGCTAGCTGCCATTGCTCCTGGGTGCCCGCTCCACCGCGGGACGCGACAGCCTGCATTCGATAGCATGGGGAATTCCAGCAACAGCCTAAGGAGGGGTTCCCATTCCTGCGACGCCACAAGCACCGTCAGCAAGGCTGGTCTCCGACTGCTGCCGGACGTCAGGCCGTGGCTGAATGACTGCGGGAGCGCCTGACAGCAGAGGCATAGGCGCTCCCATGTCCGCGTCCACAGCGCGCGCCCCTGAGCCGGTCATCGTCGCCCGGCTCCGGGCAGCGGGCTGCGTTTTCGCAGAAGAAGAAGCACTCCTCCTCGTTGAGGCTGCGCAGACGCCGGAGCGGCTCGAGGCAATGCTGGACCGCAGGGTTTCGGGCCTCCCGCTCGAGCACATCCTGGGCTGGGCAGAGTTCTGCGGCCTGCGGATCGCCGTCGATACCGGCGTCTTCGTGCCCCGCCGCCGCACGGAATTCCTCGTCCGCCAGGCCGAACGGCTCCTGCAGACGTTCGACGGCGGCGGTGCCGTGCCCGTCGTCGTCGACCTCTGCTGCGGGTCAGGCGCGGTCGGGGCGGCGCTCGCCTCCCTGGCCGGCCCGGTGGAACTGCACGCCTCCGACGTGGACCCCGTCGCGGTGGCGTGTGCGCGCCGGAATGTCCTCCCCGCGGGCGGCCGCGTCCATGAAGGGGACCTCTATGCTCCGCTCCCGGTCCGGCTGCGGGGACGGGTCGCGCTCCTGGCCGTCAATGCTCCCTATGTGCCGTCGTCCGCGATCGGATCAATGCCGCCGGAAGCCCGGCTGCACGAGCCCCGGGTCTGCCTCGACGGCGGTGCCGACGGGCTGGACGTACAGCGCCGGGTCGCTGCCGGGGCGCCGCAATGGCTGGCGCCGGGCGGGCACCTGATCATCGAGACCAGCCGGCATCAGGCGATGCGGACCGCGGAGATTTTCCTCCGCAGCGGCCTCTCCGCCCAGGTCCTCGGCTCCGCGGAATTGGACGCCACGGTGGTTGTCGGGGCCGTGGCGGTCCCGCCAGGGACGTCCGTCCCTGCGGGGACCTCCGCGGGCCGTTAAGGCGCGCCGCTGCGAAGCGTGCTCCTGCTCCGGACTTGTTAGGAAGCCTTGTCCGGATCGACGTTGGTGGCGGCCCCGGCCGGGGTGGCCCCGCCTTCGTCAGACCAGTCCTGTCCGTCCGCGTCGGAGCGGGCAGGATCCGAGTGGATATCCGGGGCGACCGGGATGGTGGTCCCGTTCCCGTTCCCGTTGCCGGCGCCCTGGTCCGGTGCGGCGTCGCGGCGCACGGCCGAGCTGATGACGGTTCCGGCACGGCGGGCGGCTTCGGCGAGCTGGTCTGTCACCTCGGGGGCCTTGTCCTTGACCGCTTCTGTGGCGGCCGCCATGCCGTCCTGGACCGGTTTGCTCTCCCAGAGGGCTGCGGCCCTGGCCTTGAGCTTTTCATATGCTGCACGCCCGGAGCGGGCTCCAAGAACGTAGCCGGCGGCGATTCCGGCGCCGAAGAGAATCTTGCCTTTCATGCGTTACTCCTGCCTTGTGAAGACGTTGAGAAGTGAAGACGTTGGCTAGGTGCCAAAAAACCGGCTCCGGGAAGATTTCCGGAACCGGTTTTCGGTCACACTCCGCTTTAGCGGGCGGAGCGCTTGGTGATCATGCCGTAAACGAGCAGGACGATGATCGCTCCGCCGATGGCCAGGAGCCAGGTCGACAGAGAGAAGAACTCGTTGAGGCCCGTTCCGAAGAGCGCGCCACCAATCCAGCCGCCGAGAATGGCGCCCACAACGCCGAGCAGCAGCGTGATGAAGATGCCACCGCCCTGACGTCCCGGGAGGATTGCCTTAGCGATTGCTCCGGCGATGAGGCCCAGAATCAGAAATGCGAAAAAACCCATTTTGTTTCGTTCCTTCTTCATTGAGGAGGCACCCGGATTGCCGGGTGCGCTTCATCCTTCTGCCCTAATACTAATCATGCTTAGTATTAAAGTGCCACCCGGGCGTCGAAACCGCCAGCCCCCGCAGCCCGGGAATTTACCAGGCGTAGTCTTCCGGAGCGGTCCGGTGCCCCGGAAAGATCTCGTCAAGGCGAGTGAGCGCGCCAGCGTCGAGTTTGAGCTTGTGGGCCCTGACTGCGGCGTCAAGTTGCTCCCGGGTTCGCGGACCGATGATCGGCGCGGTGACGGCGGGCTGGTGCAACAGCCATGCAAGTGCCACATCCCCGGGCTCCTCGCCGAGTTCGTCGGCGAAGTCCTCATACCGCCGGATCTGGGCCTGGTGCGTCTTGAGGGTTTCGAGGGCGCGGCCCGTGGTGCGGCGGACGCCGTCGCCCTCTTTCTTGAGCACCCCTCCCAGCAGGCCGCCGTGCAGCGGGGACCACGGGATGAGCCCCAGCCCGTACTCCTCGGCGGCGGGAATGACCTCACGTTCGACGTCGCGGGTGATCAGGTTGTAGATGGACTGCTCGCTGACCAGGCCGTTGTAATTGCGGCGGGCCGCGGTTTCCTGGGCCCGGGCAATGTGCCACCCGGCGAAGTTGCTGCTGCCCGAGTACAGGATCTTGCCCTGCTGGACCGCAACCTCGATGGCCTGCCAGATCTCGTCCCAAGGTGCGTTCCGGTCCACGTGGTGGAACTGGTAGAGATCGATGTAGTCCGTCTGCAGCCGTTTCAGGCTCGCGTCGAGCGCCCGCCGGATGTGCAGCGCTGACAGCTTGGACTCGTTGGGCCGGTCCGCCATAGTGCCAAAAAGCTTCGTGGCCAGTACCGTGCGTTCACGGCGCTCGCCGCCCTTGGCGAACCATCGGCCGATAATTTCTTCGCTCCACCCCCGGCGGCTCGATCCGCCGTAGACGTTGGCGGTATCGAAGAAGTTGATGCCGGATTCCTGAGCCGAATCCATGATGGCATGGGCGTCCGCTTCCCCGGTCTGGGGACCGAAGTTCATGGTGCCCAAACAGAGCCGGGAGACTGTCAGGCCCGAGCGGCCCAGATGTGTGTACCGCATGGATTGTCCCTCCTGGTTAACGACGCCGGCCCGCTCGGTGCGGCGGCCCCGGACCGGGGCCGGCACTCCGGAGGCGGACGTCAGCGTTCCAGGCGGAACCCGAGCTTGATGGTTACTTGCCAGTCGGCAATCGCGCCGTTTTCGAGATGGCCGCGGACTTCCTTGACCTCAAACCAGTCAAGGTTCCGCAGGGTCTTTGCGGCCTCGGCGATTCCGTTCCGGACGGCGGCGTCGACGCCCTCGTTCGAGGTTCCGACAATTTCAGAAATGCTGTAAGTGTGGTTAGACAACTTTGCTCCTCGTGATCGCCATCGATGCCCGGCAGCGGGCCGTTCCTGCAGACTAGCCGACGGATCCCGGCCGGACTAGGGGTGCAGTGCCCGCGGTTGTTGCCCCGACGGCGGGTCCGGGCTCCGGACGTTTGGCCATCAGGGGTGGATCATCTGCCCGCGGCCTGATCCGGCTCATCATCCAGGGCAGCAGGTAGTGCGTCACCCAGGCCAGGTCTCCGGCCTTGCTTTCCCGCCAGCTGCCGTGGGGCATCGGCTTGGGCTCAAGGGGAATCAGGCTGTGGGGGACGTTGAGGGTCTCCAGCACCATCGTGGCAATTGTGTGGTGTCCCAGCGGCGAAAAGTGCAGGCGGTCGGGATCCCACATGCGCGGATCAGCCAACTGCCGCAGCGTCCACAAGTCGGCAATGACGCCGTTGTGGCGTGCGGCAATGGTGCGGATGTTTTCGTTGAACACGGCCACCTTGCCGCGGGTATGGCCCAACAAGGGCGTCTCGCCCCAATCCGGCCCCGTGAACAGCACGACTGTGGCCCCCGTGGCGCTGAGCGCTGCCACCGCGGCGTCGAGGGCGGCGGCCATCCGGTCGGGATCGCCGCGGTGGAACACGAGGTCGTTTCCGCCGGCCGAAAGCGTCACGAGGTCCGGCTTCAGGTCGATGGCGGGGCCCAGCTGTTGGTCGATGATCTGGCGCAGCACGAGGCCGCTGACGGCCAGGTTGGCATACGCAAAATCGCCGCGTCCCTCGCTGAGCTCCTCGGCGATGCGGTCCGCCCAGCCCCTGACGCCGCCGGGGCTGAGCGGTTCCGGGTCGCCGATTCCCGCCGTGAATGAATCGCCCATGGCAACGTACCGGCCCCACGGGCGGGAGGTCCATGAACGCGCCCATGGACTCCGTGCCCCTGAACTCCACGCCCCTGAACCCGATGGCCCGGCGGCGGGGCGTTTGGCACCGGCCTCGCCGGCGCCCGGTTCGAGGAACCCGGAGGCGTTCACACGACCAGCAATACGCCGATATTGCCTGCCGCGCTAGGTGCTTATGCCCCTACCGCCGCAGACCCCCGCGGCTGATGGTCCGGGTAGCGACCGGCAGGGCGCCATCGCGAACCGGCAGCTGCCTTCGCGGGCCGGCAGAACGCGGACGGCCTCGCCGGCGCCCGGTCCGTCGCGTGCATACTCCCTGGGGTATGGCAAATACTGAGGGGGGTATACCATGGAATAGACCCTGCTGCTCCCGGAGGTACCACATGGAACTCGATCCCACCGACATGAAGTCAGTCATCAACCGGCTTCGGCGTGCCCAGGGGCAGCTTGCGGCGGTCACCCGGATGATCGAAGAAGGCCGCGACTGCAAGAGCGTCGTCACCCAACTGGCCGCGGTCTCCAGCGCCCTGGACAAGGCCGGATTCTCCATCATCGCCACGGGCCTGCAGCAGTGCATGCAGCAGGAGGACCCGAGCCTGGACCGGGCGGAACTGGAAAAGCTCTTCCTCTCCCTCGCGTAGGCGGTCCGCCGGCACAGGCGTCAGGCGGGACGGTCCGCCAGCACGTAGGTCTTGAGGTCATCGAGGGTCTGCTGCATGTGTGCATCCATCGCGTCGCGGGCCAAGTGCGGATCGCGGGATGCCAGTGCATCGACAATCCTCTGGTGGTGTCCGATTGCGTGCTCCTGGATTTCGGGGACCTTCGAGGTCTCCGTCCGGCGCTTTTCCAGAACCCGGTGCAACGGTTCGAACAACACTGCGACAAAGACGTTTTCGGAGGCCTGCAGGATCAGGTCGTGGAAGCCCAGGTCAGCGTTGACGAACGCGGCAACATCGTTGCCTCCATGTGCCAGCCGCATCGCTGCCACGAGGCGATGGAGCGCTTGGATGTCGGCGTCGGTGATCCTCCCGGCGGCCAGTTCGCAGGCGCCGGTTTCGAGCATCCGGCGGAGCTCAATCAGCTGAATTGCCGCCGAGGCATCGTTCTTGCCTTCCGACGCCGCCCGCAGCACGGCCTCAAGGGAGGCCCAGCGGTTCAGCGGGTTCACGAACGTGCCACGGCCGCGCTCCACGCTCAGGATCCGTTGGGCTTCGAGGGTCTTCATCGCCTCGCGCACCGTCATGCGGCTGACCTCGTGCCGGGCGCTCAGCTCCAGCTCCCCGGGGACGCTTGACCCTGGCGGGAATTCGCCGGCAATGATCCGGTCGAGCAGTTCATCCGCCACCACGCCGACCAACGATTTCCTAGCCAATTTTCCCCATCCAGCGACCCGGTTCTGCTTGAGTGCCAAGTCTACTTGCGTGTCGTTGTGCCGTATGCCACACTAGCATTCAGTAGTCAGATGTCAGACATCTTACAAATAACGTCCTGCGGTTACTCGCATCCCGCAGATTTACACAATGGAGTGCAAAGTGATCCTCGAAGCAGATGTGCTGGCCGCTTTCCCGGCAGAGGTACAGATTCCCGCCCGGCTCGTGGCCGACAGCGTGGCCGCCGCATCCGAAGAATTCCCCCGGATCCTGGTGGTTCTCGACGACGATCCCACCGGAACGCAGTCCGTCGCCAACCTCCCGGTCCTCACCCGTTGGGAGGTCGCCGATTTCACGTGGGCATTCGGACACGAAATCGACGGCCGGCGTCCGGGCGCCGTGTATGTGCTGACCAACACCCGGAGCCTCGACCCGGCAGAGGCGGCGGCGCGCAACGAGGAAGTGGTCCGGAATGCCCTCGTGGCAGCAGCGTCGGACCCTGCCGGATCCAGGCTGCGCTTGAGTTTCGTTAGCCGCAGCGACTCCACCCTCCGCGGCCACTACCCGCTGGAACCCGATGTCATTGCGGCCACCATCAAGGCTGTCGGCGGCGAGGAGACGGACGGCGTCGTGATTGTCCCGGCGTTCCCGGACGCGGGCCGCGTCACGATCGGCGGCGTGCACTACATGCGCGGCACCGGCGACGAGGCCGGTCAGCTCGCCCCGGTGGCCGAGACGGAGTTCGCCCGGGATGCCAGCTTCGGCTTCGCCAATTCGGAAATGGCCAAGTACGTCGAGGAGAAGTCACAGGGCCGGTTCGCCGCAGAGTCGGTGATCGTGCTGGACTTGCACATCATCCGTGCCGCGGGGCCGGACGGCGACCCGTCCGCGTCCGCAAAGGCCATTGCTGACGCCCTCGACTCCGCCACGGATTCGACCCCGATCGTGGCGGACATCGTCACCGAATACGACCTCCGCGCCCTGGCCCTGGGCCTGGCGGAAGCCGAGCGCCGCGGCAAAAAGCTGCTGTACCGGGTGGGACCGCCTTTTGTCCGGGCCCGCATCGGCCAGGAAATCCGCACCGAGCTCAGCGGCGAAGAAGCCTACGCGGGCAACACGCCGTCGGAGGCGGGGGGCCTGATCGTCGTCGGCTCGCACGTCGGCGTCACGACGCGCCAGCTCAACGTCCTCACCGCAGAACACCGCGCGGCGCGCATTGTGGAGATCGACGTTGCGGGGCTCCTCGGCGACAACGCCGGAAGCTACCTGGACGCGGTCGTTGACACCGTCGTGGCAGCCCTGCGCAACGGCGACGTGATCGTGCACACCAGCCGCTCACTGGTCAAGGCTGCCGACGCCGCCGAAAGCCTGCGGATCGCCCGCACGGTTTCCGCCGCCGTCGTCGCGGTGGTGAACCGCACGCTCAAGGCCTTCCCCCCGCGCTTCGTGATCGCCAAGGGCGGCATCACGTCCTCGGACGTTGCAGCGCACGGCCTGGAGATCCGGCATGCGATCGTCCGCGGCCCCATGCTGCCGGGCATCGTGAGCCTGTGGGAGCCGGTCGACGGACCCGCGAAGGGGATTCCGTACATCGTCTTCGCCGGCAATGTCGGCGACGACGACTCCCTGGCGCAGGTCACCCGCAAGCTCAGCAACACCTTCTGAGCCCCTTTCCTTTCGCCCCATCCCCCGATTTCAATGGAGAAAACCATGACCGCAGAATACAAAGTCACCGTCCTCGGCCTTGGCGCCATGGGCCTGCCGATGGCCACCCGCCTGGCCACCCAGCTGACAGTGCACGGCTTTGACATCGCCGAGCCTCGCCTCCGGCTTGCCGAAGAGGCCGGCGTCCGGACCTTCGCCTCCGCCCGTGAAGCCGCCCAGGAAACGGACGCCCTGCTCCTGGCCGTGCGCAACGGCGAACAGCTCAATGACGTCCTCTTCGGCGAGAACGGCGTCGCCTCCGTGCTGAAGCCGGGCGCCGTCGTCATCCTGACCAGCACGGTCGGCACCGAAGCCATCCCGGCCACCGTCGCCCGCCTCGCCGAACACGGCGTGGCACTGGTTGACGCACCGCTCTCCGGCGGACCCAAGCGCGCCGGCGAAGGCGACCTTCTGATCGTCGTCGGCGCAGGGCCCGCCGCCCTCGAAACCGCCCGCCCGGTCCTGGAACTCCTCGCCTCCACCCTGACCGTGGTTGGCGACAAGCCCGGCGACGGCCAGGCCCTCAAGACCGTCAACCAGCTGCTCTGCGGCGTCCACATCGCCGCGGCCGCCGAGGCGATGGCCTTGGCCGACGCCCTCGGCCTGGACCAGGCCAAGACCCTGGCCGCACTCGAAGCCGGCGCCGCGGGCTCCTTCATGCTCTCCAACCGTGGACCCCGCATCCTGGAGGCCTACACCGAGGAAGGCGCCGAGGTCCTCAGCCGCCTCGACATCTTCGTCAAGGACATGGGGATCGTGGGCAAGGCCGCCCGCGCCGCCGGCCTTGCCGCCCCGGTTGCCGCCGCCGCCGAACAGCTCTACCTCCTGGGCCAAGCCCAAGGCCTCGCCGCCGCCGATGACTCCGCCGTCATCAAGGTTCTCGCGCCCACCAAGCGCACCGCCTAAAAAGAAAATCCCGCGCCCGGCGACGGCGGATCCCCTCCGCCGCTGCCGGTCCCTTCCCCGCTTTCCCGTCAAAGGAGACCTCCGCGCATGACACCCCTGTTCAATTCCGTGATTGTGCGCGCCGCCGACGCGCCCGTCATCAAGCCGGCCGTGGAGCTGGGTACTCCGCTGCTGCTGGCCATCGCCGTTGCTGCGGTGGCACTGCTGCTGCTGATGATCATCCGCTTCAAGATCCAGGCGTTCGTGGCCCTGCTGGCCGTCAGCATCCTGGTGGCCGTAGCCGCCCAAATCCCGCTCAAAGACGTGTTCACCGTCGTATCCAACGGTGTGGGAAGCACCCTCGGAAAGGTCGCGATCCTGATCGCCCTCGGCGCCGTGCTGGGCCGGATGATCGAGGTCTCCGGCGGCGTGCAGTCCCTCGCGGACCACTTCACCCGGAAACTGGGCGCCAAGCGCGTTGCCGTGGCCCTCACCGCCGTCGGCTTCCTGGTCGCCATCCCGGTCTTCTTCGAGGTCGGCATCATCGTGCTCGTCCCGATCGTCTACGCCTTTTCCAAGATCGCCAATCTGCACCCGGTGAAATTCGGACTGCCGATGGCGGGCATCATGCTCTCCATCCACGTGGCAGTCCCGCCGCACCCGGGCATTGTCGCCGGTGCGGGCGTGCTCGGCGCCGACATCGGCCTGATCGCCCTGATCTCCCTGTCCATCTGCGTGCCGCTCGGTTTCCTCTCCTACTGGGTGGCGGGCATCTTGAACCGCAAGGACTTCGACCTGCTGCCGGGCGTCAAGGCGCAGGTTGACGAATTCGGCTCCGATTCGCTGGTCCGAACCGGCCACGCCGGACCCGGTCACCACGCCGTCGCCCCGCCGCATCCGGGCCTGATCATCTTCCTCATCGCCGCTCCGATCACGCAGATCCTGCTCGGCACCCTCGGCACGCTCGTGATCGACAAGAAGGACTACTGGTACGGCGTCGCCGCCTTCGTCGGCAACCCGTTCCTGGCGCTCCTCGTGGCAGTGGTCCTGTCCTTCTTCCTCCTCGCCGTCCGCCGCCGATGGTCCCTGAAGGAAACCGGCGAGATCTTCGAAGGCGCCCTTCCGCCGATCGCGTCCATCCTCATGGTGGTAGCCGCCGGCGGTGTCTTCGGCGGCGTCCTGCAGGTCTCCGGGATCGGCGCGGCGCTCTCCGAGACCCTCGACACGCTGGGTGTGCCCCTGCTCCTGCTCGGCTTCATCATCTCGCTGGCCCTGCGCGCCGCCCAGGGTTCGGCCACGGTCGCCATCGTCACCACCACCGGCCTGCTCTCCGCGGCCGTCGCCCACGGCGGCTACACCCCTGCGCAGATCGCCGTGATCGTGATCGCCATCGGCTTCGGATCCCTGGGCCTGTCCCACGTCACCGACGCCGGCTTCTGGGTGGTCGTGCGGTACTACGGGCTGACCGTCGCCGACGGGCTCAGGACCTGGACCGTCCTCACCACCGTGCTGGGACTCGCCGGCTTCGCCCTGACCTTCGTGGCCTGGATCCTGGTGGGCGGACTGGGCATCTGATGCGGACCCGACTCGATCACCTGGTTCTCGCAGCGCTCCAGCAGGGTTCGGCTGTCCCCGCTTTCACCTGCTATGACTTCACGACGGCCCTGGCCGTGGTCGCCGCGGCCGAGGAAGCCGGCCGCGGGGCGATCCTGCTGGTGGCGCCGAAGACGGCGGCCACTGCCAACGGGCTCCGGCTGATCGCAGCATTCCGCGGACTCGCCGACGGCGCCGGCGTTCCGATCGCCGTGCAACTGGACCACGCCGCTGATCCGCAGGTGATTGCCGGCGCCGTCACGGCGGGGGCGGACTCAGTGCTCGTGGACGGATCGTCCCTGTCGTACGAGGACAACATCGCCCTGGTCCGCGACGTCCGGCAGGCCCTGGCAGGACAAGGCGCCGACGTCGTGATCGAGGCGGAACTCGGCGGCATCGCGGGGGACGAGGACCGTGCCTTCGGCGCTGACGCCGCAGGGAGCGCCGCGCCCGACGCCGGCGGAGCCGGCCTCACCGACTCCGCCCGGGTGGAGGACTTCGTGGCGCGCACCGGCGCCCAGCTGCTGGCCGTGGCAGTGGGCAACGTCCACGGGAAGTACAAGGGCGAGCCGCGGCTGCGCTGGGACGTCCTGCAGGACATCGCCGTGCGCACCCGCATTCCGCTGGTACTACACGGGGCCTCAGGAATTCCCGCCGCTGAACTTGTCAAGGCGGCCGCGATGAACGTCGGGAAGGTCAATTTCAACACCGAGCTCCGCACCGGCGTGCTCGCCATGCTCCAGGAGCAGGCCGCCGCGCACCGGGCCGACGGCGAGAACCTCCTGGGCCTCCTCGGCCGGTGGGACGCCGAGGCCAGGACTTTCGCGGCCAACGCCCTGGCGACGCTGTCCCGCTGACCCTGCTGTCCCCCAGCACCTCCTGGCCCCGTCGAACCCTGCCGGTGCAGGCCGGGGCCGAAGCTGGCTGTTGGCCCCGGCAGGGCCGACAATGAAATCTACGCAGCACACCAGGCGGCCGCGTTCGCAGGCAAGGGGCGCAATGCGTGTTCCACGACAGCGGGACACCGTTCCGGGCATCGCTCCGGAGCGCGACCAGGCGATCGACCTCGCCAGGTTCTTCTGCCTTGCCCTGGTGGTGGTGGGACACACCATGATGGTCAGTCCGGTGCTGCACCCGGACGGCACCGTTACGAGCGAAAACACGCTGGGAAACGAGCACTGGTTTGAGCCCGTCATCTGGGTCCTGCAGGTGATGCCGCTGTTCTTCCTCTCCGGCGGCATCACCGGGCTGCAGTCCTGGCGCCGGCTCCGCGCCCGCGGCGGCAACGCATTCGATTTCATGCAGTCCCGGCTGCTGCGCCTGATCCGTCCGGCGGCTGTGCTCTTGGCCTTCATGTTTACCGGGCTGTGGGCAGCGCGGCTGGCGGGGGTGGATCCGCAGGTCGTCCAGCTGCTCGCGTCAGGGGCTGGAATGCCGTTGTGGTTCCTGGCTGCCTACCTGGCGGCGCAACTGAACCTCCCGCTCCTGGCCGCGCTGCACTCCCGCGCGCCATGGCTGACCCTGGCAGGGCTCACGGCGCTCGTGGTGAGTGTGGACTGCCTTCGCGGCGTGCTGCCGCTGCTGGCCTACGCCAACATGATCTTCCTCTGGTGCGCCGTGCAGCAGCTCGGTTTCATCATCGCCGACGGCCTGCTGGCGCTGGGGCGGGCCACCCTGGTGGGCATCATGGCGGCCAGCAACCTGGGCCTGGGGCTGCTGGTCCTGTTGGGACTGTATTCCGGAAACATGCTGGTCAACCTCAATCCGCCCAACCTGAGCCTGTTGTTCCTCGGAATATCGCAGGCCGCTGCCCTGCAGCTCTTCCGGCCGTTGCTGGCCCGGCTGGCCTCGGTTGCCTGGGTGCGGCAACTGGTGGCGGTTGCCGGCCGCCGGTCCATGACCGTCTACCTGTGGCACCTGCCTTTACTCGCGGCCATGTCCGGGCTCCTGCTGCTGACCAGGGTTCCCCAGCCAGCCGGAGGGACCACAGCGTGGTGGTGGAGCCGGCCACTGGTGCTGCTCGCCGTCGTCCTGCTGCTGATACCGGTCCTGGCGCTGTTCGGCCGGCTGGAGGAACGTCCGACGTCGTCCGCCCACTCGCGCAGCCGTTCGGCGGCCGCGGTGCTGACCGCCGCCGTCGTCGTCTACATTCCGGTGTCCGACGCAGCGCTCAACGGACTCAGTCTGGGACTTCTCGGCGGGGGAGCGGCGTGTTTCGCCCTCGCCACCGTGCTGCTCGGCCGCGTCCCTGCCCGGACGGCGGCGGACGCCCCGCCCGGTTCCGGACCGCCATTGCCACACCCGCCTTTAAGTGCCAATGTCGAACCATGACGGAGAACTCGGCAGCAATTGAAGACACGTTCAGCCCGGACGTCTCCACGACCCGGAACGATGAGCTGCACCGCTATGAGCTCCACGTTGGCGGCAAGCTCGCCGTCGAGATCCGGTTCATCGACAGGCCCGGCCACATCGACTTCATCCATACCGACACGGCGGAGCGATTCCAGGGAAAGGGCCTTGCGAAGGTGCTGGCCCATTTCGCTCTCGACGACGTTGTTGCTTCCGGTAAGAGAATCATCCCGGACTGCCCTTTCATGTACCGGTACCTGCGCAAGCACGATGCCTACAACCAGTGCGTCGACTGGCCGGAACGCCCGCCGGAAGGAGCTTGAACCCGGGCACTGCAAGGTCTGGGACAACCGGCAGGCTTGTGACCCGAACGACAACCTCGTAAGGTTCTAGCAGAGTTATGCAGCTGGCTCTTGAACGAGTCCTTTGGAGAACCCTGTGAACCATAAACTGCGTGTACTTGTCCGTGTGGACGTCGATCCCGGACACGTGACTCTCGAAGTCACCGGCTGCGTCACCCAGTCCGATTCCGGCACCCTGATGCACATTGTGCGGCGGGCAGGCCGCCTCGGGGCAGGGGTTGATGTGGTCGTCGACCTGCACGGCGCGTCCCATCTGGACCCGGAAGTGCTGCTGGACCTGCGCCGCCTGGCGGAAGCCGGATCCCAGCGAGGCCCCGATGCCGGGGACACTGCCGCCCCCGGCCCGACCGCGCAGTTCCGCTTGGTCCTGGACGAGCCCGCAGAGCTGCCCATCTGCCTCCTCCACGTCGGCGCTGACGGAGAAGTCCTCGCAGGACTCGACGCCGAAATCCGCCAGATCAGCCCCGGAGTCGGCAGGCCCGGCGAACCCGCACGGCCCCTTGCGGGCGGAATGTTGAATGTCGGAATCCTTGACGCCGGAAGGGAGGAGGCCAACAACCCGCTTGCGGCGGAAATCAGCGGCGCCGACGACTACGAACTCATCAACGGGTTGGCGTTGCCTGACTACTTCGAGGGCACCCTCGATCCTGCGGCCACGGTCCGGGCGCTCTCGGACACCGCGCTGTGCCAACTCGCCGACGCGTTGTACCGCCACCTCGATACGCCCACGCCGTCCTTCGGCGCCCACACCTGGTACGAGCTCGCCGCCGAAGAGCTTCAAAACCGTCACCTGACGGACGCCGGCGGCCCGGCAGGAGACGAGCTGGCGGCAGGGACCGGCCCGGCGGAAGACGAGCTGGCGGCAGGGACCGCGCTGGCCTGACCCGGCGCCGCGCCCGGCCCAGATAGGCTGTCGCTATGAACCCAGTCACCGCGAAAACAGTTGGCACCACCGCCTTGGTCACCGGAGCAACCGCGGGCATCGGGGCGGAGTTTGCCCGGCAGCTCGCCGAACAGGGACACCACGTGGTGCTCGTGGCCCGTGACGCCACCCGGCTGAAAGCTTCAGCCGGGGAACTGGAGAAGCGCTACAGCATCAGCACCGAAGTGATCGCCGCCGACCTGACCGACGACGCCGGCGTCGCCGCCGTCGTCGAACGGCTCACGGACCCCGCGCGGCCGGTGGAAATTCTTGTCAACAACGCCGGCATCGGGCTGCTTCATTCCTTCGAGGAGAACGGCATCGCCGAGGAGAAACGGCACCTCAAGCTCCACGTTGAGACCGCCATGGAGCTCTGCCATGCGGCGCTGCAGGGCATGCTGGCGCGGAAGTCCGGAAGGATCGTCAATGTCTCGAGCGTGGCGGCATTCCTGCCCCGCGGAACGTACTCGGCGGCGAAGGCGTGGCTCCTCAGCTTCTCCCGCTGGGCCAATATGGCGTACTCCCCGCAGGGCGTAAAGGTGACGGCAGTGTGCCCGGGGTTCACGCGCACGGAATTCCACGACCGGATGGGCATGGACACCGGTGTTGCCCCGCGCTGGCTGTGGCTGCAGGCCGGACAAGTGGTCCGGGAGGGCCTGGCAGACAACGAAAAGGGCAAAGCGGTCTCCATTCCCAGCAAGCGCTACAAGGTCGTGGCCTCGGCCGCCCGGCTGCTGCCGGCACGGTTGGTGGCAGGTCCGCCCCGGCGCCCCAAGTAGCAGAGGGCATCCGGCCGGCGGCCCGGCGTTGGGTCACATCCCGGAGACGCGGCGCGGCCGCCTGCGGATCAGCACCACCACGAGGATGCCCACGACGGCTCCGAGCAGAGTCTCAACGGCGCGCTCGGTCACGAGGACGTGGGGATCGGCGGGCGCCGCAAGCTGGGTCATCAGCAGGATCACGGGCGTGAAGGAGACCATGGCGAGGCCATAGTGCCTGGTCATGAACAGTTCCGTTGTGAACTGCAGGACGATCACCAGAAGGGCCAGGACCGCGGCCTCGGACCCTGGGAAAGCCCTGAGCGGGGACCCTGCCCACGGGAACAGCACGATTGCGACCACAACCAGGCCCAGGAGAGTGCCGACAATGCGATGGAGTCCACGGTAGACGCTGCTGGGCATATCCGCCCCGGCAAGTGGCACTGCTGCCGCCGCCATGGCCCAGTGCGGGTGGCCGCTTCCGCTGAGGACCCCCACGGTGCCGGCGCCCCCGACCGCCGAGACATAGCGGGCAGCATGGATCCACGCCGCCCGGCGACGTGCGCCACGCAGCGGACGGACATCCCGTTCCAGGCCCCGGTGCCACGTGCGGTTCCGCACCCAGCCGCCAAAGCCGACGAGCATAGCAAAAGCGGAGGACGCGGCGGCGATCCCGACGGCGGCCGGCCACGGGACGGACGTGGGGATGGACGCGCACGCGCCCAGGGCCAGGATTCCGAAGAACGGACCGTTGGGCTTGAGACCCACCCGGTCGGCCAACAGCGATCCCGCACCGGACAGGACGGCCTCGGTGGCCACGAGGGCCCAGGAATGCAGGTGGTTGACCGAGAGGAAAACGCCGACCCCCACCCCCGCCAGCAGGAGGAAGGCCGCCTGGCCTTGGTGCCGGAGCCTGAGTTGGTGCGGCTCGGAGCGGCCGTACATTCCCGTCAGGGCGCCGAAGACGGCGTAGATGATAAGGTCCGGCCGTCCCGCGGCCAGCAGCACCAGGGACGGCGCCGCCACACTTAATGCCACACGCCAGGCCGAGACGCGGTCCTGGTTCGCTGGCGCGAAGCTGTGCAGGGTGCGGACGTGGCGCAAAAGGGACTGCAAGGAGGTCTCTCCCCTCTCCGGATGGAAGACGGCTGGGCAGGTGGCTGGGCGTTCGGGGACGGACTCAAGGGGACGGACATGCCCGAAAAGGCCTGCCTGCGTGCTTCCCCCAAAGGGAACAAACACGCAGGGCAGTCCTCTCCAGGCGGGGCTCCGGACTAGATCACGCTCAGGTCCGGGCCGGCACCTTGGCGGAGTCGGGACCGGCCACGGATTCCGGGGCCGCAGCAGCGAACGGCATGTCCATGTGCTCAAGGTCGATCAGCGGGTTCTCGTCCTGGTTCGCGACCAGTTCCCGGGCCTCGGCCTGGGTGTCCACGCTGGGCATGGAACCCGGCAGCGGCATCTGGGCCGATTCCTTCAGGAAGTAGATTGCTACCGCGCCGATGGCGGAGGTGGCCATCAGGTAGTACGCGGGCATCATGTCATTTCCCGTGGCGCTGATCAGTGCGGCAACGATGAACGGCGTGGTCCCGCCGAAGATGGCCACGGCGAAGTTGTAGGCGATGCCCATGGCGCCGTACCGGCTCGACGTCGGGAACTGGGCCGGCAGCGCCGAGGCGAGGTTGGCCACGTAGAACGTCACCGGGAAGGCGATCAGAGAAAGACCGCCCAGTGTTGACCAGATATTGCCGACGCCGATCAGGAGGAACGCAGGCGTTGCAAGTACAACAGTGCTGATGGCACCGATCCACAGGACGGGACGGCGGCCGATCCGGTCGGATAGCTTGCCGGTCAGCGGAATGCAGAGGCTCATGATGACGAGCACGGGGATCGTCAGCAGGGTGCCATGGATGGGGTCATAGCCCTTGGACTCGGTGAGGTACGTCGGCATGTACGACGTGAGGGCATAGCCGGCCGTATTCGCGGCGGCCACCAGGATCATCGCAACGATGATTGAGCGCCAGTAGGCCTTCACGATGCCCACCGGCCCCTTGGTCGCGGCGGCGTCACCGGCAGTTGCGTCCTTGGCGAGCTCTTCCTGGGCATCCAGGGTCGCCTGGAACTGCGGCGATTCCTCGATCTTGCTCCGGAAGTAGACGGCGATCAGGCCCAGCGGGCCGGCGACGAGGAACGGAATCCTCCAGCCCCACTGCTCCATGGTGTCCTGGCCAAGGGTCAGCTGGAGCACGGATACAAGGGCGGCGCCGATGGCGAAGCCGAGGTAGCTGCCCATGTCCAGGAAGCTGGCGAAGAAGCCGCGGCGCTTGTCCGGGGCGTACTCGCTCACAAACGTTGTGGCGCCGGCGTATTCGCCGCCCGTGGAGAAGCCCTGGATGACTTTGAACAGGACCAGCAGGACGGCCGCCCAGATGCCGATCTGTGCATACCCGGGGAGAAGGCCGACGGCGAAGGTGCTCGCGGCCATGATCATCAGGGTCGTGGCAAGGACCTTCTGGCGGCCGATCTTGTCGCCGAGCCAGCCGAAGATGACTCCGCCGAGGGGGCGGGCAATAAACGTGGCGGCGAAGGTGCCAAGAAGGAACAGCGTCTGGACGGACTTGTCCGCCTCCGGCAGGAATACCGGTCCCATGGTGGTGATCAGGTAGCCGAACACGCCGACGTCGTACCATTCCATGGTGTTTCCCACGATGGTGCCGCCGAGTGCTTTCTTGAGCATCGGCTGGTCGACAACGTTGACGTCGGACTCTTTGAGTCGACGGCGGGTCCTTAGCTTCGGTTTCTTTGCACGCTCGGGTGCAAACTGGTTGGTTCCGCTGGCGTTCATCACGCCTGCTGAAGAGTCGGTCGTGCTTCGGTCTGTGGGCATTTGGGCGACTCCTATGGAGGTCATTTGCTTGCGACTTGTAGCTGCCCCGCTCTGGGCAGGCTCTCAATTTTACGCGATTTCCATGGCGTTTCCGAGTTCGATGCCGTATGATCCGGTGTTTTGGCTCCGGATCGGGGCCCAGCCGGAAGAATCCTTTCCGCGGTTTCACCGCTCCATTGCTGGGAACTGCGGCGGCGGGCGGCGCCGCGGCCAAAGTTTTTTCTCCCGAGGGCGCTTAAGGCTGTTTTTGGGGCCAAAACTGCCGGCCCGGGCCCCGATTGCCGGTCCGTTTGCGGGCGGTTGAGCCCCGCGCCGGACCGAAGATGCGGGGTATCCAAGGAGCCCGGAAAGCGCTTAGGGTTGAAGCCAGCGGACCGCCGACGACACGCCACACTAGGAGAGCAATCCATGACTGGCAACAACACCGAGAAAACCGATCCGGGAACTCCTGAGGGAACAACGCCCCAAGTGGCCGGAGACGACACCGAAACGCAGGCCACCCCGGAGGCAGCGAAAGGCGTCCGATCCCGGCTGACGGATGCCCAGAAGGAAATGCTTGCCAGCAAATCGAGGGGCGGTGCCGGCTCGCAAAGCGTCGGGCACAGCCACAAGCCGACCCATGCCAGCGGAAAGCAGGGACCGCCGGAAAAGAAAGTCCGCTGGTAGCGCTACAGACTTCTCATGCGTGCCGACCTACGATTGGTGGACACTTCATTTCACAGCGGTAATTGCACGGCGGAAAGGAAGAGCAATGGCAGATCATCACTCCGGAGAAGAGATCGAGCCTGGTGTGGCCAGCCACTTGGCTGAGTCCATGGATGAGGCCCCTGGTCCCGAGCCGGTGCATCAGCTTCCGCCCCCCGCATCCGAGGGGCATTCGTGGCCGGATGGCAGCGGCAAGCACCGCCACCCGAAGGACCGCGATGAGGTCCGCGGACGGCAGAGCCAGCAGGTTTCAGAGGCTGCCGAGCACCGGACCAGCCGCCCGGACATCCCTCACCACGACAAGTGACAGGCCGGTCCGGCGCAAAGCTGAGCCGGGCCCGGCATTATTCGAGCACCACGTCCGCCGGCTTCTTGTCCAGCCGCCAGCCGCGCCACACCGGGTGCCGGAGCTTCCCGCTTCCGGTCCATTCCCCGTAGGCCACTTCTCCAACGAGCTTCGCTGACACCCAGTGGGCATCCGAGGCGTCCGCCGCCGGGACCTCCCCGAAAGGGGAGGTTTTCCGGGGCAGGGCGTCGAGTTGTTGCCGTAGCTCCTTGAGTTCGCGCGTGCTGAAGCCGCTGCCCACCCGCCCGACGTATCGCAGCTTCGCGCCGTCCGGAATCCCGAGCAGCAGTGAGCCCACGGAGTTCTCGCGCTCGCCCTTTCCCGGACGCCAGCCGCCGACCACCACTTCCTGGGTGCGTCCGAACTTGAGCTTGAGCCAGGACCGGCTGCGTTGCCCGACGTAGCGGCCGTCGGTGCGCTTGGCCATTACCCCCTCGAGCCCCAACTCCTCGGCGCTCGCCAGGATGTGCGCGATGTCGCCGTCGATGACCTCAGACAGTTCCACCGGGCATCCCGAAGGGTGGAAGAAGTTCTCCAGGCGCGTCCGGCGTTCCCGCAGCGGCAGGCGGCGAAGATCAGCGCGGCCGTCGAACAGCAGATCGAACAGCATCAGCCGCACCGGCGTGGACACCTGTGCCTTTGCGACGTCGGCGGCTTTGGTGAGTTTCATGCGCCCCTGCAGCAGCCCGAAATCGGGCCGACCGGCGGGTCCGACGGCGATGATCTCCCCGTCAGCTGCGAAGTTCCCGTCCGGCCAGCACGCGCGGTCCGTCAGTTCCGGGTAGGTGGCAGACATGTCGTTGCCGTTGCGGCTGATGAGCCGGACCTTCGAGGCATCCCCCACAACCAGGGCCCGCAGGCCGTCCCATTTGAGTTCGAATTGCCAGTCCTTGCCGGCCAGATCCGCGGTGGTGCCGGCGCTGGCCAGCATCGGGCCCAGGTCCGGGCCGGTAGGAGCCGCAGATCCGGCATTGTCAGTGCCTTCCCGGGCGGCGGGGTCAGCCGCGGTACCGCCCGCCGCGGCGCCGGATGTTTCCGACGCCGGCGCCGGGTGCGTTTGTTTCGACCCGAGGGGGTCCATCAGGTGGATGAGCCATTGGTCGTTGCCTTGGCCGGTGTGGATCAGGGCGAACCGGCGGGTGCCGCCAAGGCCGCCGTCGTCCGCTCCCGTGAGGGTGGCGATAACCTCCTTGCCGGCGATCCACTTCTCGCATTCGTAGTACCCGTGGTCCCAGATGCTGACGGTTCCGGCTCCGTACTGGCCTTTGGGGATGGTGCCCTCGAAGTCCGCATAGTCCATCGGGTGGTCCTCGGTCTGGACGGCGAGGTGGTTCTTGGCCTTGGACGTCGGGACGCCTTTAGGGAGGGCCCAGGACACGAGGACGCCGTCGCGCTCCAGCCGGAAATCGTGGTGCAGCCGGCTGGCGTGGTGCTCCTGGATGACGAACTTCTCCCGCAGCGTGCCGGCGTCGGCCTCGTGGTGCCGCTCTGCCGTGAACGGCTCCGGGGTGAGGGCCGCGTCCCGCTTGGTGCGGTATTTCTCCAGCCGGGGGTCCGAGTGGCCGCCGTCGCCGTCGGGGGAACCGTGGCCGGCGGCGTGTCCGGGGCGATCCGGTGCGGGTCCGGAAGCGGAGGCTCCCGAGATGGCGGCGAAGGGGTCCTTTCCGGCCTGCACGCGTTTCAGGACCTCCCGGTAGTCCAGCTGATGCAGGGAGGCGGAGGCGAGTTCTCGCCAGGTGCGCGGCGCCGCCACCATGGGGTGCAGCCGGCCGCGCAGCGAGTACGGGACGATCGTGGTCTTTGCAGCACTGTTCTGGCTCCAGTCCACGAGGACTTTGCCGGTGCGGAGGGTCTTCTTCATGTCGCTCACGGCCAGTTCCGGATGGTCTGTTTCCAGCGAACGCGCCAGTTCATGGGCGAACTCTGAGATCTGCTCGGACGTCTGCGTGCCGTCGAGGTGCGCGTAGAGGTGGATCCCCTTGCTTCCGCTCGTTACCGGAACCGGATCGAGGCCTACATCGCGCAGGATGGTGCGGGCCAGCATGGCGACTTCCACGCACTCCGCCAGCCCGGCACCCTCGCCGGGGTCGAGGTCCAGCACCAGCCGGTCCGGATTCGTAGCGTTACCGTGTGAATCCACCCGCCACTGCGGGACGTGGATCTCAAGGGCGGCGGACTGGGCCAGCCAGGCCAGGGTGGCGGGGTCGTTGACAAGCGGATACTGGATGGTCCGGTCCTTGTGCGTAACCGATGCGCGAGGTATCCAGCCCGGCGTCGAATGGTCCAGGTTCTTCTGGAAGAACATCTCACCCGGGGCTTCGGCCGTTCCGACGCCGTGGACCCAGCGCTTGCGGGTGGCAGGCCGGTTGGCGGCGGCCGGAATCAGCACGTGCGCCACAGCGGCGTAGTAGGCCAGGACGTCGGCCTTGGTGGTCCCGGTCTCCGGATACATGACCTTGTCCAGGTTGGTCACCACCAGCTCACGGCCGTCAACGCGCACCCTTTCCCGGCTTCTTGCTGGTGTCCGTTCAGGCATGGGACTTCTCCTCCGTGCAACTGTGATGTTCACTTGATCCATGAGAGCCATCTGGAAAGGCGCGATAGCGTTTGGGCTGGTCAACGTCCCCGTCAAGGTCTACAGCGCCACCGAGGACCACGACATCAGCCTGCATCAGGTCCACAACGCCGACGGCGGGCGGATCCGCTACCAGCGCCGCTGCGAGGTCTGCAGCAAGATCGTGGACTATGAGGACATAGACAAGGCCTACGAGGACGAGGGCCGGACAGTGGTGCTCAGCCGCGAGGAGCTCAAGTCCATCCCGGCCGAGAACAGCCATGAGATCGACGTCGTGCAGTTCGTCCCTGCCGATCAGCTCGACCCGATGATGTTCGAAAAGAGCTACTACCTCGAGCCGGATTCCAAGTCTCCCAAGGCCTACGTGCTGCTGCGCCGCGCCCTCGAAGACACGGACCGGGTGGCGATCGTGCAGTTCGCGCTGCGGGAGAAGACCCGGCTGGGGGCCCTGCGGATCCGCGATGACGTGCTGGTGCTGCAGTCCTTGCTCTGGGCCGACGAGGTCCGGGAGGCCAGCTTCCCGGCCCTCGAAACCTCCATCCGCATCTCGGCCCAGGAACGCGAAATGTCCGCGGCCCTGGTGGAGTCGATGGCCGCCGACTTTGAGCCGGAGCAGTTCACGGACGACTACCAGCTGCAGCTGCGCCAGCTTATCGACGCGAAACTGGAAAAGGGAGAGTCCCTCGATACCGAGGAAACCTTCGGGGTGCCCGCCGCCGAGGCAGGCAGCGGCGAAGTGATCGACCTCATGGAGGCGCTCAAGCGCAGCCTGGAAAAGAAGCGCGGGGGCGGCACCGCCGCCGCGGCCCCTTCTTCGAAGGCTGCGGGCGGCTCCAGGGCGGCCCCGAAAACCGCATCCCGGGCGGCAGCGAAGGCCGGACCCAAAACTGCCGCGAAGACGCCCGCCAAGACAGCACCGAAAACGGGACCCAAGGCTGCCGCGAAAAGCACCCGCAAGGAGGCCTGAGGCGTCGGCACGGCACCCGGCGGCCACCGGGATCAGGAGTTCCTGAGCGCGGAGATGAGCTCGTTCTTCGTCTTCGCCGAGTACCCGGTCAGACCGATCTCCTTGGCGCGTTTCTTTAGCTGGGGGACGGTCCAGTCCTCGTAGTCACCGGCCCGGCCGCCTTTCCGGCCCACCGCGGAGCGTCCGCGCTTGGCGGCTGCGTTGGAGATACGGGCGGCTTTTTGCCGGGACGCGCCGTCGGCCCGCAATTCCTCGTAGAGCTCCGGGTCCTTGATACTGGGGCCCTCAGCCCCGGCGGTCTTCCTCGTGGGCACGGTTACCTCGGTTCGCGGGGTTCGGCGGCGGGCGGGTTGTCTTCGGCGACTTCCCCCTGGTCGACGGCGGAACGCCACTCCCCGGTTTCGATGCCGCGGGATTCGATGAACTCCTTGAACCGGCCGAGGTCCGCGCTGACCTGCCGGTGGTCGGCTCCGAGCGCTGACCCGGCCTTTTCCACGATGCCCTCGGGTTCCCACTCAAGCTCGACGTTCACCCGTGTGCGCTCGGGCCCCAAGGATTCGAACGTCACCGTTCCGGCGTTGCGCGGCTTGTCCGTGCTGACCCAGGCGATCTTCCGGTCCGGCGTCTGCTCGATGATTTGGGCCCCGTATTCGCGCCGCACGCCTGCGATGTCGGTGCTGAAATGGAGCGAGGTCTCGTCGATCTGCTCCACCGCCTCGACGCCCGTCATGAAGACTGGAAAAGTTTCGAACTGCGTCCACTGGTTGTACGCCGTAGACACGGGGACATCGACTTCAATGCTTTCGTGGACGCTTGCCATGGGGTCTCCTTTGGCCGGGGAGTCATTTCTTCGGCGGCCCGCTGCAACGGCGCCGCGCTTTCCAAACTATCGGCGGGGGAGCGCCGTGACAAGGATTCAGTAAGGTTGCTTACGGCAGTCCGTGGACCACGAGCCCGCGTTTTCCTTTCCGGATCGACCCGCCCTACCGTTAACGCAAAATCCCGGTACCGCCGCAACGGGCAGGACCGGGATTCTGTCGGGCGAATGCCGCGAGAAGGTGACGCTATGCGGCGTCGTGATCCGTCTCGAGGATCTGGACGAGGCGTTCCAGCGCCGCGTCGGCGCCCTCACCCTCGGCACGCAACACCACAACCTCGCCATGCGATGCGCCCAGGCTCATCAGCGACAGGATGCTTGCAGCGTCCATGGCCTCATCTTCGGGCTCGCCCAGGCGGGCAATGGTGATTTCGAGATCGAACTCGCCTGCTGCCTCGGCGAAGATGGCGGCCGGGCGGGCGTGCAGCCCGACTCGGCTGCCAATGGTGGCGTTACGTTCGGTCATTTCTGCTCCTTGATTTCAGCTTTGGGACTATCAGCTGTGGACTTCAGTTTCGGGGATGATTCCTGGACCGGCTCAGACGGTTACGGGAACCGCTTCCACCGTATCAACGGACTTCTTGACTGCCCAGCGCTTGAGTGCCAGGACGGACAATGCGGTCACGACGGTTCCGACCAGGATGGAGACAACGAACATCACGAAGTTGTCGATGGCGAAGAAGACGAAGATGCCGCCGTGTGGTGCCTTGGAACCGACTCCGGATGCCATCGAGATGGCTCCGGTGATTGCCCCGCCGAGCATGCTGGCCGGGATGACCCGGAGCGGGTCGGCGGCGGCGAAGGGGATGGCTCCTTCGGAGATGAACGAGGCTCCCAGCAGCCAGGCCGCCTTGCCGTTTTCACGTTCGGCCAGGCTGAAGCGCTGCTTGTCCAGGACCGTGGCGAGCGCCATGGCCAGCGGCGGAACCATACCCGAGGCCATGACCGCGGCCATGATCTGCCAGGGCGCCTGGTTGGTAATGGATGCGGCGCCCAGGCCGGCGACGGCGAACGAGTAGGCAACCTTGTTGACGGGTCCGCCGAGGTCGAAGCACATCATGAGGCCCAGGATCACGCCGAGGGCGATCGCGCTGGCGCCGGTGAGGCCGGACAGCCAGCCGCTCAGGCCCTTGCTGATGGCGGCGATCGGTCCGCCCAGGATCAGGAACATCAGGCCGGACGCGACGAGCGAGGCCAGCAGGGGGATGATCACCACGGGCATCAGGCCGCGCAGCCAGCGGGCCACATTGATCCGGCCGATCGAGTGTGCGATGTAACCGGCGAGCAGGCCGCCGACGATGCCGCCGAGGAAGCCGGCACCCATGAACCCGGCCACGGCGCCTGCGACGAAGCCCGGCGCGATGCCCGGCCGGTCAGCGATGCCGTAGGCGATGTAGCCGGCAAGGGCCGGAACCAGGAAGCCGAGCGACAGGGCGCCGATCTTGAACAGGACAGCGCCGATGTAGGCGCCCAGCGGGCCCCAGGCGTTGTCCGGGAACTGGGTCGGCAGGTTGAAGAGGCTGTTGTCCACAACGATCGCATCCGCGTACTTCGTGATCAGGTAGCCGCCCATGAGGAAGCCGAGGGCGATCAGCAGGCCGCCACCTGCCACGAACGGGATCATGTAGCTGACACCCGTGAGCAGGGCCTTCTTGAGCTTCTGGCCGATGTGTTCGCCCTTTTCCATGGCCTCGGTCTCAGCCTGCTCCTCAGCGCCGAAGTGCGGCACGCGGCGGGCGTTCGGGTTGTCGGCGGCGGCGAGGGCCTCCTGGACCATCTTGTCCGGTTCGTCGATGCCGCGCTTGACGGGTGCGTTGATGACCGGCTTGCCGGCGAAGCGCTCCTTGCCGCGGACGTCCACGTCAACTGCGAAGATCACGGCGTCGGCCGCGGCGATCACGGCCGGGTCCAGCGGTTTGGCGCCGGAGGAGCCCTGGGTCTCCACCTGCAGGTCGATGCCGACTTCCCGGGCCGCGGCCACGAGCGAATCGGCAGCCATGTAGGTGTGGGCGATGCCGGTGGGGCAGGCTGTGACGGCGACGAGGCGCTTGGGGCCCCGGCCGCCGGCGGCCATGCCAGCGGCAGCAGCGCCGGCGGCACCGGCGGCGGGCGCCTTGGCCGTGGAAAGTGCGGCATCGGCGGCAGCAGCGGCGTGGGCTGCGGGCTTGTCCGCAAGTGCCCCCTCCACAAGCTCGACGACTTCCGTCGGCGAGGACGCGGCACGCAGCGCGGCCGTGAAGTCCTTCTTGATCAGGGACCGGGCGAGCTTGGACAGGAGCTTCAGGTGGTCCTGGTCCGCGCCTTCGGGAGCGGCGATGAAGAAGATGAGATCCGCGGGACCGTCCTTGGCGCCGAAATCGACGGGCTGGGACAGCCGTGCCATGGCCAGCGTCGGTTCCGTGACCGCCGTCGAACGGCAGTGCGGGATCGCGATGCCGCCGGGGACGCCGGTGGCGGTCTTGGACTCCCGGGCGAAGGCGTCGGCGAAGAGGCCTTCGACTTCGGTGGCGCGTCCGTTGGCTGCAACTCTGCCTGCCAGGTGCCGGATCACGTCCTCGGGCGAGCTGCCCAGGTTCTGGTCCAGCTCGACCAGTTCGGTTGTGATGAGCTGTGTCACTGTCAATCCTTCCGGAGGGCCGTGATGGTTACGGCATCAGGGGTGGTTTGGTTGACTGCCGGGACAGTGGAGCCCGGCAGGGAAGCGGCGGCGGCACCATGGGCCACCGCCTGACGGAGGCAATCGGCCGGGGCGGCGCCCTGGCTGGAGGCGAGCAGGTAGCCGGCAAGCGAGGAATCGCCGGCGCCGACGGTGCTGACAGCCTTGACCGGCGGGTGCGTGGCCAGCCACGCGCCGTCGGCCGTTACAAGCACGGCACCCCTGGAACCCATGGTTGCCAGCACGGCTCCCACTCCGGAACGCACGACGGCGGCGGCGGCTGCCGCGGCAGCCTCCGGATCGGCTTCGAGTTCCTCGGCGGATTTATGGGTGGCGTACCCGGCTGCCGCAGCCAGTTCCGCCAGTTCCTCGGCATTGGGTTTGAGGAGGTCCGGCTTTCCCGAGGCATCGCCGGAGATCGCTGCGGCGAGGGGTTCGCCGGAGGAGTCGACGGCGATGCGCGGCGCATCGGTGCCGTCGTGCATGGACCGCAGCCGTCGGGTGACGGTTGCGTAGAACTCGACCGGAACTCCGGGGGGGAGCGAACCGGCCAGGACAACCCAGCTGGCGCCGCGGGAGGCGTCCAGGAGCAGCCCGATCAGGGCTTCCTGCTGGTCCTCGCTCAGCGCCGGTCCGGGTTCGTTGATTTTGGTGGTGACCCCGCCGGGCTCGGTGAGCGCCACGTTGCTGCGCAGCGGCTCGCCGATCGGCAGCGCCGCGAAGGGAACGTCGCTGTCCCGGAGCCCGGCGAGCACGGGATCGGCCTCCGCTCCGGGAAGTACCGCGATGGTCTTCAGTCCGGAGGCCACCAGGGCGCGGGAGACGTTCACTCCCTTGCCTCCGGATTCCTGGCGGACGGAGACGGCGCGCTGCACCTCGCCGCGGAGCAGGGGACCGGGCAGTGCCACTGTGCGGTCCAGGCTGGGGTTGGCGGTCAGCGTGACAATCATGCGACCACAACCTCCACTCCGGCTTCCGCAAGGGCATCGGCGAGTTCCCGGCTGGGTTTCGAGTCTGTGATCAAGGTGTCCAGATCTTTCAACGAGGCGAACTGGACGAGCGTTTCCGCGTCCAGTTTGGAGGAATCAGCCAGCACCACGATGCGGCGCGCTGATTGGACGAAGGCAGCCTTGACGGCGGCTTCTTCAGGATCGGGCGTGCTCAGCCCGAAGGCTGCATGGATTCCGTTGGTGCCGATGAAGGCGATGTCCGGGCGGATCCGGCGCGCGGCCTCCACTGTGGACTGGCCGACCGCAGCCTGGGTGATGCCGCGGACTTTTCCGCCCAGCAGGTGCAGGGCGATTCCGGGTTCCCCGGACAGTCGTGCCGCAATGGGCAGTGCGTGGGTGATGACCACCAGCTCGGCGTCGGATGCCGCGGCTCCGGTCGTGGCTCCGGCCGTGCGGGCGGCGAGGAGCTCGGCGAGGGCTTCGGTGGTGGAGCCGGCGTCGATCAGGATGCTGCCCGCGCGGCCCTGGGGGATGAGGGCCAGGGCGGCCTCGGCTATGCGGATCTTCTCGGGCTGCCGCTGGACGGTGCGTTCGAGGATGCTTTCTTCGGTGGTGCTGAACCGGTCCGGGGAGACTGCGCCGCCGTGGACGCGCCGGACGCTGCCTGCCGCTTCGAGGGCGGCGAGGTCCCGGCGAACAGTTTCGGTGGTGATGCTGAAACGCTCGGCAAGATCCGTGACGCTGGCGCGGCCACTGGCGTAGATCAGCCCCACGATCAGCTGTTGGCGTTCCTCGGCGAACACTTACCCTCCATTGCGTACTGTCTTCTGCTTGCTGCCTGCGACTGCGTTCCGAATCCTCGGCCGCTTCCGTGACTCGCATCACATGAAGTGGAATTATTTGACTTTATCTTTGTTCGTGTTGGTTTGTCAATGAAAACCACAAGAACGCAGAAGTGGCAGCCTCGCGCCACGGGACATGTCCACTGGTCTGGTCAGCAGCGGGGGTCACGTCCAGTGGTCGGGCCAGGGAGTGGGCAATTTGGGATCATGTCCATGCCTCGCTTCGGGGATCGGGGGAGCATGTCCAGTGGTCGGGCCGGAGAGTGGGCAATTTGGGATCATGTCCATGCCTCGCTCCGGGGGCTGTGCTCTCGCTGGGACTGGGCCGGGGAGCGCGTTGGAGCATAGGACATGTCCAGTGACTGGGCCGGGATCGGCGAGCATGTCCAGTGGCCGGGCCGGGGAGCGGGGGACATGTCCAGTGGTCGGGCCGGGGAGCGGGCAATTTGGGATCATGTCCATGCCCCAGCCTGAAAGCGGGGCATGTCCCGTGGCGGGGTGGGCATGTCCAGTGGCCGGCCGGGCGTGCGGCGGGCCGGGCTGGCGGGGGCCCCATGAAATGACTGAAGCCGGGCCCGACCCTACTGGTCAGGCCCGGCTTCCGGGATGATGGCTCCGGAGAGCGGCGGCCTACAAGCCCGCGTCGCGGCTCTCATTGCGGGTGATGGTCTCGCCCGTGTTGGGGTCCACGATTGATCGGGTCTCGCTGACGCGGCGCGTGCGGCCGCGGCCGGGGTTGGCGAGGACCAGGGAGGCGACCAGCCCGATGACTCCGACAACCATGAGGATGTAGCCGATCATGGTCTGGTCCACGTTAGGGATCAGGCCGGGCGCGATGGCCCAGGCCAGGATGGCGCCGATGGCGATGAGGAAGATGGCGGAACCGATTCTCATGTCTTGCTCCTTGGTGTCTGTGCACGGGTAGGAAATGCTAAGCATGCTGTCCAGCGTCACGCTACAGCCCGGCCCGCGCTGTTTCAACGAAACGGCCCACGCCCCGCCGGGAAACTTCCACGCCCCGTGCGCCCCGCGGCCCTCAGGGCGACGATTCCGCGGCGTTTTCGGACGACGGCGGCGCGGATCCACGCCGCGGCGGTCTGATTCCGTAGCGGATCACCGGATAGTGCGCGGACGGGGCACAGAATCGGAGGAGGGATGGCCGGTGCCCGGGTCCGGCGACTGGCTAGGCTGTGCCCATGGAGACAGTCGTCTGGTCCCGGCCGGAGAATGAGCGCGCCGGCACGCCGCTGCTGGTCATGATGCACGGCTACGGCACGGACGAATCCCGGATGACCGACCTGTTCGGTTCCCTCCCGCCGGACTTCAGCTGCGCCGCTCTGCGCGGGCCGAAGGTGATCGGGGACCACTACGGGTGGTTCCTTCTGGACTACTTCCTGACCCACGACTTTGCCGACGTCATCTCCAGCACCACCGGCGTGCTGGCGTGGATCGACTCCGTCAAGGCCCGGCACAGCAGTGTCAGCCTGCTGGGGTATTCGCAGGGCATGGCCATGGCCAGCACCCTGCTGCGGCTCCGGCCGGAGCAGTTCCGTGCCGTCGTCGGGCTCTCCGGCTTCGTCCTGGACAACGAGCTCCTGGCCATGAGCGAATCCTTCGGGTCCCGGCCGCCGTTCTTCTGGGGCCGGGACAAGGACGACGTCGTGATCAACGACGCCGCCACGGAGCACACTGAAGAATGGCTGCACCACAACACCCAGCTCACGGCGCGGACCTACCCGGGAATGGGCCATGCGATCTCAAAAGCCGAGCTGGTGGACGTCAGCGCGTTCCTTCGGCACTACGTGCTGCGCTGAACCGGCGGCCCTTCGGCCAGGCCGGACGGAGTTTCTCTATTAATCCACTTGCATACCAATTTTGTAAGCGTTTACACTCGACTTCGGCCATGTTCACCGGCCTACTACTTCCGGGGGAAGAAAGGGCTGGGCCCGAGATGCAGGCCAGGACCACGCGCGTGACCATCCAGGATGTCGCGGCGCTCGCCGGACTCTCCATTTGCACCGTCTCCCGGGCGCTCCGGAACCTGCCCAATGTCTCCGAACAGGCCCAGGCCAGGGTCGGGGATGCGGCCGCCAAGCTCGGCTACAAGGCATCCTCGGCGGCGTCGCGCCTGGCCGGCGGAAAAACCGGCTCCGTGGCCATCATCGCCCCCACCGCGACCGCCTGGTTTTTTGCCCAGGCTGTGGAAGCTGCCGAGGAAGTGTTTGCGGACAGCGGCTTTGACACGGTGCTCATCAGCCTCCGGAACCAGCCCAGCGTGCACCGGAAGCTCTTCGACGACGTCGCGGGGCTCTCTCAGCGCGTGGACGGTGTCCTGCTCCTGAACATCGCCCTCAGCGAAGCCGAAATGGCCGCCCTGGCCGGCTCCGGTCTTGCCGTGGCGAGCGTGGGCATGGACGACGTGCCGTGGGACAACGTAGGCATCGACAACGAGGAAGCGGCCCGCGCCGCCACCAACCACCTTCTGGGGCTGGGCCACTGGGACCTCGCCATCCTGTCCGGGAGCGAGGCCGGCCAGCCCTCCGACATCACGGCCGGCGAGCGGCTGAGGGGCTTTGAAGGCGCTCTCGTCGAGCACGATCTGACGGTTGATCCGGACCTGGTGATCGACGCCGGCTTCAGTATCGAAGGCGGCCGCCGGGCCATGACCGAGCTGGTCGAAAACCGCAGGATGCCGTCCGCAATCTTCGCCGGCTGCGACGAAACAGCCTTCGGCGCACTCATGGCCCTGAGGGATCTCGGTTTGTCAGCGCCGAAGAACGTGTCCATCATAGGAATAGACGATCATCAGATGAGCTGGTTCCTGGGACTGACCACAATCGCCCAGCCGGTGGCCGATCAGGGGGCCTTCGCCGCCAACCTGCTGATCGAAAGACTCCACAGCTCGGGGCTACCGAATCCCCCGTCAAGCCACGTGCTCGATACCAGGCTGGTGGAGCGCAAGAGCACCCGACGCCGTCGTTGAACGGGCGCTCGTTGAAACGGACTGTCGCTGAACCCGATGCTCCTTGAACCGAACGCTCGCCGAGCCCGGCACATGCCCGGCAGCACGCCAGCGCCAGCAGGCCCCGCACCGCCCGGCCCGGCCGCCCGCCGTCGCCCAGAACCTCCACTGCAGAAGACCACCGACTTGATTGCCCACCGTCTGAAAGGACTTTGTTCCATGACTGAGCTTTCCAATAGCACCGCTTCCCGTCCGGGCTGGGCGGGCGCTTCAGCCATCCTTTTCGACCTCGACGGCGTCCTGACGCCCACGGCGATCGTGCACGAGCGCGCGTGGCAGGATCTCTTCGACGGCTTCCTGCGCTCGGTCCCCGAGGCGGCGCCCTACCGCGAAAGCGACTACTTCGACCACATCGACGGCAAGCCCCGGTTCGACGGCGTCCGGGACTTCCTGGCCTCACGCAACATTGTCCTGCCGGAAGGACCGCTGGACGACGATCCCGCCCACGACACCGTCCACGGGCTGGGCAACCGCAAGAACAAGGTCTTCAACGACATCGTCGAGGCCGGCGGCGTGAAGCCGTACGAGGGATCCGTGAGGTTCATCGAGGCCGCTCTGGCCCGGGGACTGAAGCTCGCCGTCGTCTCCTCCTCCCGCAATGCCCCGGCAGTGCTCAAGGCCGCAGAACTGTCCGATTACTTCCCGGTCGTGGTCGATGGCGTCGTCGCGGTCGCGGAAGGGCTGCCCGGCAAACCGAGCCCGGCCACTTACGAATACGCCGCGCGGCTGCTGGGCCTGCCCGGCGAGGAATGCGTCGTCGTCGAGGATGCCGTCTCGGGTGTCCAGGCCGGCAGCGCGGGGAGCTTCCACTCGGTGATCGGCGTGGACCGGGGCGCGGGCCGGCAGACCCTGCTTGCCGCCGGCGCCACCGTCGTGGTCAACGACCTCGCCGAACTGCTCTAACCCTCCGCACCCGCGCCCCGCCCCGCCACGTCAACCGCCGCACAACACCTGCCCGAAGGAACCCCTCCACCATGGCTCTCATCACCTCGGACCGCGCCCGGTTCCCCAACGACCCGTGGCAGCTCGTGGAAACCGTCCACCTCCCCGGGAATGCCGGCACGCTCGAAACCCTCTTCAGCCTCGGCAACGGACACCTGGGCATCCGCGGCGCCCACTGGGCGGCCGCCGACGCCGAACTTCCGGGCAGCTTCATCAACGGCTTCCACGAGACCTGGGACATCAAGCACGCCGAGAACGCGTACGGCTTCGCCCGCACCGGGCAGCGGATCCTCTACGTCCCGGACGCCAACAACTTCACGGTCATCATCGACGGCGAGACGCTCAGCCTCGATGAATCCACCGTGCTGGATTACCGGCGCTCGGTCGACTTCGCGACCGGCGTCTATGAATGCCGGATCACCTGGCAGTGCCGCTCCGGTGCCACGGTGACCACCACCGAGCGCCGTGCCGTTGGTTACGAGTCCCGCGGCGCCCTCGGCATTTCCCTGGAACTCGCCGCGGACCGGGACATCTCCGCCGACGTCACGTCTTCGGTGATCAACCGCCAGGACCAGCCGGTGGAGGACCACTCCGCCCATGATCCGCGCCGCGCCGGCCGCCACGCCGGCCGTGTGCTCCTGCCGGTGCGGCTCGACGGCGGCGACGGCTCGCTGCGCCTGTCCTGGGAGGCTGCCGAGTCCAGGCAGCGGCTCGGCATGGCCGTGGACCACTGGACCTCGGCGGGGGTCCAGCCCTTCGACACCCGGGTGGACCAGGACGACAGCAGTGTCCGCTACGTGCTCGCCGTCGGCCCGGATGAGCCGTTCCTGCTGGAAAAGAGCGTCAGCTACGCGGTGGGACAGGCCGTTGAGGACCTGGCCGACGCCGCGGAGGCCGGGCTCATGCCGGTCGGTGAGATCTTCGCCGAAAGCGAGGCCCACTACCGCGGGTACTGGACCACGAGCGACATCGTGCTGCGCGGCCAGACCGGGCTGCAGCAGGGGATCCGCTGGAACCTCTTCCAGCTCGCCCAGGCCACTGCCTGCGCCGACGTCGCCGGCATCCCGGCCAAGGGCGTCTCCGGCTCGGGCTATGAGGGCCACTACTTCTGGGACCAGGAGGTGTACCTGCTGCCGTACCTGACGTACACGAACCCGGGCAACGCCCGGCAGGTCCTGGAATTCCGCCACGCGTTGCTGCCCGAGGCCAAGATCCGTGCCAAAGAACTCAGCGTCGACGGCGCCCTCTTCCCCTGGCGCACCATCAACGGCCTGGAGGCCAGCGCCTACTATGCGGCCGGCACCGCGCAGTTCCACATCGCCGCCGCGATCGCCTTCGCGACCAACCGCTACATCTGGGCCAGCGGGGACCGGGAGTTCCAGGACACCCTGGGCTCGGAGCTGCTGATCGAAACGGCCCGGATGTGGGTGTCCCTGGGCTTCTTCGGCAAGGACGGACTCTTCCACATCCACGGCGTGACCGGCCCGGACGAGTACACCGCCGTCGTCAACGACAACCTGTACACCAACGTCATGGCCCGCTTTAACCTGCGCGCGGCGGCCGCGCTGGATCACCCCGAGATCGACGACGCCGAACGCGAGTTCTGGGAGCAGGCCGCGAACCGGATGCAGCTGCCCTATGACGAGGACCTCCAGGTCCACTCGCAGGACAACGACTTCATGACCCTGGAGCCGTGGGACTGGACCACGCCCCGGTCCAAGTACCCGCTGCTGCTCCACTTCCACCCGCTGGTGATCTACCGGCACCAGGTCCTGAAGCAGGCCGACACCGTGCTGGCGATGTTCCTGCAGTGGCAGGACTTCACGGCCGAGGAAAAGCGCCGCGCCTTCGACTTCTACGATCCCATCACCACCGGCGACTCCACCCTCTCCGCGTGTGTCCAGGGCATCATGGCGGCCGAGGTCGGCTACGGCAAGGCCGCGCTGGACCACTTCACCCACGCGTTGTTCATCGATCTGGACGACACCCACGGCAACACGATCGACGGCGTGCACATTGCCTCCACCGGAGGGGTGTGGAGCTCGCTGGTCAGCGGCTTCGCCGGGCTGCGGGACCAGGGCGCCGTGCCGTACTTCGACCCGCGGCTGCCGGCCGAATGGGACGGACTCGAGTTCCACCTCAAAATCCAGGGCCGGCTCCTGCGTGTCGAACTGGACCCGTCATCCATCACCCTCCGCATCCAGGACGGCGCACCGCTGGAGATCGACGTGCGCGGCGAACTCGTCACCGTGGGCGCCGAACCCGTCCGGATACCGCTGGCCCCCGTGGCCGCCCCCGAACCCACGGTCTTCCCCAGCGGACTTCCGACGGCGTCGATCCCGGTAGTACGCGCCCGCGTCTGAGCCGCGTCTGGTTTGGCTCGCTTCGCTCTGACGCTTTGGTTGGCTGGGAGGGGGACCGGAGACGGAGGTTTCCCCTGAACCGGGTCGCCATCTGTGCACGCGGTAATTGCTGCGCCGTGCGCACACTACCGTCGGTGCGTTCATCGACGATGACGCAACTAGGGCGCCCTGGTCCGGTACCTCATGCCCGGACCCGCCCCGGGCGTGAGGCCTCGAACCAGGCCGCCTAGTCCTATGTCGAAGGCGAACAGCTCGGTATCGCGCCAGGATCCGGCGGGACCGGAAGCTCCGTCCCGCCGGACACCGTTGCGGCTAGGCTTTCTTCCTGTGCACACCCAGCGTCACGAGTAGACCCGCGCCCAGGAGCACGAAGGCCACCCACACCATGCCCGTACTGGCACCCGTGTAGGCAAGTGTCGCCGCACGAAGGGGAGCGGACGCCACCATCGCAGCCTTTTCATATCCCGCAGAGGCGATCGACGGGGCAGATACAAGGGGAGCGACCACCGAAGGATTCACCACTGTGGGAGTGACCACCGGAGGCGCGGCAACGGCGGCCGCGGAATCACCTGGCACACCCACCGATGCCGCTCCGGCGGAGATGGGAACGAAGATCGGCGCCTCGACCTGGGTGCCGGAGAGCACACCGTCGGTGCCGGGGTTTTGGGCCGGGTCGGTTGCCGGCTGTCCGGCGGTCCCTGCCGTGCCGTTGGTTTGTGCGGTCGGGGCGCCGAGTACGCCTACCGAGGTCGCGCCGGGGGTGACCGGTGCGGTTACCGGTGCCACGATTTGGGTGCCGGAGAGCACACCGTCGGAGCCGGTG
>NZ_JBFTKM010000017.1:0-146480 GCF_056395945.1 Arthrobacter sp. 05T442 | reverse complement strand
GTACCCTGGCCGACGGACCCGTCTCCGAAGTCCCAGGCGTAGGAGCTAACCGTGCCATCCGGATCCGAAGAGCCGGACCCGTCCACCGTGATCCCCAGATCCTTCACCGTCGAAGTGAACGATGCCACCGGCACCTTGTTCACCGGCGGTGCCGTCACCGTCACCGGATCGGTCTTCTCGCCCGTCGCGCTCTGGTTATCCGTCACGGTGAGCTTCACCGTGTAGGTTCCCGCAGCCGCGTATGTGTGGGTCGCGGTCGCACCCTGGCCGACGGACCCGTCTCCGAAGTCCCAGGCGTAGGAGCTAACCGTGCCATCCGAATCCGACGAGCCGGACCCGTCCACCGTGATCCCCAGATCCTTCACCGTCGAAGTGAACGATGCCACCGGCACCTTGTTCACCGGCGGCACAGTGGTGCCGAGTTGGTGGTGGGTGGCCACCTGGGCCGCCGTCAGTGCCGCGGGGTAAACGGCAGCCTCGTCGAGGGTGCCGGCGAAGAACGAACTGCTGGAGCCCCACGTGGTGTCCCCGCCGATCCGCCAGTAGCCCGTGTAGTCCTGGGCGGCCGTCTGCGGATTGGTGCCCACATTGGCACCGTCCACGTAGAGAACCATGCCGTCTGAAGACTGCGTCGCCACCACCGAGTGCCAGACGCCGTCGTTGTAGGCAACAGGCGTGGTGATCGTGTTCATTTGGCCGGTCCACGTTCCGAACACCAAATGACCGTCATCCTGCATGTACACATGCCGGTCATAACTGTCGGAGTTTCCCGTCGCGCGGCTTCCGAACCCAATCAGCTTCCCGCCCCGGGTGGTGGTGGTGTTGAACCAAACCTCCAGGGAGTAGGTTGACGGATTCGTGAACGAGTTGCGGCTGGCGACCAGGCCGGAGTTGCCGTCGAAAGTGGCCGCGGTGCTGGCCCCTCCCGGCAGCGCCCCCGAAGCTCCCAGGGTGACGCCGCCCGAGTAGTCTCCGGCGCTGCCGGCCGGGCTGGAGTCCTGCGCGGTCGGGCCGCCGCTCTCACCCAACCGGTAGTACAGCGTGGGGTTATCGCCGTAGATGGCGGCCCCGTAGGCATCTGCCGGTGCGGGCCGGGTGATGGCCACCTGGTGGGTGACCGAGGACGTCAGTCCGAGGTCGTCGGTCAGGGTCAGCTTGACCTGGTACGTCCCGGCCGAGGGAAAGGCATGGGTCGTGGTTACGCCCGTGCCCGTGGTGCCGTCGCCGAAGTCCCACGCGTAGCTGGCAATGCTTCCATCGTCGGTGGAGCCGGAGGCGTCCAGAGCGGCCGAGGAGGCGCTGACCGTAGAGCTGAATGCCGCTGCCGGAGCCAGGTTGCCGCCGCCGAGGTGGTAATGCTGGGCCACCTTCGCCGCAGTCAGTGCCGTCGGATAGACGGCCGCCTCATCGAGGGTCCCGGCGAAGAACGGGCTGCTGGAACCCCAGGTGGTGTCCCCGCCGATCCGCCAGTACCCGGAGTAGGGCTGGGCCTGGGTTTGCGGATTCGTCCCCACCTGGGCACCGTCCACATAAAGAACCATGCCGTCGGAGGACTGCGCCGCCACCATCAGGTGCCACTTGCCGTCGTTGTAGGCGACAGGGCTGGTAATCGTGTTCGGCTGGCCGGTCCAGGTGCCGAACACCAGCCGGCCGTCGTCCTGCATGTACACGTGCCGGTCGTAGTTATTGGAGGTTCCGGTTGCCTGGTCCCCGAAGCCGATCAGCTTGCCGCCCTGGGTGGTGGTCGTGTTGAACCACAGCTCCAGTGAGTACGTGCCGGGGTTGTCGTAGCTCTTTTGGCTGGCCACCAGGCCGGATGTGCCGTCAAAGGTGGCGGCGGTGTCCGGCGCGCCTGGCAGCTCCCCGGCGGAGCCGAGGGTCACGCCGCCCGAATAGGTTCCCGGGCTGTCCGAGGTGCTCGAATCTGCCGCGGTGCCGCCGCTGCCGTCGCCCAACCGGTAATACAGCGTGGGATTCTCACCGTAAACGGCAGCTCCGTAGGCATCCTTCGGGGCAGGCTGCACGATCGTCAGCGTTTTCATCAGGCCCGCTCGTTCGCCGCCGTTGTCGGTGACGACCAGATGGACCTGGTACGTGCCGGCCTTGGCGTACGTGTGGCTGGCGGTGGCGCCGGATCCGGTGGTGCCGTCACCGAAGTTCCAGGCATAGTCGGCGATGCTCCCGTTGTCCGTTGAACCCGAGGCGTCAAAAGTCTCGGTCCAGCCGTCGATTGCGGAAGTGAAGGCGGCCACGGGCGAAGGATTTCCACCGCTGGTGACCACTGCCGGTGAGCTGGCCGAAAGGTTCCCGGCGGCGTCCACCGCCCGCACGAAGAAGCGGTTCTCCCCGCCCTTCGGGACGGTGATGCTCGTCCCGGCGGTGGTGGCCACCACACGGTCGTTACGCAGGATCTGGTAGGAAACGCTGCCGCTGTTGTCCGTACTGGCGCCCCACGTCAGCTTCACAGTCGTCGGTCCGTCCGACGACGGCGTCACCGCCGCCGGGGTGGCGGGGGCGGTCGCGTCGGTCTGCGGGAATCGGGCCATTCCTCCCGCCCACTTTGACACGGCCGTGCGCGTTGCCGCGGTCACCATGTCTCCTCCCGCCCACAAGGTGCCGTTGCTGTCCACCGCGGAGGCCCACACGCCCTGCGCGTTGCCGCTGGGCCAGGACATGGTGGGCGTGAACGTGGGGACGATCTGGCCGGTCCCCGCGTCCCACGCCCCGATGAAGTTAAAGGAGTCGGCTTCGGTCCAGCCTGTTCCGACGTCCGGCCAGGTGAAGGCGTTGGAGTAGTTCCAGTCGTGGCCGTGCGAGCCTGCATAAAGAATGCCGGTCTGGCTGGCGGTCATCGTCTGGAAATCACCGTGGTTCTTGCCGATATTTCCGGACAGTTTTTCAAACGTTGAGGGGGAAAAGCTGAAGAGCCCGTGCTCGGACCCGCCAACCCAGACGCGGTCACCGATGGCCCCCACGGTCTGCTGGTAATCGTTGGAGTTGCTCCAGACCGGGTTCCAGTCCGGGGTGGCCAGTGGGGCGCCGGCAATGGTCTGCACGGCGGCAGCCCTGTGCGCAGTCACCGCGCCGGCGTTGGAGAAGAACCCCGCCGCGTAGACCCGGCTTCCGTCCGCGGACGGCGAGATACCCATGACTGTCCCGTCCATGTTGGGGTTCCAGCCCTGGCCCGGCGTGCCGTCGGCCACGGACAGGCGGCCCAGGTCCCGGGCATATGTGGCTGTGGTTGCCTGGCTTCCGCCTCTGAGGTGGGTGAAGGCACCCCCCAGGTAGAGCCAGTTCCCCTTGACGGCCAGATCCGTCACCCTCATTACGTCCCCGGTGATGTGGTCCTCCACCGCGGCGGACCAGTTGGTCGCCGTCGCGCCCGTTGTGGGGTTCAGTGCCACGAGCGAGGGCGACGGCGCGCCGTTCACCGTGGTGAATGTGCCACCGGCCACAATGCTGCCGTTGGGCAGGACTGCAAGGGACATCACCGAGCCGTCAAGCTTCGGGGCGAATCCGGGCAGCAGTTGGCCGGTATTGACGTCGAAGGCCGCCAGGAAGGCCTGGGAGACCTTGTCCGCCCCGGTGGAATTGGCCGCCCGCTGGACGGCGGTGAAGTTGCCGCCCACGTACATCGTGTTGCCGCTCTGGACGAACGCCTGTGACAGCACGTCCCCTTCGCGTTTCGGGGTCACCGGATCGGCCAGGCCCCAGGGGCTGTCCAGCGCCAAGGACGCCGCAACCGGGACATTCGTTTTCGCGGCGCTGCCCCCGTCACCGACGCGCGTGAATCCCGCGTCCATGGAGGTGAACTGGGGGCGGAGATACATTTCCGTATAGGGACGGGCGGAGCCCAGGCCGTCCGCCGTCGACCAGAGGTAGCTGGTGCTGCTGCTGGTGCCGGTGACCGTTGTGCCGTAGGAGAAGCCCTGGGTGTAACCCTGTGCCTTGTCCGTCAGCGTATTCGTGTTAATCCGCTGGTAGGCGTCGTTGGCCCCGAAGTTGGACGTTAGCCCTCCGCCGCCGCGCACGCCGTCGAAGGAGTACCAGGCCACCTGGTGCTCAGCGCTGAACGTCCAGACCCATCGGTCCTCTTTGTTCGTATTGAAGCGGCTCTCCTGCCACTGCGTTCCGTCCGCATTCGTCGCGCGCTTGAGCCGGATGCCGTCGGGCAGAGCGTCCGGGCGTCCGCCATTGAGCAGACCCTCCACCACAGTGGCCGAATACTGGGTCGTCGTACCTGACATGGGGCTCAGCCCTGCGGTGCGCAGCGCCGACGCCGAGCCTTTGCCGTTGTTGTTGACGACCCAGCCCTCCCGGCCTTTGCCGATCAGGACCCAGCCGCCGCCGTCGGTGGTCATATCGCAGTAGAACTGCGCGGGGGCATCCATGGCCGGCGTCAGCAGCCAATAGGTGCCGTCCGCGGCTGCGGGGGTGTCCTGCTTGATCTCCCAGCAGGAGGCCGCGGCCGTCGCTGCCGACGAGCCGTTCCGCACCACCACGGGTGCCGCCGAGGCCGGTGACGGATTGGCCACCAGCGCCGAGAACACGATTGAAGCGATGGCCAGTGGGCCAACTATTTTTGAAACAACACGCGCCCTCGACACAGGGAGCCCCCTTAAAAGAGACCGGAATGCGCCAGGAAGTGGCGCATTCTCGAAGACCGGACACTCCTCAGAGCCGAAGAGTGAAGCAAGAGTATGACGGCGGCCCCGCTAAAAGTAGGGCCGCGCAGCGCATCCGGCTACCCGAATCCCGTCCGTCGCTACCCGTTTAATCTGCGGCACTGCTTGCCCCCAGGGTGACGCTACGTGGACGCTGCCAAAAGGAGCGGGCAGCTCGAGGCACGATGCTGCCAGGGCCATGATGAACGTCTTTCTTCGGCCACCTCTTCGGGACGGTGTTCTCGTCGGGAGGCGGGACTACCTATGGACCCGTCCGGACGCTGGTGCTAGTTGTAGAGGCAGCAAGCCGCCGCATCAGCTGACCGAGGGAATGGAAACCATATGAGGCCGCACCGCAGTACCTCCGCCCGAACCATCCGCAGGCACCCGGGCAAATCGACGCTGCCGGCCACAACGGTCGCCGGCAGGGCACTTGCGGGCATGGCGGCGTTGGCCCTGGCATCCCTCCTGGCGGGGTGCGGGGCCCCCGCCGCTGTCCCTGCGTCGGCCAAGCCGGCACACGTGTTTGTCATCAACCTGGAAAACACCAGCTACGACCGGGCATGGGGCGCCGCATCGCAGGCCCCTTACCTGTCCCAGACGCTGCGCCAACAGGGCGTTCTGCTGACGGACTACTACGCCGTGGCGTCCAGTTCCCTCCCGAACTACATTGCGCAGATCTCCGGCCAGGGTCCCAACCCCAAGACCATGAACGATTGCGCCGTTTACCACCACTTCACCCAGACCGGCACGGCGGCCTACGGCCAGCTTGCCGGCTACGGCTGCGTCTACCCGGACAGTGTGCCCACCCTTGCGGGGCAGCTGAGTTCGGCGGGGCTGACGTGGAAGGGCTACATGGAGGATATGGGCACCGCGTGCCGCCACCCAACGCTGGACGCCGCAGACGCCACCAAGGTGCCCAGGATAGGCGACCAGTACGGCACCCGGCACAATCCGTTCGTCTACTTCGCGGCAATCACCGAGTCCCCGGACTGTGCCAAGAACGTCGTGGATCTGTCCGGGCTGACCGCTGATCTGAATGCCGTGGAGACCACCCCTAATCTGTCCTACATCACGCCCAACACGTGTAGTGACGGGCACGACGCCCCCTGCGTCGACGGGACGGTGGGCGGCCTTCCCACCGCGGATGCGTGGCTGAAAAAGTGGGTTCCGGCAATCACTTCCTCCCCGGCCTTCATGGCCGACGGAATGCTGATCATCACCTTCGATGAGGGTGACAAGGAGCTGACACAGAGCGTCGATCCGGGCGCTCCCCTGCAGGCCATTTTCGGCCCGGGAGGAGGCAAGGTGGGAGCGCTGGTGATCTCCCCGTTTGTGCGTCCCAATACCTCATCGGACACCCTCTACAACCACTACAGCCTGCTCGCCAGCATCGAGGATACGTTCGCCCTGCCGCATCTGGGCATGGCGGGGGTTTCCGGATTGAATCACTTCGGCACCGACGTGTATAACGCCACCCGGTAGGTGGGACGGCGTTCCGCTCAGGCGGAGTTCGTGTCCGTCGAATCAGTCAGCGGCGGCCGGAGCACCGACGGATTCCTTATCGCCGGATGCCGACGTTGTTGCCGATGACGGTCCGGTCGTTGATGACCACGACGACCCCGTGGTAGACGTGCACACCGGAGCCGAGCCCGGCGCGCCCGGTTCAGCAGCATGACGAACTGGACCGTGGGCCAGGCGCGGTTTGCTTGGATATCGGGGCGTGTTCCATAGCTCTATGCGAACATAGGTGTCCGCAGCCGCCGTTTCTGGCTGGCTGCCTTTTGCAGGCCGATGGACCCTGCGATCAGCATAAGCGCCAGCCCCGACGCGAGCATGCCGTAGTAGAAGACCTCCACCATCGACACCAGCAGGACGGTATTGCAGGCCAGGCCGACCGGGTCCGAGAGCCGCAGCGTGTAGAAGAACATGACGGCGAACGTCAGCAGAAACAACCCTGCTCCGAGGAACCCGTGCGAGTAGAGCACCATCCAGATCTGTCCCTGGGTTCCCACCGACGGCGCGCCGATGGTGACGGATGGTCGGGGCGCCCCGAAGCCGAAAATGGGTGACTTCAGGGTTTCGCTCAGGGCCTCGGTGTAGAGGGATTCCCGGTCCACGGTGGTGCTGCTGACCCCAAGCCGGTTCTGCAGGCGTTCGGTGACGGGAAGGACCTGGACGCTAATCGCAACCAGTATGCCCAGGCCCAGCAGTGCACCCAAGCCTTTCCGGTTTCCGGCCAGGGCCATCCGCATGGCGGCGTAGAGCAGCGCGATGCCAAGACCCAGGAACATGCCTCGGTTAAGGGTCAGAAAGGCTGGCACAAAGGAGACCGGAATGGCCGCGAGCACCAGCCAAAAGCGGCGGCTCTTGCGGATCTGCCAGAGGTACCCCACCACCAGCGGCAGGAGCAAAGAATATGCGGCGCCCCAGTTGTTCGTGTACAGGAAGGGCGCGCTGGGCCGCGGATCGATGTAGCTCCATGCCGTGGGATTGAACTGTGTCAGCCGCCGGATGGCCATCTGGTTCACCAGCTCGTTCCGCATCAGGGATTGCGGCAGAACGTAGCTCAGCGGGGTGTGGATCACCACAGAGGGAAAAAGAAGTCCCAGATAGCCGCCGATCACCACCACGGCCCAGAACACCGTCAGGCAGCCCAGAACGTACTGCACCTTCAGGTGCGCTTTGGCGTTGTAGACGTAGACGAAGATGACAGTCAGCGCCAGATAAATCAGCAGCCGGTAAACAAATCCGAACATGCGGTCCGGTGAATCGATAGCGATGAACGAACACGTCATCCAGAGCAGGAAGAGCACCCACACCGAAAATCCCTTCGGCACCCTCGCCGAACGGAACCGCACCAGGTACAGGAACATGATTCCGCCGACGCCGATCCAAATGAGATCGCTGAGGCCCGCGAGCCACCAGATGGGGTAGCCCAGGAAAATGATTGCGAAGGGCCAGCGCGGTAACTCAGCGGTGGCCCCGGTTCGTTCCCGGTCCGGGCGCTGCACAGAAGCTCTGCGCGGTGCCGCGACGCCGGCTGCTCTGGCTGGGAGGTCCGTGATCATGCCTGGCGTCCTTTTGAGAAGGTATCGGGCTGGGTTGGCTATCGGCGTTCAGTATGACAACCGGCACATTGATGGGCAACGAGTAGTTCCTACCTGATACCTGTGCACGAATACCTATATACCCCCCGGCCGACCGGACTATATCATCGTGCCATCAGCCCCGGCCCGGCGCTGAATCAGGTCTCCCGTTGTGGGCATATTGCCGGCGATCCGTCGGCAGATTGAGGAACAAATGGACGAGAACTCTTCCGTCGGACTCGGTCACTACGCAGTAGTTTTGCGGCGGCAATGGAAAACGATTGCACTGGTCACCATCCTGGGGATCAGCGCCGCCGCGGCCTATCTGGGCATGACGCCGAACTCCGTGACGGCGTCCACCGTCGTTAACCTCAACGTCATCACCACTGATCCCTTTAACCCCGCCAAAGCGAGCTCGGCGCTGCTTGACGCCTCCACGGAACAGCAGCTGGCAAGTTCCTTTGTGGTGGCACAGTCCGCCGCGGCCAGCCTGGTCCATGGCGATTCCGTGGCAGCGCTCCGGGCCGGGGTGAATGTCACAACGTTGGCCAACGGTACGACGATGGCAATTTCCTACACCTCGAGCACGGCGCAGAACGCCAGGGAGGGCGCGGACGCGCTTGCCAACTCGTACCTCTCCTACCGCCAAGGCCAGGCCGAGGAACGAAAGTCCAAGCTCCAGGGCCAGCTTCAGCAGCAGCTCTCAGGCCTGCAGAAAGCCCTTCCGCAGGCCGGCGGCAGTGCACCCTCAATCCTCACCCAGATCGGGAGTGTCCAGTCGCAGCTGAACCAGCTGTCCCTGATCGACACGAGCGGCGGTACGGTGCTGAACCCCGCAGCACAGAACGAGGTGAGCTATCACCCCCAGCCGGTGACGGTGATGCTCACCGGCGCGCTGGCAGCCTTCGTGGTGGGCCTGGTGCTTGCGTTCGCCGTCAATATGCTGGACCGGCGCGTCCGGGACTGGTACGACGTGCGCGGGGCGGGCGCGGGGCCCCTCCTGGTCCGGTTCAGCGCCACCCGGACCACGGTGCCTGCCGCGGGGACGGACCTGGACCAGTTCAGGGTGGTGCGCGAACGGCTTTTGGCCAGCTCAAACATCCGGCTGCGCACCCTGACAGTTATCGATGAGACTCAACATTCGCAGCCCTCAGATGTGGCTGCCAACCTGGCCGTCGTGCTGGCTGAGGCCGGAACCCGCGTTCAGTTGATCCTGATGGGGGCCTCAGACGAACAAATGAGGGTCCTGACGGCTGGACTGCAGCTGCACAGCCAGGCTGCCGGAGCCGATGGCCGCGTATACAGGTCCGCCCTCGTCCAGTCCCTCTCGGTGTTCCAGCCACAACGCGGACGGACCATCTTCGACGCCGATGACTTCGTGACTGAAGCGGTACGTCGGGAACTCATTGGACGCGAATCGGGCCAAGTGATCATTCTGGCTCTGCCGCCGGCAGCGCCGCACGCGAGCCGTCTGGCTGCCGGGCGTCTTTCCGACTGTGTTCTGCTCGTCGGGGAATGCCTGCGGACCCGGATCGATGCGCTGGCTCTGAACGCCGCCGAGATGAACGATGTCGAGGCTCAACTGGCAGGAACGGTCTTGGTCCCCTCCGGGCGCAGGATCCTCGACCCGGAAGGCTCCACGAAGGAGGGCCGGCGCCGGCAAACCAAGAGCCGCTCTGCGGCTGCCTCTCCCGAATCCGTACCGAAGGCCTCACTCGCGGAGTCAATTTCCAAAGCAAAACTGGCTGACGCGGTTTCCAACGCATCCCTCTCGGCTTCAGCTGCCAAGGCCGGAAGCCTCAAGTCATCGTGAGTGCAGCCGGGGTGGAGCAGGGCATCGCGCGGGGGACTTCCCCGCACAGTGCCGAACGCCGGCAGGCAGCGCGGGGCGGCATTATCGGAATCTTGGGCGCGGCGATCAGCTCCGTAATGGGCTTTGCGCTGACATTCATCCTTGCGCGCTCGTTGGGAGAGGCCGGGTCCGGCGTCGTGCTGCAGACCATCGCGATCTTTACCATCGTCTTGGGCCTGGCGAAGGCCGGCATGGATACCGCCGCTGTCTGGGTGCTTCCCCGCGTCCTGATTTCGGACCGGTCCAAAGTCCGGGGCGCCACAATGGCCCTGCTTGTTCCTACCGCCGTGGTGGGAAGTCTGTTGGCACTGCTAATGGCCGTGCTGGCACCCCGGCTCGGCGCCGGCCGTGACGCCGACAGCCATCAACTGGTGCAGGCGGTGCAGGGGGCAAGCTGGTTCCTGCCGGCGGCTGCCGTCATGGTGGTTGCACTGGCCGCAACCCGCGGCCTGGGAAACATTGTGCCGTATGCGGTCATCGGTAACATCGGTCTGCCGGCTGTCCGGCCGCTGCTGGTCCTGGGGGCCCTTGGGCTGGGCGCCCTCGGCCTGGGCATGCTCCCGGTGCTGGCATCCATCGCGTGGGCCGCGCCCGCGGCCGTCGCGATGCTGGCGGCTCTGATGGTTTTGTGGCGGCGCATCAACCGGCAGGAACGGACGGGAGCGCGCGGGACGCTCTGGCCGGCCCGTGAACTCAATGTTCAGATCTGGAAGTTTGCGCTGCCCCGCTGGTTCTCCTCGGGTGTGGAGCAGTCGATCATCTGGTTCGACGTGGTGCTCGTGGGTTTTATCGCCGGCGCCGGCCCCGCCGGTATCTACGGCGCGGCCAGCCGCTTCGTCAGCGCGGGGCTTATCGTTTCTTCAGCGATGAGGATGGTCAATTCGCCGCGGTTCAGTGCACTGCTCAGTGAGAACAAGACGCGCCAGGTTCAGGATCTGTACTCCACCACGGTCAGCTGGATAGTGCTGCTGGGGGCGCCGATCTACGCCCTGTTCATGATTTTCGCCCCAACCGTCCTTAGCTGGCTGGGCCCCGGTTTCGGGAGCGGGAGCACGGCACTGGTTATTCTCTGCGTGGGCGCGATCACGATGCTGATGGCCGGAAATGTGGACTCCCTGCTCATGATGAGTGGAAGAAGCGGATGGATGGCCACGAACAAGGTCATTGTGCTGGCCCTGAACGTGATCGGGAATCTGTGGCTGGTACCGCTCTGGGGCATCACGGGGGCGGCGGCATCCTGGGCCTTCAGCCTGCTGCTGGACTCGGTGCTGGCCTCCGTGGAAAGCCGCATCTTCCTGGGCATTAAGTTCGGCGCGCGGCAGGTCCTCTATGCACTGTTTGTCTCCGGCGCCTGCGTTGTCCCGGTCAGTGTGCTGGCCAGGGTGCTGATGGGACAGTCGACGGCTGCCGTGTTTGTAGCCGGGGGCGCCACGGTGGCCGCTCTTGCCACATGGTGCTGGCTGGACAGAAAACGGCTCCACCTGGACGATCTTGCCCTGCTGTCCCGGACCGTGCGCAGCAAAGCCCCGGCCGCGGCCTAGTCACCCCTTCCCAGACCAACCACTCCCAGACCAGCGAGGTATCGGCAATGCTCGGATTAATCGACATCAAGGACGCAGCACCCAGGTGGATGAAGGATGCCGGGGACCTGGTCACCCGGTCCTACGCCAGGGGCACCGTGGGGGCCAGGCCCGCGCCGGATTTCCTGATCGTCGGCACCAAGCGCGGGGGCACAACATCGCTGTACAACTACCTGCTCATGCACCCGGGCGTCCTGGGGCTTTTCCCGCAGGTTCGGGGCAAGAAGAGCACGGATTATTTCTTCAAGGAGCGCGGACGCGGTGAGCTCTGGTACCGCTCGCACTTCCACACCGAGGCGTACCGGAACCTACTGTCACGGAAACTGGGTTACCGTCCGATCAGCGGTGAGGCGTCCCCGTACTACCTGTGGGACTCCCGCATCTCTATGCACGCGCGCGCCGTTTCCCCGGACATCAAGGCGATCGCGCTGCTGCGGGATCCCGTGGAGCGCGCCTATTCGCATTACCAGGAACGGGTCCAGAACGGCGTCGAGCCGCTCAGCTTCGAAGCGGCGCTTGCGGCCGAGGACACCCGGCTTGCGGGTGAGTCGGGGAAGATGGCGGCCGACCCGCAGTACTACAGCACCGCCCACGACTTTTACTCCTACCGGGCCAGGGGCGTCTATCTGCCGCAGCTGCAGAACTGGCATCGCGCATTTCCCGAGGGCCAGCTGCTGGTCCTGCGGAGCGAAGATATGTACGACGACGTCCAGGGAGCCTTCAACCGGGTGTGCGATTTCCTGGGCATCCCGCCCTATGGTCTGCCGACCACCAAGACGTTTAACGCCAGTGCCCGGTCGACGATGCCGGAGGCAGCCAGGGTAGAGCTCACGTCCTACTACGCTCCGCACAACAAGGAGCTGGCGGACTATCTGCAGCGGGAACCGCTCTGGACTTGAGCGGTTCCTCAGGCCGAGGGGGCAGCGGACGCTGCCGGGCCGGCAGGCGATTCCTCCAGCCTGCTCTGTCCGTCAAGGAGGCCTTGGGCGGCGTCGATCATGCCAGCCAGCTCCGGCACAGAGATCCATGACGACGCCCAGCCCCCGTTGTGGACAGCCAACGTCCACGCCCGTTCGGCTACCACCATCGCGTAGACGCCCGCAAGCACCGGCCACGCCTCCCGGGGTACCCCTGCTGCCTCGAAAAACGGCCCGGCGTCGACGACGGCTTGGAGCAGGTTCGCAGCCATCGGCCCCTCGCCGCGTTCGCGCCTGACGCTGAACATCCAGTGCACCGCGTCGAGGCCTGCCACTGCATCGGGTTCGCAGGACTCCCAGTCCCAGCACCACAGACGCCCGCTGGAATCCCTCGCGGTGTTCCACGGAACAAGGTCACCGTGCCAGCGGTCGGCCACCGGCAGAACCGTATCCCGGGTGCTCAGCAGCTCTGCCAGACGGGCCAGCGCCTGCGCCAGCGCCGGCTCCGATGCCGGGTCCAGGGCAGCCAGCCGGTGGCCCAATGCCTGGAAATGTTCGGTGGCGGACAGCGCGCCCACCCTGCTGACGGGGCACAGGGCAAAGAGCTCCTGGGGTGTGGGCCCTTTGACACTGCCCCGCACGGCGCGCACATCCAGGGGCAGGGGCTCCGTCACCAGATACGGAAACTCCCTCTGGGTTCCTACGGCCAGCAGAGCGGGGGCACGCACCGGTCCGGTGGAGGCGCCGACGGCCCGCAACGCTGCGATTTCGGTCCGGACAAGCTCGCTGCTGCTCTCATTCCAAGCCAGCTTCGCATACCCCGCCGGCTTCCCCGCGCCATCCACCAGCTGCAGTGTCGGCTTGCGGTTATCCCCGTCCCGGATACCGATCGAGGCGAACAATCCAGGCCCGTCAGCGTCGGAGTCCGGGCCGCCGTTTCCCCTCGTGCCGCTGCCCCGCAGGCTGGCCGCCACGGCTGCAAGCGGCATCGCTTCCTGCGCGCGCACCGCACCCACTCGTTCCTGCACGGAGAGTCTGTGCAGGACCGGCCGGAGCCCCAACCGGGCCAACGATCCCAGCAGAATGCGTGCCGTGTTGACTTTGCCGCGGCGCAGCGACCGGTACTGGAGCAAGCTGGCCGCCGTGACCCGCGGGGTGGCCAGCGGGATCAGCAGTCGCGCCCGGGAAGCGGAGGGAAGAACCCAGTACGATTCCAGCTCGCGCCACTCATTGTCGGCAGAGGGATTGAGGACAACACGGACTTGGCCGGCAGCGACGGGCAGACACCAGAGTTGCTCCACCACAGTATCCAACCGTGACGTGCCCCTACCGCTCACAATGCGTTGTTCCCGCAATGGGTTGCGCACAATCAGTCCCTCCGCCGGTTCCCCCCACGCTGCCGTCTGCGGCACGTGGTCCCATTGTGCACGAAATTGGCTCAGTGATACAGGGCAAGGGGGCAGGAATGCGCCGTGCCACCGCTGGCGGTCTGGACCCGGTTTCCTCGGGCGCTGATGCCTTCCGTCGCACCACGAACTCAAACTTCGGGCCACTCTGAGGGGAATTCGTTACAAAAGTGTTGTAATGTCTCTTTTTGTCAACAGGGCCGCCTTGGCCTGATTTAAAAATCCTGATCGCAGCCGGGTCTCACTGTGCATCGTGATCAACGGCCTCCGGGCCCAGGAGTAACTTTATGAATGGATTGAAGGACAACCCAGACAATTCGAACCTCAGCAATGGAACAACGCTGACCGGCCCCGCCCCCGCCCCGCGGACCCGGGGCCGCCGGGTATTTGCCGCCGGGGGCGCCTCCTTGGCCATCGCCTTGGGGCTGGCCACGGTTGGCGCTCCCGCCGTTCAGGCCAGCACGGCAGAGCTGGTGGTTAACGGCGGTTTTGAGAATGGCACCACGGGCTGGCGGACCAATGACAGCAGCAACCAGCAGCTTGCCGTTGTCAGCGGCGGACACAGCGGCGCGCATGCCGTCGCGCTGACAACCAAGACCAGCCAGACCGCCGTTCTGAACGACAGTATTAATACGGTCAAGTCCACCACGGCCGGAACGCGGTACGCCGTCAGCGCCTGGGTCCGCACCGACACCCCCGGCATCTCGGGCCAAGTGCGCGTCCGTGAGGAACAGGGCAGTGTCCCGCTCACCGGATCGTCCTTCTATCTGACGACGAAGGAATGGACGAAAATCGCCTTCAACGTCACCGCGGCTTACAGCGGCTCGTCGATGGACCTGAACGTCCTGGCATGGGGCCTGAATCCGAGCCAGTCGTTTCGGATGGATGACGTCTCAATGCAGGTGATCCCTGCCGGCACCCCGGCTCCCACCCCGCCTCCGGTCACCCCGGCTCCCACCCCGCCTCCGGTCACTCCGACTCCTCCGACGGCGCCCACCCCGGTGCCGCCGGCGGCACCGACTCCCGCACCGGGTAATACCGTCTTCGGTTCCAGCCTGGGACTGTCGAGCTCCGGCGGAACCCGTGACCAGGCCCTGGCGCGGGAGGAGGCCAGGTTTGGTTCCTTGGGCACGGTCAGGCTCTTCGACAACACCGTTCCGTCCAGCTGGTCCTCGCTGAGCACCATGAAGGGCAAATCCCTGGTGATATCGTTCCGCCCGCTGCCGGCGGACGTGATGGCGGGCAAGTATGATGCGGCCCTGCTGGCCTGGTTCAAGGCGGCCCCGCGCGACCAGGAAACGTATTGGTCGTACGTCCACGAACCCGAGGCTGAAATCGCCAAGGGAAGTTACACTGCCGCCGCCTACCGCGCGGCCTGGCAGCACATTGTGCGGCTGGAAGCCCAGGCCAACAACCAGCATCTGCACTCCACCCTGATCCTCATGGGATGGACCGTGAACCCGGCCTCGAAGTTGAACTGGAAGGACTACTACCCGGGCGACGGCTACATCGACGTTCTGGGATGGGACCCCTATAACGACTCCGGGAGCGTTGCCGGTCCTTCGACCTACCCGGATCCGGCCAATATCTACGGAGGCGTTGTCGCGGTCTCCAAGGCGGCGGGGAAGCCCTTCGGCATTGCAGAGACGGGAAGCCGGCTCATTCCCTCGGACCCCAGCGGGGCGGGACGTGGTGCGTGGCTTACCAAGGTCGGCAAGTACCTGAAGGACAACAATGCCCTCTTCGTGGCGTATTGGGACTCCGCGGTCCAGATCGGCGACTACCGCCTGACGGACGCGCCTTCGGCCGCGGCCTGGCGGAAGCTGGTGAGCGGCTGACCGGCAGGCCCCGCCACTAGATGCCGCGGCCCCGTTTGTGAAGTGCCTCCATCACGCGTGCCGGACTCACAAGCCCGCACGCGACGGCGGCGGCCAGGGGCACGCGCAGTTCAAGGGGATTGCGCTGGGCAGCCGATGCTGCCCAGCGCAAGGCCTTTCCCCGCTCACCCATGGCCGCGTGGGCGAACGCCAGCTGGCCCCTGATCCGGGCAGATCCCGCAGGAACCGTGTCGAATTCGGGGTACTTATCCAGGATCCACGACAGACCGTCACACATCGTTTGCCAGCGGCGGAAGAAAAAGGACTGGCTCCCCCACCTGACGACGGCCGAAACCCGACGGACGTGGGCGATGGGCCGCCGGCGCGAGACCCTCAGGAGATACTCGTAATCTTCGCCGAACCCTCCCGGGACGTCCTCGTCCACCAGACCGAACCCGTCCAGGACGGCGGACCGGCGCATCAGGAACGTCGAGGGATGGAGTTCCGTGTGGCGGTCGCGCAGCAGATCGGCAAAACTGATCCACGACTTTTCCAGCGGCCGGTCGTGGGACTGCCCGTCATAGGAGACGGAAATATCGCAAGTCACAAACTCGGTGCCCGGATTGTCCGCCAGCACCTGCACTTGCGCCTCGACCTTATGCGGCAGCCAAAGATCGTCGTCGTCACAAAAGGCGATGAACTCCCCCGTTGCTGCCTCAATGCCGCTGTTGCGCGCACCGGCCAATCCCGGCTTCCGGCCATTGGCCAGAACACGCACGCTCCGGGATGCTGTTTCGGTGGCAAGGGAGTAGTCGGGCGCCGATTGGTCGAAAACCACCAGGACTTCCAGGAAACCGGCGTACGTTTGCGCCATTACGGCGCTGATCGCCTGACGCAGCATCTCAGGGCGGTCCCTGGTGGCAATAATGGCCGTGACCCGGTCCATGGCGATCACCACCCTATCCTCACCTTTCCGGCACCGGTACCGAAGCCAGCACCGCTGCCGGACCTGGCCGGCCTGCCGGACGCGGCCCCCGTTCCGGTCCTTGCAACGGTGCCGGATCCACGGCCGGCGCGAGGGGCAGTCGCGGAGCGAGGAACAGCCATTGCGTGATCCGTACCAGTACCCGTGCTCATGGCCCGACTTGCCCTATCGGCCAGGCCAGCCAGGCCAGGCAGGCCGGTCAAAGCGGTCAAACCGTCCTCGACGCCGTCGCCGAGGCCGTCACCGGGCAGCCCCAATTCGCTCCAGGCCCAGGCCACGACTTGCTTATCGCCAACGGCCGAGGGCGGCAGACTGACCCGGGGGATGTGGTGGCGGACCATTGCCCGGGCGGCCCGGATGGCGCTCAGCCGGGAGGGCCCGGCTTCCGCGGCCGCATTCCACACCGTGGGCCAGAACGCGGGAGCCGCGGCCACCTCAAGGAACCGCAGGTCAATCTCACGGTTGCAGCTCAAAGCGGAGGCCAGCATAGGGTCCTGGCCGGAGTCGACGAGGACGTCGGCACCTGATACGTCCCTCGCCGCCGCGTAGACCGCCTGATAGTACCCGCTGTACCAGGCCAGCTGCTGCCGAGCGTCCCGCGTCCGGGCGGCCGACCCCGGCATGAACACCCGCGGTCCAGCGGCGTCGGCCCGGACGGTGAGACCGCGGACGTCGACTTCGTCCCAGCCGCCAAAAGCGGACTTGCCGACGGCACGCCAGAATTCGCACTCATGGAACGGGACATTACAGCTGCAGTTCTCGTTGTCGACGACGCCTCGTTGCCAGAGCCGGCTTGTATTGCCCAGCACAGCTACCGAGGTCCGGGACCGGACGGATGCCAGCAACGTCTTTGCGGAGCCGGAAGGGGCAGCAATATACAGCACCAGGGGCGCTCCGACGGAGGCGCGGTTCGTCGAGGTTCGGCGCTTGTGCAGCAATGCGGCCAGCTTCTGTGCGGCCTCGTCGGCGCCGAAAGTCTCGGCCTCTATCAGGAGGCGGGTTCCCGCCTCGTTCTCCGCCGACGCGGCCACGTGGGCGTCCAGTTCCTGCGCCGACTCCACGCAAAGGGCCAGCCCCCTCTTGGCGGACCAGCGCGTAAACCGTTGCTGATGGTCATCGACGTGTTCCCCGTACTGCGGATCCCGGGGGAACACCAACGGGAGGTGACCGGCCTTTCGCGCCTCTGAAATCGTGGCGGGGCCACCGTGAAGAATGACGATGTCACTAGCCTCCAGCAGGGTGGCCAGCTCCTTGGGCGAGACGAAGTCCCGACCGGCGGCAATGCGGGGCGGTGCGCTGTGGCCGTGCTGAACAATCACCCGGTCCGACGGATTCGACTGGGCCCACTTGTCGGCCCAGTCGATGATTCGCTTGAACGGATGGCAGTCGGTTCCCACCAGTACCGTTATTGTTCTGGATGCTCTGCTCATCACAGGAGTCTTCCCAGCAGCTGCGCATCCCGGTACAGGCCGAGTTGGTCACGCCACTGGACAAGCATGAGGTCGGAGAAGGGCCGGCACAGCCGGCCGGTCAGGGTGGGGCTCTCAACCCGGTCGAAGACCTCGATGTACACCGTTGCGATGCCCAAGGCGCGGGCGGTGACGAAAAAGGGGAACGCGCTGCCGGCGCCGGTGGAGACGACCACTGTGGGACGAAACCGCCGGATCACAAGATAGGCGAGTCTGGCGTTCCGCAGCAGATTGGGAATATTGCGTGTCGTGGGCGAGTACGCCCACGACACGTCCGACTCCGCCTCGAGGTTCGACTTCGCATCCTCGGTGGGAAAGGTGACCCACGCCCGCTCATGCGCGGACCACCAGGGCCGCAGCGACATCAGCTGCGCCAGGTGACCGCCGCTGGAACCGACCAGCAGGATCCGCTCCCGGCCCGGTGCTGCAGCGGGCGGACCGCCCCGAAAAACTCGCTCTAACCTCATCGCTCTTGATCCTCCCCATTATGTGACGCGTGGTGGCACCGGCCGGTGGCTCCGGTGGCTTCAGATGATCATTCCGGCGCCGACGGTGCTGTGGGTGTTTTCGTCGATCAGTACAAATCCGCCCGTTTCACGGTTCCGCCGGTACTCGTCCATCAGCAGCGGCGTCGTTGTCCGCAGCCGGACCCGGCCGATGGAATTGAGCGCAAGTTCGGGCGCGGATTCGTCCCGGTGCAAGGTGTTGACGTTCAGTTCGTACTGCACGGACTTCACCAGGGCCCTGGTGTTGCGGGTGGTGTGCTTGAGGGCCAGCTTCTGCCCAGGCCGGAGGGGCTCGTCGCTCATCCACGCAACCATGGCGTCGATGTCCTGGGACACCGTCGGCTGGTTGTGCGGGCGGCAGATCATGTCCCCCCGCGAAATGTCGATGTCGTCCTCGAGCCGCACTGTTACAGACATCGGCGCAAACGCCTCATCCACCGGGCCATCGGCGGTTTCGATGGACGCAATGCGGCTGGGCAGCCCGCTTGGCAGCACAATCACGTCGTCCCCGGTCCGCATCACTCCGCCGGCGATCTTGCCGGCATAGCCGCGGTAGTCGTGGTGCTCGCTGGTGTGCGGCCGGATGACGTACTGGACGGGGAACCGCCCGTCCACCAGGTTCCTGTCGCTGGCAATGTAGACGTTCTCCAGATGATTGAGCAGTGACCCGCCCTCGTACCACGGCATGTTCTGCGAACGCTCCACCACGTTGTCCCCGTGCAGGGCGGACACGGGCATGACCGTCAGATCCGCAATCTGCAGCTTTGCCGCAAATTCCGTGAATTCGCGGCGGATGTCCTCATAAACCTGCCGCGAGTAGCCCACCAGGTCCATCTTGTTGACGGCCAGTACAAGGTGGGGAACCTGGAGCAGGGAAACGAGGAAGGCGTGGCGGCGGCTCTGCTCAACGAGGCCCTTGCGGGCGTCAACCAGCACGATCGCCAGGTCCGCAGTGGATGCTCCCGTCACCATGTTCCGGGTGTACTGGATGTGGCCCGGGGTGTCCGCAATGATGAATTTCCGCGAAGGGGTCGCGAAATACCGGTAAGCGACGTCGATGGTTATCCCCTGTTCCCGCTCGGCGCGCAGCCCATCCGTCAGCAGCGACAGCTCCGTGTATTCCGAGCCCATTTCGCGGCTGGCCCGTTCGACTCCTTCCAGCTGGTCACTGAAGATGGACTTGGAGTCGTACAGCAGGCGTCCGATCAGGGTGCTCTTGCCGTCGTCGACCGAACCGGCAGTGGCAAATCGCAGCAGGTCCATCAGAAGTAGCCTTCTTTCTTTCGGTCTTCCATCGCAGCTTCGCTGACCCGGTCATCCCCGCGGGTCGCCCCGCGTTCGGTGATGCGCGAGGCAGCGACCTCCTCGAGGACCAGCTGCACGGAGTCGGCATGGGACCGGACGGCGGCGGTCAGGGTGGCGTCCCCCACTGTGCGGTAGCGCACCGATTCGATGAACGTCGCTTCGGTGGCGGTGGGCCGGCAGAGCTCGTTGGCGGCGAACAGCATGCCGTTGCGTTCGAAGACTTCGCGCTGGTGGGCGTAGTAGATGGAGGGCACCTCGATGCTTTCGGCAGCGATGTACTCCCAGATATCGAGCTCGGTCCAGTTGGACAGCGGAAAGACCCGGATGCTCTCGCCCAGGTGGACCTTGGCATTGAACAGGTTCCACAGCTCGGGTCGCTGCTTCTTGGGGTCCCACTGGCCGAACTCGTCCCGGAAGGAGAAAATGCGCTCCTTGGCCCGGGCCTTTTCCTCGTCCCTGCGTGCACCGCCCAGCAGCGCGGTAAAGCCGTTCTTCTCCGCCGTTTCCAGCAGCACCGGGGTCTGTATCCTGTTCCGTGAGCCGTTCGGCTCCTCCCGGACCATCCCGCGGTCAATGGCGTCCTGGACGGATCCGACCACCAGGTTCAGCCCGTACCGTGCCACCATGCGGTCCCGGAGTTCAAGTACCTCCGGGAAGTTGTGGCCGGTATCGATATGGAGCACGGGAAACGGGACACGGGCCGGGGCGAACGCCTTCCGCGCCAGGTGCAGCATGACGATGGAATCCTTGCCGCCGGAAAACATCAAGGCCGGATGCTCGATCTCCGCCACCACTTCGCGCAGAATATAGATGGCTTCGGATTCAAGAACCTCAAGCTGGGAGAGGATACGTCGGGGGCTTTCGGTCACGTCACTCACCGGAGTGTCCTTCCGTCAGGGGGCGCTGCCGCCTGGCATTGCCGATGGCTGCCAGCACCGTCGCGCTCAGGTCCGGTCGGCAGACCAGCAGGTCCGGGAGGTAGGGGTTTTCCTGGTTGTACCGCGGAGCCGAGCCGTCAAGGCGGCTCACGTGCAGCCCCGCGCCCCGGGCGACGACGACGGGAGCGGCGGAATCCCACTCATACTGGCCGCCGTCGTGCAGGTAGATGTCGACTTCGCCGCTGGCGACGGCGCACGTTTTGAATCCGGCAGAGCCCATCGGAATCAGGGTGGCGCCGATTTCCGTGGCCACAGAACCGGCAATTTCCGGGGCCCTGCTCCGTGACACGGCCATTCTCAGACCGGTATGGGGGGCGGCGGGCTCGCCCGCGTCCTCTCCCGTCAGTACCATGTCCAGCCGGGGAAGCGCCACCGCGCCGGCCACCAGTTCCCCTGCCTGCCACAGGGCCACGTGCACGGCCCAATCAGGGCGGCCTTCGGAAAATTCCCGGGTCCCGTCCAACGGGTCAATGATCCAGACCCGCTCGGCCCGCAGGCGCGAGAGCTGGTCCGGCGCCTCCTCCGAGAGCACTTGGTCCTGTGGCCGGCTGCGGAGCAGCATTTTCTTCAGGAATTCCTGGGAGCGGCTGTCCCCCTCCGCGCCCAGCGAGCTGGCGCCCGAAGTGGCGGCCCGGCCCTGCAGGGTCCTGAGGATGACGCCGGCCCCTTCAGCCAGCGCCGCGGCCAGCTCGGCATCCGACAGTTTGGCGTTGATGACACGCTCTCGTTTGAGCAATAGCATGATTCCCCCGTTTTAGTAGGCGCCGACTGGCTTCTTCATCATCCTGGCTGTGCGCCACAGGATGGTGATGTCGCCGGCGAGAGACCAGTTTTCTACGTAGAACACATCGAGGCGGACGCTGTCCTGCCAGCTGAGTTTCGACCGGCCGTTGAACTGCCACATGCCGGTCAGGCCCGGTTTGATGTACAGCCTGCGGTGCACCCGGGACTTGTACGCCTCCACCTCCCGCTGCAGCGGCGGACGCGGCCCCACCAGGGAGGTCTTCCCGTCGGCCGCGGCCGGACCGCCGGCCGGGACACGGTGGCCGCAGCGCGCAGGCACCTGCCAGGAAAAGCTGGAAAGACCCGTCACGGAGGTGATTTCCGAAGAGCGCATCGTCGAGGCCTTCTTAGTACCGATAGTTGTTTGCTGACTGGATGTATCAAACCTAGGAGAGCCTCCGTCCGGGAAGGCGAGTAAGCAGTACGCGTCTTTTCCGGCCGTCTCACTGCGTAATTGGCCCGGACTACTGGGGCGGCCCTTAATGGGCGGGTACGGACCGCCCGGAAAGCCCCGGACCTACTTGGTCGTGGACCTCCGGCCGCCCGGCCGCCCGGTCAGGCCGGTCAGTCCGCAGCGCCGCTGCGGATCCTCAGCGCGGCTTAGCCGTGCGGATCACGGTGCGGATTCACAGTGGGGATGTGCTGGACAACCGGATGCCCCACTTGTAGCCTTTCGGGACCCGAGACGGTTTGGAGCGGCTACCGGCACACGGATCTGTGGCCCCCGAACAGTGGTTGCGGCAGGAACGGGCTCCAGGCGTAGCTGTCGTAATGCGAGGAGATAACGGTGAAGCTCAAGCTCGTTTCCGCTCTGGCCGCCGTCGCACTGTCCCTGACCTTCACCGCAGCCGCCGCGGAAACGGTCGCGGCCGCCACCCCCTTCAGCTTCGCCGTGATCGGGGACACTCCCTACGGCTCCACGCAGCTTAGTGTCTTCCCGCAGCGGATCGGGCAGATCAATGCGGACTCCCAGGTGCAGCTGGTGACCCATCTCGGCGACATCGGTGGTCCGCCGGATTGCTCCGACTCGTACTACGCGACCATCAGAGCGGATTTCGACACCTTTGTCGATCCGCTGGTCTATACGCCCGGCGACAATGAGTGGGCCGACTGTTCCGGTGCCTCCGTGGGGGCCGCCAACCCGCTGGACCGCCTGGCCGCCGTGCGCCGGGTCTTCTTCCCGGCTCCCGGCACTACGCTCGGACAGAACCCGGCCAGCGTCACGGCGCAGTCCGGCTATCCGGAGAACGTGCTCTACGACCGGGAAGGCCTCACGTTTGCCGCGGTGCACATCGTGGGCTCGGCCAACGATCTGGCAACCTGGAGCGGATATTCAGCGCCGACGAGTGCCCAGACCGCCGAAGTCAACGCACGAACCGACGCCGACGTCGCCCTCATTCACGCTGCCTTCGAACGCGCCACCGCGAACGCCAGCCGTGCCGTGGTCTTCACGACCCAGGCTGACATGTTTAAGGGAACCCCCAGCCGCACCGCCTACGAACCGCTGGTGAAGGCCTTCGCCTCCGAATCCCTAACCTATCAACTCCCGGTTTTCCTCTTCAACGGGGACACTCACAGCTTCGCCAGCGACCGCCCGCTGACCTCGTCGACGTGGCTGTCGTACTACGGCCTCACCACCCCGGTGCCGAACTTTTCCAGGATCACGGTGGAGGGCGGACCGACGCTTGATGAATGGCTGAAGGTGACTGTCGTCGACACCCCGGCTGTCCTTGCCGTGCAGCGCGTTCCCTTCACGGTGAATGCCGCGCCGGTGGCGTCCTTCACGGCCTCGACCTCCGGCCTGACCGCGGCCTTTGATGCCGGCGCCTCCACCGACGACGCCGGCATCACCGGCTACGGATGGACCTTCGGAGACGGCAGCACCGGCACCGGAGTGTCGCCCTCGCACAGCTACGCCGCCGCGGGCACCTACAGCGTGACCCTGACCGTCACCGACACCCAGGGAGCAACCGGCACCAAGACCGCCCCGGTCACCGTCTCGTCCTCCGGCTCCGTCACCGACGTCGTCGTGCCCGCCAAATCGGCGTGGAAATACCGGTACAGCACCGCCGCGCCGGACGCGGTCTGGAAGAACCCCGGCTACGACTCCTCCGCCTGGAACACCGGACCGGGCACCCTGGGCTACGGCTCAACCCCGCTGGGAACCAACCTCAACCCCTCCGCCACCACCAGTGCCCGCCCCCTGGCCGCCTACTTCCTGCGCAGCTTCTCCATCCCCACGGCCTCCGCCGTCACCGCGCTCAAACTCACGACCATCGCCGACGACGGCGTCGTCGTCTACGTCAACGGCACCGAAGTCGGCCGCAGCCGCATCCCCGCCGGCACCGTCACCATCAACACTTACGCCACCGCCGCAATCCCCACCTCCAGCGCCAACGCCGCCCCCGTCACCTTCGACGTCCCGCTCTCCCTGCTGGTCAACGGAACCAACACCATCGCCGTCGAAACCCACCTGAACTACCACGCCACCAAAGACATCAGCTTCGACCTCACCGCAACCACCACCACCAACGGCTAGCACGGTCCGGCGGCGGCCTTGCCCGCCGATCGCGGCCCGTCAGGGCCGCGGCGAGGCGGGTCGCGTCTGACTGCGCGGCGTCGGACCCGGTTCCGCTGTCCGCCCGGCCCCGGAGACTACTCTAGGCCGCACCGAACTACCTGTTTGTCAGGCGCTGCCTCGGTGGCAGGATCTGGGCTATGGACCTGACCTTGGCGTTGACAGCTTTCGGTGTAGCCGTCGTCGTTGGACTGACAGGTATGGGCGGCGGCGCCCTGATGACTCCCGCATTGGTGCTGTTCTTTGGCGTCCCCCCGCTCGCCGCGGTCTCCAGCGACCTCGTGGCCAGCGCCGTCATGAAGCCGGTGGGCTCTCTGGTACACCTGCGGCGCCGGACGGTGAACCTGGACGTAGTCAAGTGGCTGGCGGTGGGTTCGGTGCCTTCAGCCTTCTGCGGCGTGCTGATCCTCAAATGGCTGGGCCCCGGCGAGGACGTTCAGCAGAGCGTCAGACTAGCGCTCGGCTTCGCTCTGCTCGTGAGCGCCATCCTGCTGGTGGTGCGGGCCTACGTCCGGCTTGCCGAGCGCGCACGCAGCGCGGACGGGCGCGGAGCGGATCTGCCCACAGAGCGGCCGCAGGTCGCGGTCCGGGCTCTACCCACCGTCCTTTTGGGCGTTGTGGGCGGCACGGTGGTGGGCATGACCTCCGTCGGAAGCGGGTCCTTGATCATCATCGGTCTCATGCTCATCTACCCAGGGCTCAAAGCCAACCAGCTGGTCGGCACCGACCTCCTGCAGGCCGTTCCCCTGGTCATCGCCGCGGCCGCGGGGCACACTCTTTTCGGCGATCTGAACCTCGGCCTGACCCTGCCCTTGGTGCTGGGAAGCATCCCCGGCGTCTATCTGGGGGCCATGCTGTCCTCCCGGCTCTCGGGCGGTTTCGTGCGCCGGGCGTTGGCCTTTGTGCTGCTGGCCTCGGCGCTGAAGATGCTCTCCATCCCGGACCCGGTCACAGCAGGGATTCTGGTGGCTGCCTTGCTCGTGGCACCCCTGGCCTGGATGTATCTGCGCCGGCAAAAGGGTTTCCCGGCGCTGGCCAGCGTGGAGAGCCGACGGCGCCGCGAGGCAGCGGCGCTGTTGAACTCAACCAGCGGAATCAGGGGGACACTGTGAGCGTGCTCTTCGGGTCGGAACCATCGCACGTTCTGACCGGCGCCCGGCTCGACGAGCTGGAACTCCTCCTGGGCGGCCTGTACGGTCCCGCAGACGGCTACACTCTCCCCTCCAACGTTCCGCCGGAATGGCCCTGGCCGTTTACGCTCTCGGTGCCCGCCGCCGTCGGCCAACAGGCTGTGGACTGCAGCGCCCTGGTGATCACGGATCCGGATGGCACACCGCTGGCCAGATTGACCGTTTCCGCCAGCCAGGGCCCGGAGCACGACACCATGCATCTAGCCGGCCGGCTGGAAGCCCTCCAGCCGGCCGAGCACCCGCCCGTGCGCCGGCTGCGTCTGACGCGTCCCCTCACCGGACCGGAAGGGGACGTGCCGGGACGGAACACGGACCCGAGCCTGGTGGCAGCGTTTGACCGGCTGCCGGAGCCTGCCCAGCTTGCCGAAGCGATGGGAATGGCAATCCGCCATCATGCCCAGTTGTGGCTCGTGGCGGTTGCCGGCTGCCAGGAGCACGGAAACTATACGGTCCTGGAACTGCTTTCCGTCCTCGAACGCTGCGCGGAGCAGCTGGCCGGAGCCCGGACCGGACTGCTGGTCCTGCCCGCGTTCGAGGGTGCATCCGGCGCCCGGGACCGGACCCTGCGCGACTACGTGCTGGTCCGGCTGGGCGCCTCCATCCTGGTCAACTACACCTCCGAAACGGGGGCCGCGGCCGGTGCCCTGCCGGGACGGCGTGCCGCCGCCGGTCCCGAACCGTCGGCAGGAGGCACCCCGGCGCCGGGTGCTGTCGTTTTCCTGACGGGCCTGTCCGGCTCCGGGAAATCGACAATCGCCCGAGCGCTGGTGGAACGGCTGCAGCGGGCGGACGCCCGCCCCGTCACGCTGCTCGACGGCGACGACGTGCGCAGACTCCTGTCTTCGGGCCTTGGCTTTAGCAGGCAGGACCGGGAGCTCAACGTCCGCCGGCTCGGGTGGGTCGCCTCCCTGGTCTCCAAGTCCGGCGGAGTTGCCGTTTGCGCTCCGATCGCGCCGTTCGAGTCAACCCGTCAAGAGGTCCGGGCGATGGCCGAGCCTGTGGGCTCGTTTGTGCTGGTGCACGTGGCCACATCGCTGGAGGTGTGCGAGGCGCGGGACCGAAAGGGACTGTACGCACGGGCCCGGGCCGGCGACGTACCGGACTTCACCGGGATCGGCTCCCCGTATGAACCGCCGCTCGACGCCGATCTGGTGCTTGATACCGCCACCACCCCGGTGGACGACGCGGTCGATTCGATTTTGGCAGCGATGGGCCTCGGGGCCAAGGAACTGGTGGAACTCAGCCAGTGAACCCGGCGCGTGGCCGTTGAGTGAGGAAATCTGCCGGATCCCAACCATTCCTGTTGGCCTGGCCATGGAGGCAGGCCAGGCATCCCTCACCGCTGCTCCTGTTCTTGTCGGCCCTCAGCGGGGGCTGAGCGCGCCGCTTCGCACAGCCATCAGGTCACCACTCGTCAGGTCTTCGCGGCGGTTGATGCCGAGCTTGCTAAAGACGCGGTAGAGGTGTCCCTCAACAGTGCGGACCGACAGTGTCGAGAGCTGGGCAATTTCACGGTTGCTGTTGCCGTTGATCACCATGGTGACAATTTCGCGTTCCCTGGGCGTCAGGGAGGTGGCGTCATCGGCGCCGAACAGGGGCAGGGCGCTGATTCCCGCCAGCTCCCTGCGCCTGAGTTGGAGCAGGTGGGCCACGGCGCGAACGCGCTTGCGGTCCCCGCTGCCATTCAGGAACGAGACGGCCCTGCCAAGGCATTCCGCCGCGAGCAGGTGGTACCCCAATGCCTGCGCCCTTTCGCTTGCCGCGATCAGCTGCTCAGCGTCACGCTGAAGAACGCCCCGCGCGTAGGCATTGAGGCACTCGGCTTCCGGGCCCTCGCCGTGATCCGTCAGTTCCACCAGCCGCGGCAATTGGCCGTTGTCGCCCAGCCGCAGCGCCAGTTCACGGGCATCCCGCTCCGCCGCGAGCAGTCCCTTGCCCTGCGCCCGATCAGCCAGCAGTGCCAGCTCCCGGACGCCGTTTGCGGCCCCATACAGACCCGCCCGTGCTGCCGCGAGGTAGGCCTGCCCCATCAGCTGGAAGTGCTCGGACCCTTGATAGGGGACGCGGTTGAAGGCCTCGGAGTAGCTGTCCACCACGTCGTTTCTCCCGAGCAGGGAAGCCGCATAGGCCGCCAGGCCCAAAGCGTACGGCAGGAGGTGGTCGAAGTCGGATTCATAGAAGGCCTCGATGGTGACCGAAAGACCGCCCAGCGCGGTCACCATGTCACCCTTTCTCAGCGCCGCCAGCCCTTCCACTAAGTACTGTCCCCCGCTGAAGTGCAGCCCGCTGCGAAATCCGTGCCAGGGCGCCTCTGTAAGGGGCTTAGCGACCAGGTTCCATCGCCCCAGGCGAACCAGCGCCAGCGAATGCTTGAAGCGCGCCAGTTCATAGGCCCGGAACTGCGCCGTGGAACTTCCCCCCAGCAGCTGCAGGATTTCGCCGCTCGCCCGGGAGGCACCGTCCGGCCGTCCGGTGGCGGCCAGCAATTCAGCCCAGAGGTAGAGAATCGTGGCACGGGTGATGGGGTCCGCCCCGGTGTCGGCCACCCGCGCGGCCAGCTCATCCTCGATCTCGGCGTAGCGTCCCTCCAAGTGAAGTGCATGCAGAATCAGCAGCCGGCTACCGTCAGTACCGGCCGGTCCGGACGCCGGGCTCCCTGCGCCCAGACGCTGCTCCGACGCGCGCCAGGAGGCGGCGATCCTCCTCAGTCCCAGCGTCTGCCCTCCCATCCCCAGATGCACGCGGGCGGCGAGGATGGAAGCTGCCCCCGCCGTCGCGAGGTCCGTGGCGGAGTCGACGCAGTCCTGCAGCAGCGCCGCCGCGCGGGGAAGATCACCAAGGTGAAAATGGGCGTCGGCCATTTGGACTTTCGCTGCCGCCCGGAACACGTCGCCATCGATCGCTCCGGCCGTTTTAAGCGCTACCATTGGCTCGAAATGCCGGTTGGCGCTGGCGGCCGCACCCAACAGCTGCTCGTCGGGGACCGCGGCTCCGCAGTCCAGCGACCAGCAGACCAGCCTGGTCTGCGTCTCCTCCGGCACCGTGCCGTCGGCAACATCGAGGATGCGGGAGCGGATCATCATGCTGCGGGCCGGAGGAACAAGGACGCGCACGACCTTTCCCAGCAGCGGGGAGGCCGACCGCACCAACCTTTGCGGCCCCTGGGCGATGATGATGAGCCGGTCCTCTGCCAGGGTGTCCACGTCCGACTCACTGGCGAGCCGGTGCAGCCAGGCCAGGGGCAGAGGCTCCGCGAGCGCGACCGTCTCAAGGATCTCCGTCTCGGCCGCAGACCTGCAGGTGAGCTGTTCCCGGACCAGATCCCTCAATTGCTGATCGACCCGCAGTTGCAAGTTCTTCAGCATCCACACGTGGTTACGCAGCACCAATTCACCGGTGCGCCGGGCCTGACGGATCAGCGCCAGCAGGAGCAGGGGGTTTCCGCCTGCAATCCTGCTTAAGACGGTACTGGCGCTGTTGATAACCTCACCGCCCAGCACCTGGCGACAGAGCCCGCGCGCCTGCACATCGGTGAGCGGGGACAGGTCAAAGCGCCGCAGCATCCCCTCGTCCCCGAGGGAAACAAAAGCTGCCGGCGGTCCCGGCTTCGGTCTGGAGAGCACCAGCAGCTTTACCTGGCCCGTCATGGCCAGCTGCGCCAGCACCCTGGCACTGTCTGCATCCAGGTTCCAGGCGTCTTCCACGATCACAAGTGCCTTGGGCTCGCCGGCTTCGAGCCGCCGGCTCAGCATCTTCTCCATGCGTCGGGGCACTGACGGCCGCGATTCGGACACGGTCAGGGGATAGGAGTCCAGATAAGGGGCCAGTGCGCCGAATGGGAGCTCCGCCATCGCCGCTGCGGGAAAGATCCAGAAGGGCTTGACCGTCGGGCCGAGCTGCCGGAGCACCGCCCCGGCCAGCGCACTCTTTCCCAAGCCGGCGTCCCCCGCCAGCAGGACTCCCAGCCGGTCAGGATGCTGCAGCGTGGCCACGATGGAAGCTACCAGATCGGTGCAGCCCACCAGGAGGCGGGGAAAGCCGTCGTTGTCCAGGTCCGCCGGTCCTCTACGCAAAGGTCATCTTCAGGTCGGCGCGGTTGGTTACCTGGAGCTTTCCGTAAATCTGGTACAGGTGCCCTTCCACCGTCCGCACGGAAATGAACATTTTCGCAGCGATGGCCTTGTTGCTCTCACCCGCGGCCGCCCGCTGGGCCACCTCGTGTTCACGCGCCGTGAGCGTCGGGCCGTCCTCCTCCGTCGGCATGACGCCCAGTTTCTGGACACTGCTGCTGATCCGGCGCCTGGCCGCGCGGGCCGCAGCCCGGTCCCCCGCCGCGTCGGCAACCCTCTGGGCCTCCCGGGCGGCGTCCCTGGCGAACAGGTCATCGCCCATGCCGGCGGCGGCTTCAGCGGCCTCCAACAGTACGGCGCTGTCCTGTTCCAGAATGCCCGTTCCGAACAGGCGACTGGCGTCTGCGAACTGCCCCTGGACGGCAGCGGACGCCGCGACCAGCCGCGCGGCGGCGCCCCGACAGCCGTGGCGCACAGCAGCGCAGAGGAAGACCAGCTCAGGGAGTTTCGCACCGCGTCGGCGTTCCTCCTCGGCGAGTCCCAGCAGCCGCACACCGGCTTTTTCTTTGGACGCCAGCTCGGCAGAGGCGAGCACTTGAAAGAACGAACGCACGCTCAAGGAGAGCTGCGACGGGCAACGGCCGTCCAGCTCCACGGAACGCAGATACTGCAGGGCCTTGTCGTTTTCCCTGAGCAAGGCGTAGCAGTAGGCGATCGCGGCACTGGCCAAAGCCTGCGCCCCGGACGTATCCAGCTGCCCCAGCTGACTGTGTGCCGGCAACAGCCGCTGCAGCGCGCGCTCCGCCCGTCCGCAGTACGCGTCCAGGGCCCCCTCCGCGAGTTCGGTCAATGCAACGGCGACGACGGCGATCCCGTCGCCGAACCGCTCTGCCTCGGGGCCACGGCGAAGCTGGGGATCCGGGGCCGCCCCAAGGAGGACGCATATCAGCGCCTGGTCCGTGGACCGGGCGCTGACTGCCGCCAGCTCCTCCGCGGTGAAGCGCATCTGCACGTCTAGGACAAGGGCCCGGGCGTCCGCATGACGTCCCCCAATCGTCCAGGCCTGCCATAACAGCGTCGCAGCATGCACAGTCTTCCCTCTGGTCGTGCACGCAGGATAGAGCCGGCTCAGCGCATCCGTCGCCTGCCGGTACCTGCCCTCGCCGAGGTCCAGTTCGGCCGTGGCCAGGGCGAGGTCCTCCCGCAGCGCGGCGATGCCGGCAGCACCCTGGCTAGAGGCGGCTTCAGGTCCGTTCAGCCGGACCTCCACCCGGTCCAACGCGGCCCGCGCTTCCGGTCCGCGGCCTGGACGGGCCGCGAGGACGGAGCAGCGCACCAGCATCGTCTCAACCCAGCAGCCCAGCGGAAGGTCCATGGCATCAAGGGCATCCGGGGACAAGAGCTGTTCGGCCTTTGCGACTTCCCCCAAGGCTGCGTACGCCCGGGCCTGAAGGGCCAAAGCGGTTCCACGTTCCGGCGGTGTCAGGAGCTCCACGAACCTCAGGGCCTGCTGCGGCTGACCGGCGAAATTGGCCAGGCGGGCAGCATCCCTGGCCTCCTGGGCGGACAAGGCCTCCCCACAGTCGAGGGCCCACCGCGCCATCTCCAGGGCTTCCGCGGCCGACCTGTCAGCTGCGCGCTGGGTCACCGCAGCGAGCCGGCACAGCTCCCTGCTTCGGCCGCTGGGGACGCGTTGGCGGATCGCGCGCTCCGCCAGCGGGTTCGAGAGTCGGACAAGGGGCCGCCGGCCACTTGCCACGTCGAGGCGGCCCCTCCCGATGAGGGAATCGAGGGCTTCGGCACTGCACAGGCGCAGGAGCGTGTTCAACGGCATTCCGCCGCTGAGTGCCAGCAGCTCCAGGACCTGTCGCTCCGCCTCGGACTCCGGGTTGACCCAGGCCCTGACGGCGTCCCTGGAGTTTGCGCCGTATACGAATGTGCTGTTGGTCAGCACCCAGACACCGTCGTCCTCAATGAAGGTGCCGGCGTCAATCTGATCGCGCAGGATCAGTTCGAACACCCGCGGATTTCCGCGGCTGGCATTCCAGAAGGCCGCCGCTGCCGCAGTTGAGACCTCGGCTGCGCAGAAGCTGCGCAGCCACTGGACTGCCTCGGCCAGGCTGTAGGCGCCGACGTCTGTCCGTCCGATCAGTCTGTCCTTCCACAGCGAGACCAGGTCGCCCGGGGCCGCCAGCAGATCCTCTCCCGTGGCCAGCAGGCGGACCGTTCCATGGACCGTCAGCCGGTTGATGACGAGCGCGGCGAGCTCGTCCAGGCCTTCGGCATTGTCCACAAACAGGACGATGTTGCGTCCCTTTGCCCGATCCCGCAGCAACCGGGCAAGCCCGGCAACCACCCTAAGCGGATGTTCGGCGCATCCTTCTTCGAGGTCGGTGAGCAGCGGTCGAAGGGCGCCGTAAGGCGTCGACGCCGAGATGGAACTGCCTTTTACCTGCACCACCAGGTAACCGTCGTCCAGCCGTTCCAGCGCCTTTCGGGCCAGAAAGGTCTTGCCCACTCCCGGCGCCCCAACTACCACCGCGCCGCAGGAGCCGCCGGGTGAGCCCTGGCCGGTCAGGGAGCCGAGAATGTCCTCGACCAGGTCCTGCCGGCACCACGCGGGGCGGGACTTCCCCTTGGCCCCGTCCGGGACCTCGGAATCACGATTATTAGAGTTGCCTGCAGCAACAGAGATTGAGGCAACAGCATTTGAAGTGAACATGATGCGAGACCTTCGTATCAGTTGGAGACCCAGTAACCCCAACCTACGAAGTGCGCTACACAGGTACACGAGTAACGTGTACTCGATTTGCCTGTTGCGGTCCTGATGGCGGGCGTCAACGGGTACTCAACCTCCGGAATCTACTACCTGCCCGGTCCGTGACTGCCCTTCGCCGACGCTGCCCGTATCGTCATGCCCGACCCTCTGGCGCTGGCGCCCCGGACACTCAACGTCGGGCGCAGACGCAGGCGCTCCCTACACGCCCTGTGGAACACGGGACCTGCCCTCCAGCAACGAAGGATGACAACGAGCGAAAGTCGCTGGAGGCGGTCCACCGGTCATGGCCGGTCCCGCGTGTTGACGGGCTTAGTTTCGAAAATCAGCCGAAAAACCATCCTCAGTGGGGGTTCAAGTCCCCGTCCGCGCACAATACAAAGAAGGCCCTGATTCCAGGGCCTTCTTTGTGTCTCCGCGCACGGCCCTGTAGGTCCGGGCGGCCGCCTGGTTTCTGCCTGTTGACGGAACTGGGAAACCAGGCGTAGACAGGGCCGTACCCATCCATTCGCAGGCCACCGTTCGTGAGCCTGCACGCCTCAGGGAGCATGTCATGGCGGTTGCGATCATCATGGAGTTCGACGGCACCACCCTCGAGCAGTACGACGAGATCAACAGATTGATGGGCCTCACCGCAGGTGGTCCGGGCCCCGCAGGATCCATTTCCCATTGGGCAACCATGACCGACAAGGGGCTGCAAGTCACCGATGTCTGGGAGAGCCGCGAACAGTTCGATGCCTTCGCTCAGGAAAAGCTCGGGCCCCTCAGCGCTAAAGCCGGTTTTGCGGGGCCTCCGACAATGTCGTTCCATGAGGTGCACAACTATTACACTCCGGGCAAGGGCGCCTGACGCCCCACTGATCGGACCGTGTGCATCGCGTTCAGGCACGGTCGCCCCCCGGGAATTTGGATTTTCTTCGCCGTGCGCCGCAGTGTGGCGTCCACGTCCGATCCCTGAACACACTATCCATCGTTCAGGGACCGGGATAAGGGACTTATGGCCCGTCTTGTCGTGACGCAGTTTTCGAATCATCGGGCAGACTGTTGTGCGACGGCGATTGCCGAGCCCCCGGGCCCGCATCGGCGATGATGGTGGCATCTGGCGTTGCCAGCGAACAACACGCGAGGGAGTCCCTATGTGCCGACTGTTCGGCCTGCACGCCGGTCCCCTGCCGGTCCGGGCCACGTTCTGGCTGCTGGACGCTCCGGACAGCCTGTCAGACCAGAGCCGGCGCGAGCCGGACGGGGCCGGCATAGGCACCTACGACGCCGACGGCACAGCCCATGTGGCTAAGCAGCCGCTGGCCGCCTGGGAGGACCATGCGTTCGCCCGCGAGGCGCGGGACCTGAAGAGCACGACGTTCCTTGCCCACGTCCGATATGCCAGTATCGGCGCACACACGCTGGCCAACACGCACCCGTTTGAGCAGGACGGCCGGCTGTTCGCGCACAACGGCGCCTTTGGCGGCCTGGAACGGCTCGAGCACCGGCTGGCCACGCTGGGTGTCGGGGACCTCGTGCACGGCCAGACGGACAGCGAACGGCTCTTCGCCCTCATCACCGCCGAGAGCCGCAGGGCTGCCGGCGACGTCGGAGAAGGCATCGCCCGTGCCGTGACCTGGGTCGCCAAGGAGTTGCCGGTGTTGAGCCTGAACCTCATCGTGACGACGGCGACGGATCTTTGGGCGGTCAGGTACCCGGCCACTCATGAGCTGCACATCCTGGAACGGAACCCCGCCCGTGTCCACGGCCCGGCAGCGCCTCTGGACGCCCGGAGCCACCGTATCCACGCACGCAGTGAAGACCTCGCCGGCTCCTCGCATGTCCTGATCGCCACCGAACCCATGGATCACAACCCGGCGTGGCGACCTGTGGAGGCTGGTGAACTGGTGCACGTGGGTCCGGATCTGGCGGTCACGGCCAGCTTTCCCTTCCCAGGAGCACCCGCCCATCCACTGACGCTGTCCGATCTTGACCCGGCCGCCGCGGCATCCCAGCGGCCCTGACCTCGGCGCGGGCAGCCCGGGGGACTGTGCCTATTTGAGCAGTTCGGTCATGACCGGAGCGTTCCGGTCATTGTCCGTCAGGGCCGGCAGCCCCCACACTTCCTCGATCGTGTGGAGCAAGGAGTAGTGGCTGTACGCAGCATCGGAGCTGAACGCCTTACGGGCGGCCGGCCCGGCAAACACCGTGGCCACCCGATTGTCCTTACCGCTGCCCTCGTCCCACGTGACCACCAGCAGGGAGTTCTGGGTCGTGAACGCGGGCGAGCCCAGAATCTTACCGACCTGCGTGGACAACCAGTCATCTCCGGTGCGGACAGGGCAGTCGTGCGTATCGTTGCACAGGTCGGGGCTGATGAAGACGAAGTTCGGAAGACTTGAAGCGGACGCCAGGTCCTGGTCCAACCCGATCGAAGGCACCACATGCGCGGCGCAGGAGTTTTTGTCCGACGTGACGGAGGGGTAGTACATAAAGGGATTGTGCTTCACCGCGTACCGTCCGGAGTTCTCTGCCCCGCACGGCGCAGGCATTCCCTCGGCGTACATTTTCCAGGTCCGTCCGGAACTGGAGACCTCATCGGCGATGTTCCGCACCGCTGCCGTGCAGTCTTTCGGTTTGCAGTCGCTGGTGATCCCGGCGTTGGTGCCGCTGGTCAGGGCGAGGTAGTTGGGCAGGCTCGGGTGCATGATCGCCTGGTAATTCCTGGCCAGTGCGTTCTCGCCCGCGAGCTTGTTGAAATAGGGGGCCTCGTTGCCGCCCAGGATCTGTGAGGAGGGTTTGTTTTCCTGGACGATGATGACGATGTGGTCGATCCCGGTGCCGGCCCCCTGGGCGGCATGCGGGGGCGCCGTCGGCGCGACGCTAGCAGGGGACGACGGCGGCCGGGAGGACTCCGCGGAGGACGGCGGGTCACTCGTGTCCGGGGTGGCTGCCTGCTGGCTCGAACGTGACGGAGTCGGGGGCTGGGGAGGGTCCGGTTGTGACGGAGTGCAACCCGCCAGCAACAGGGCCAACGCAAAGCCGCCGGCGAGAGCGCGTCCACCAATTCGCCTCATCGGATCATGCTAGCGGGACTGGGCACTATGTGTCATGGCTTTCCGGCGGTAGCAGTGTCGGTCTTCCGGTCCGCCCGTCTCGAGTTTCGGCATGGAGGGCTGTCCGGACGGTCCCGACGAGGTCGCGGAACGACGGGATATCGGACAGGCCGTCCAGAAGGACGGGTCCGCCGGGTCCCGCGAGCGGGATGCACCAGTTCGGGTACTGCGTGCTGGTACCCGGCTGGTTCTGGGTGCGCGTCTCCCCCACAGCATCGACGAGGGCAACTCCGAGCAGCGAGGACGGCGACAGCGCCGTGAACGCGTACAGGGCCTCCACCGTCGACCGGACGTCCGGGCGGCCCGTCTGCGGCAGGAGTCCGCGTTCCCGGACGAGCGCCAGGACGGCTTCCTGCTCGGCAGCTGCCTCGGCGCGTTCTTCGTCGGCGGGACGCTGCAGCAGTCCCAGCGATTCACGGAGGGTGACGTGTTCACCGGCCAGGTAGCCCGCCGTCGGAGGCAAATCATGGGTGTTGACGCTGGTCAGGCACTGCCGGCGGTACCGCTCCGGCGGGATCGGGCCATCCGCGTCATGTTCGAACCAGAGGATTGAGGTGCCAAATATCCCCCGCTCGGCCAGGTAGTCCCGGACCCAGGGCTCGAACACGCCGAGGTCCTCGCCGATCACAACCGCCCCGGCGCGCTGGGCCTCCAGGGCAAGGATGCCGATGAGGGCCTCGTGGTCGTAGTAGACGTAGGTGCCCTGACCGGGACCCGCCCCGGCCGGGATCCACCACAGCCGGAACAGGCCCAGGATATGGTCCACCCGGATCCCGCCGGCATGGCGGAGCACGGTTCTGAGCATGTCGCGGTAGGCGGCGTAGCCGGATTCGGCGAGGCGGCCGGGATGCCACGGTGGCTGGGTCCAGTTCTGGCCCTGCTGGTTGAACATGTCCGGCGGCGCCCCCACGGTGACGCCCTTCGCCAGAACGCCCGAAAGTGTCCAGGCGTCGGCGCCGCCGATTTTTACTCCGACCGCCAGATCATGGATGACGCCGATTTCCATGCCTGACTGTCTGGCCGAGCGCTGCGCCGACTCCAGCTGCTGGTCGCAGCACCATTGCAGCCAGCGGTGGAATTCGATCCTGTCCGCGAGCGCAGTCCGTTGCTCCGCGCAGTACGGCGTTCCCGGGAAGGCGGCCGCGTCCGCCCACTCCGGGGCCTGTGGTGGCAGTTTTTCGGCAAGCGCACACCACAGGGCAAAATCGTCGAGCCCTGGCCCCTGTTCGGCGCAGAACGCTGCAAACTGCCGGGCCCGGGCCGGGTCCCGGCGGATCTTGAAGATCAGTTCCAGGGCGGACAGCTTAGCCCCGTAGCTCGCATTCCGGTCCAACAACTCCGGTGACCGGTTGGCCGTGTGGAATCCCCCGGCCAGCCGTGCCACCTGGCTCCGCCCGGCGGCGTCGAGGTAGCCGTACTCGGGAACCTCCTCCACCCTCAAGTAGAGCGGGTTAAAGAAGCGCCGTGTCGTGGGCAGGTACGGGGAATCCTCCACCGGCGGGGCCGGCTCTGCGGCGTGGAGGGGGTTGACGAGGACAAAACCGGCGCCCTCCAGCCCCGAAATGGTGGCAAGGTCCGCGAGATCCGTGAAATCGCCGATCCCCCACGACCGTGAGGACCGGACGGAGTAAAGCTGGGCCGTCAGCCCCCAGTGGCGCCGTCCCGCCAGCTGCCCGGTGGTGCGCAGCTGCCGCGGGGTCACGACGAGCGGGCACTCGGCGAGCACGCCGCCGGCGTCTGCCCGCAGGGTATGCCAGCCAAGGGCGAGATGGTCCGGAACGGCGAAGGTCGCGCGTCCGGTGAGGACGCCGTCGACCTCTGTGGGTTCGTCCCAGTTCTCCCGCTGGGCGGCGTCGTGCCTGCTGCCGTCCTCGGCATCAATCCAGACGGAGACCCCGCTTCCGTGCGGGACGTGGACATCAACATGGATCTCCTGGCCTTCCCGCAGCACGAGAACCGGGGGAAGGATGCGCCGCCACGGCGCCAGCCGGGCCTCGTGCAGGGACCGCTGCATCTCCTCGGTGCCGTGGGAGGGGATGCCCAGCGCCGCGAGCACCCCGTGCAGGGTGCTTGCCGGCACTGAACGTTCGACGCCGTCCCAGCCCCAGTAGCTTGTTCCGACGCCGTGGGCCGCTGCCAGCTCGTGCAGGAGCCCGCCTGCGAGATGCGCGTCATCGTGGTGCGTAGGGTCCGCCATGGGCCCACTCTAGACGCTGCCGCGGCGGTCCGCGCCCTCCCCGTGGATGTGGGATTCGCCTACCAGTTCCTCGTGCCCCTCCACTGCTGCGGCCAGTGAAAGCCCCGGGGTGGATGTGATGAACGGCAGCAGAAGCCGGTTCTCCCTATCCAGGTGCAGGGCGAAGATGCGGCGGAGGGCCCCGGCGGTGACCGCGGCATCCACGCCCCGGGCCGGGCGGAGATCGTCGACCAGGGCAACCATCACCTGGTTATCGGCCAGCAAGCTTTCCACCAGCAGCCGGCCCTCGGGCATCACCTGCGGCGCGCCATACAGCGGACCCTCCTCGGCGAGCGCATGCGGGACGAGTTCCGTTTCGCACCACTCGAGGAGAATTTCGTGGGCAGCGTGTTCCGCCAAAGCGTCTGCCGCTTTGACGGCGTGCGTGAGGGATTTCGCCAAGGCGTCCAAACGCTGCAGCATCGTGGCGTGGTGTTTCTCGACCGCCGCAAGGGCGCGGACTTCGTCGTCCGCGTCCCTGGGCAGCGCATCCCCGGGCGCTGCAGCCGCGGCCCGTGGCTCGTCCATGGCGACCCCCTGGTGCTGCTGTGAAGAGTGGCTGTTCCGGGAAAGGTAGGCCTCTTTCCACTCTAGGGCCGGCTGTGCACCGGCAAACGGGTCTTTCGACCCCCTCCCTGTCCTGCAGCGCCCTGCATCTGCTTCTTTGTCCCGCAGTTTCGACGCGGACGCGCGGTCCGCGTTAGCCTTGCAGCCTATGGTTGACGTCGAACACTTCCGGATCCTCCTGCTCGCGGAGCGAGACCGGAAACTTGCCCTCCTTCCCGCACTCCGCCAGGACATCACTTCGGTGAACGCCGCACGGCAGGACTCCAACGTCGACGACGAACACGATCCGGAGGGTGCCACGATCGCATTCGAGCTCTCCCAGGCCTCTGCGCTGTTGGAGCAGAGCAGGAAGGGGCTGGCCCAGATCGAGGCGGCCCTGGCCCGGATAGCGGACGGCACTTATGGAATCTGCGCCGTCTGCGGGGGACCCGTCGCGGAGGGCCGGCTCGAGGCCAGGCCCTGGACCCCCTATTGCATCGAGCATTCGGCGGGCAGGCCATGACTACCGCGGCCACCGACAACATTGCCGGGGCCTGGTGGGACCGGATCCTCGCCGGGTTCACGCATTCTCCCAGCCCGCACGTCACGGGAACCGAGCTGACTGTGGTGATCCTTCTCGCCGTTGCTGTGTCCCTGCCCCGTATCACGTGGCGCTACTTTGGACTGTTCGCGACGGTGACCCATGAACTGGGCCATGCGTTCGCCGCCCTCATGACGGGTCAGCGCCTCGGCGGGATCCGCCTGGGTCTGGACCATTCCGGCACCACCACGACGTACAGCAGGGGACGCCTGCCCGCCGTCTGGTCCACGTTCTGGGGCTACCCCGTGCCGGCCGTTGTTGGCGCCGCCATGGTGTGGTGCGGCTTCAACGGCTGGGGGCCGGCTGCGATGTCCGTGGGCACGCTTGTCCTGCTGGCCTCGTTCGTGTTCCTCCGGAACGGCATCGGCATCCTGATCACGGCCGCCGCGGTGCTGACCGCGGGGCTCCTTGTCCTGTTCGTACCCCCGGAGTTCAACGGACACGTAATGATCGTTCTTGGCCTGGCGCTTCTTGTGGCCGCAGTCCGGGACCTCGGCAAGCTGGCCAACGTGCACCTGCGGCACCGGGACCGGCTTCCGACCTCGGACGCGTTCTTGCTCTACCGGGCCACATCTGTTCCCGCCGCCATCTGGATTCTCTTCTTCGCCGCGGTGGTGGCGGGATCCTGGTGGGTTGCGTGGCAGCCGATGGCACAGGTCCTTGCTGTCCTGCTCGGCGGCGGCCCTTCCCCGGCATAGGCTGGGACCATGAGCCACAGCAAGACAACGCACACTGACGACCCCGGTTTCAGCACCAAAGGCGCCTACGTCACGGGCGGGGCGGAGTTCACCCGGGACACGAATTACATCGAGGACCGGATCACGAAAACGGGGGCCGAGGGCCGCAACGGCGAGCCCGGCTGGCGTGTGGAACCGGGAAGGTACCGTCTGGTCGCTGCCCGCGCGTGCCCCTGGGCGAACCGGACAGTCATCGTGCGGCGGTTGCTCGGACTCGAGGACGTGATCTCTCTCGGCCAGCCCGGTCCAACCCATGACGCGCGCTCCTGGACGTTCGACCTCGATCCGGGAGGCAGGGACCCCGTCCTCGGCATCGAGCGCATCCAGGACGCCTACTTCCGCCGCTTCCCGGACTATCCCCGCGGCATCACGGTGCCGGCAATCGTCGACGTCCCGACCGGCCAGGTCGTGACCAACAACTACCCGCAAATCACCCTGGACTTCTCCACCGAGTGGACCGAATACCACCGGCCCGGCGCCCCCGACCTGTATCCGGAGCACCTCCGCGGGGAGATCGACGCCGTCAACCGCAGGGTCTTCACCGAGGTGAACAACGGCGTCTACCGCTGCGGCTTCGCCGGCTCCCAGGCCTCCTACGACGCCGCCTATGACCGGCTCTGGACGGCCCTGGACTGGCTGGAAGAACGGCTCTCCGGCCAGCGGTACCTTGTGGGCGACACGATTACCGAGGCGGACGTCCGGCTCTTCACCACATTGGCCCGCTTCGACGCCGTCTACCACGGACACTTCAAGTGCGGCCGGCAAAAGCTCAGCGAGATGCCTGTGCTGTGGGCCTATGCACGGGACCTCTTCCAGACCCCGGGCTTCGGCGACACGATCGATTTCGTGCAGATCAAGCAGCACTATTACATCGTCCATGAGGACATCAACCCCACCGGGATCGTCCCGCGCGGACCGGAGCTGGGGAACTGGCTCACGGAACACGGCCGCGCGGCGCTCGGAGGCCGGCCGTTCGGCGACGGTACCCCGCCGGGGCCGGTCCGGGCCGGCGAGGAGGTCGCGCCCGGGCACGGCGCCCGTTGAGAAGACGGCCGGAGACGGGGCCGGGGTGGCCAGGGTAGTGCCATGAAATCCTCCGCCGACACGACCCCTGGGCAGTCCCTCCCACCCGCGGCAGGCTCTGCCGGGTACGCGGCGCCTGACTTTGCCGGCGCCGGCCGTTCGGCGTCGACTTCTTCCTGGGACTGCCCGAGGACCAGGAACCGCGCTACCGCAACGTCCTCTACGACGACGGCGGGGCGCCCTGGCTGGACCCGCAGAACAACGCCTTTGCTGTGGTGTTCATGAAGCCGCAGCCGGGACGAAACTTCGGCAGCCGTCGGGCCTTCGGCCATGAGGGTGCCAGCGCGGCGCTCGGGTTTGCGGATCCCTCCTATGGCCTTGGCTTCGGGTACGTGCCGCTGCGCAGCGAAGAGGGCCGCACCGGCGGTCGGGCGCAGCGCCTCTCACTCGCCGTCAGGCAGGCGGCGCAGGCCGCAGGCCCGGAGTTCGTCCACTTGTAGCACCATTCTTCCCCGCCTAGGGTGGGCCGGGATGAACAGCGCAGAGGAAACGACCAAGATACCGTCCCTGACCCGGAAAGCGGGGCGGATCGTCAGCGCCAGCGTCTCCTCGGCGCTTCTTTGGCCCCGCCTGCAGCTGGCAGCCAAGGCCGGGCTGGCGGCGGGGATTGCGTTCTTCCTCGCCCCCTTCATGCCGGGATCGGCAGCCGACTACCCGTATTACGCCCCCCTGGGCGCCCTCGTGGTCATGTACGAGAACGTGGCAGGATCCGTGCGGCAAGGCCTGCAGACGCTTGTGGGGCTGGGGCTGGGCATCGGCCTGGCATTCATGCTGTTCGTCCTCGGGAGTCCCTCCCCGCTGACGGTCGCCGTCGTGATGGCGCTGGGTGTGGTCCTCGCGGGACTGCCGCGGCTCGGATCCGGCGGGGACTGGATTCCGACAGCGGCGCTGCTGGTCCTCTTGGTGGGCGGGCACAACCCGGACAAATTCTCCTTCGGCTACCTGTTCCAGATGGGGGTCGGCGTGACGGTCGGCATCCTCGTGAACTTCCTTGTCTTCCCTCCGCTGCATTTCCGGGCCGCCGCGCTCAGCATCGCCGAACTGCGGCTCGCGCTGGCCCAGCAGCTCTGGGACATGGGCAAGGCGCTGAAAGAGAGCTGGCCGCCGGAACACGAAGACTGGTCAGGCCGGTCTGAGAAGCTCGCGGTTTCTGCCCGCTCGGTCCGCCTCGCGGTGCAGAAAGCCGACGCCAGCAGGCGCGCCAATCCCCGACGGCGGCGCTATCCCCGGGACGTGGAACAGGATTACCGGAACCTGAGGGACCTGGAGAAACTGACATTCCACGTCCAGGACGTCACCCAGGTCCTTTCGGATGTCATCTGGGCCACGGACACGCCCTTCGTGGTGCCGGACCAGTACGCGGGGCCGCTGGCCGACGCCATGTCAGCGACCGGGGATGTGCTGCGCGCCATCGAAGAGGACAGCGTTGAACGGCAGGGGGAACTCGTTGAAACCGCTGATGCGGCCGTGAATGCCCTCACAGCCCGGGTAGCCCAGGAGGATGTGCCGAGCGAGGGGCCCAGCGCGGTCGAGTCCATCCTGTTGAGCCTGCACCGCATGCTGCGCGTGGTGAAGACCGCACGCGCATAGCGCCCGCCACACGGCGGCGGCATCCCGAAGATCGCCGCCGCCGGCCGGCCGGCCGGTGCTTGGTGCAGGAAGCACGCCGCTACAGGGCGAAAACCGCTCCACTGAAGTGCTTGCGCCCCGACCGCGGGTTCCAAGCAACGTAGTCGGACCGCCGCCACGCGCCGCCGGCATCCTGGATGGTGCTGATGTCCAGCGCCACGCCCGTGGGCAGGAACACCGGCGCGTCGAAGGCTACATCCCAGGTGAAAGCTTCGCCCTTGGCTGCCCCCACATCGGCCAGGGCCCTTGAGGCGAGATACATGCCGTGCGCAATGGACCGGCGCATTCCGAGGGCCCTCGCCGTAAGGACGCTCAGGTGGATGGGGTTGAAGTCACCCGAAACTGCGGCGTACGCGCGTCCCGTGTCGACTCCCAGCCGCCAGAGGGCCGTGGGATCCGGCGCTGAAAAGGTCGCCGGCGCCGGAGCTGCCGAGGCTTTGTCGATCCCGGGCAGGAACACGCCCTTGGACAGGTAGGTGGAGACGCCGCGCCAGCGGAGGTCTTCCTCCCCCGGCCCGCGGACCTCGGCCACAACGTCAAGCTGGGTGCCGGCACGGTGGCCGCGCAGGTTCTCCACCCAGGAACGCACATCAAGTGCTTCAGTGAAGAGGACGGGCGCGTGCTGCACCACCTTGTTGGCCAGGTGGATCATGCCCAACAGCGGCAACGGAAAATCATCCCGGTTCATCACGCTCATGGCGAGGGGAAAGGCGAGGGCGTGGATGAACCCCGCCGGAAGCACATCGCTTGCAGTCTCCCCGACGAGGTGCTGATAGGCCGTGAGGTTGGCGACGTCCACGTTCACGCCCCGGACCTCATGGCTGGCCTCCGGCAGTCCGGTGCCCCCGTGGATGCCGAGCATCCGCCGCCTGGCCACTGTCGCGGCCGCGTTGACGTACAGCTTGGAGAGGGACGGCATTTCGCCCAGGATGACGGGCTGGGGACCGGTCATGCCCCCACCAGGTTCTGCCCGCAGACGCGGAGGACCTCGCCGGAGATCCCGCCGGCGGCGTCGCTGGCCAGGAACGCGATGGCCTCAGCGACGTCTCCGGGCTGGCCGCCCTGCTGCAGCGAGTTGAGCCTGCGCGCCACTTCGCGGGTGGCGAAGGGAATCCGGGCGGTCATTTCGGTTTCGATGAAGCCGGGGGCGACGGCGTTGATGGAGCCCCCGTGCGCGGCGATCAGCGGTGCCGTGGCCCGGACCATGCCCATGACGCCGCCTTTGGAGGCCGCGTAATTGGTTTGCCCGCGGTTCCCGGCGATCCCGCTGGTGGAGGCGACGGAAACGATCCGCGGCGAGGTGCGGAAGTGCTCCGAGGCAAGGAGTGCCTCGTTGATCCGTAGTTGCGCGGCGATGTTCACCGCGATGACGGAGTTCCAGCGGCCCTGGTCCATGTTGGCAAGCAGCTTGTCACGGGTGATGCCGGCGTTGTGGACCACGATGTCCAGGCGGCCCTGGCGCGCCACCGCATGCTCAATGATGCGCTGCCCTGCATCCTCGCGGCTGATGTCCAGCTGCAGTGCCGTCCCGCGGACCGCGTTGGCCACTTGTGCAAGGTGGTCCCCGGCGGCCGGGACGTCGACGACGATCAGGGTCGCGCCGTCGCGGTGCAGCGTCCGGGCAATCGCGGCGCCGATCCCCCGCGCGGCCCCTGTCACGACGGCGACCCGGCCGGCCAATGGCTTCCCGTCGTCGGCCGGCAATTCGCCCGCGCCCGAGGTGACCGTGAGGAACTGGCCGTCCACGAACGCGGACCGGCCGGAGAGGAAGAAGCGCAGTGCGCCCAGGGCGCTCGGGCTCGTGGTGGTGGCAGCGTCGGAAAGCAGGATGCCGTTGCCTGTGGCCCCGGCGCGCAGTTCCTTGGCCAGCGACCGCAGCAGTCCGTCCACTCCCTGCCGCGCCGCGGCAGCCGCAGGCCCGTCGGCGCCCGCCGCCGTCCGGGAGACGGTGATGACACTGCCGTTGGGGGCAAGGTCGCGCAGTGAAGCGGCCGCCGTCAGGACCGGTTTTTCCAGGTCCTCCGGACGGGCCAGCCCGTCGAGGACGAGGACAATGGCGCCGAGCTTTTCCCTGGGTACTGCGTGGCGGCGGACGTCCAGGTTCCATGCCAGCAGGGTTGCGGCCAGGTCATCGGCGCCGGTGGTGTGTCCCTGCACCAGCACCGGGCCTTCCAGGAGGGGCCGGCCCGGCTGGTGGCGCCGCAGGGCCACCGGCTGCGGCAGCCCGAGCCTGCGGGCCAGGTCCTTGCCCGGGCCCCGGCTCACGAACTGGGTGTATTTATCTGTCACGCGGTCCCCCTAGAGTGCTTCAAGAATTGCGGCGACGCCCTGGCCGCCGGCGGCGCAGATGGAGATCAGTCCGCGTGCCGGACGGCCGTCAACCTCACCCCTGGCGTGCAGCATCTTCGCCAGGGACGCCACGATCCGTCCGCCGGTTGCCGCGAAGGGGTGGCCGGCGGCGAGTGAGGATCCGTGGACGTTCAGCCTGGACCGGTCGACGGTGCCGAAGGGACCGTCGAGACCGAGCCGTGTGCGGCCAAAGTCATCGTCCTCCCACGCTGCCAGTGTGCTCAGGACCGTCCCCGCGAAGGCTTCGTGGATCTCGAAGAAGTCGAAGTCTTCGAGGGTGAGGCCATTGCGGGCGAGCAGCCGCGGCACGGCGAACGCGGGAGCCATGAGCAGGCCGTCTTTGCCGTGGACGAAGTCCACGGCAGCAGCTTCGCCGTCAACCACCGTCGCGAGCTTGGGCAGGTCATGGGCGTCGGCCCATTCCTCCGAGGCGAGCAGCACGGTGGACGCGCCGTCCGTCAGCGGGGTGGAATTTCCGGCCGTCATGGTCGCTTCGGCACCCAGATTCCTGCCGAAGACGGGTTTGAGCGAGGCGAGCTTCTCCAGGCTCGTGTCGGCCCGCAGGTTGGAGTCCTTGGCCAGTCCCCGGTAGGGGGTGAGGAGGTCGTCGAAAAAACCTGCGTCGTAGGCTGCGGCAAGGTTGCGGTGGCTGTTGAAGGCGAGCTCGTCCTGGGCCTCGCGGGTGATCTTCCACTGCGCCGTGGTCAGCGCCTGGTGCTCGCCCATGGACAGACCAGTGCGCGGTTCGCCGGTGTTCGGCGCGTCCGGGGCAAGGTCCTTGGGCCGGAGGCGGCTGAGGACCTGCAGCTTCTGGGGGAGCTTCCTGGCGCGGTTAAGATCCAGCAGCACCTCGCGCAGGCCCTCACTCACGGCGATCGGGGCATCCGACGCCGAGTCCACGCCGCCGGCGATCGCCGATTCGATCTGGCCAAGCTTGATCTTGTTGGCCAGGCCCAGCACGGTCTCCAGGCCGGTGGCGCAGGCCTGCTGGAGGTCATATGCCGGGGTCTCGGCGGACAGTGCCGAACCCAGCACGGCTTCCCGCGTCAGGTTGAAGTCGCGGGAGTGCTTGAGCACGGCCCCGGCAGCAACCTCGCCGATGCGCTCGTCCTGCAGGCCGAACCGTGCGATCAGGCCGTCGAGCGCCGCGGTGAGCATGTCCTGGTTGGAAGACTTCGTGTAGGCACCCCCCGTCCGGGCGAACGGGATGCGGTTGCCGCCCACCACCACGGCATTACGGAGCTGCGGCGCTACGGCACCGCCGGCCTGTCCGCCCGTCCGCGCTGCGGACGCGGGGGTCGGTTCCTGGGGTCCGGTAGCGGACTGTCCGTTGACGGGCATGGCTGTCTCCTTCAATCAAAACGGGTTACCGATACCCAGCGTACCTGATACGCTGGGTATCGTGAACATCCCCGACGCCGATTCCTCCGGCCCCGGCGCAGCCGGCCGGAGCACGCACAGTGTGCCCGTCCACAGTGCGCCCGTCGGTGCCGTTGACGGACGCGCGTCCCGCTGGGAGTCCCATCGCGAGGAACGGCGGCGGCACCTCATCAAGTCGGCCCGCAAGGCAGTGCACGTCCTTGGCAGTGCCGCCTCCATGGAGGAAATTGCCGCCGCGGCAGGAACCTCGAAATCGGTCTTCTACCGCTACTTCGGCGATAAGGCAGGACTCCAGCAGGCCGTGGGCGAGGTAGTGCTCAGCCAAATGCAGCGACGCATCCAGGAGGCAGCCCAGGCCGCGCAGACACCCCGCGAAGGCCTGTTCGCCATGGTGTCGGCCTACCTGCAGATGGCCGAGACCAGCCCCAACGTCTACACCTTCGTCACGCGCTACACCCCCGGCGAGCCGGAGGGCAGCGGCGGGTCGATCGCCACGGCAGGCGCCCTGGGGCATTTCTTCGCGGCAATCAGCGACATGATCGCCCGGCCCATGCGCAGCCACCTGGGCGGCGGCCAGGACAAGGAAGCCGTCATCGGCTACTGGCCGAACGCCGCGATCGGGCTGGTCCGGAATGCCGGCGAGCAATGGCTCGCCAGCCCGGCGTCCCCGGCCAAACCGGACCAGGCGGCGATGGCGCGCCAGATCACCGACTGGCTGTGCTTCGGGATCGCGCCGGAGCTGCGGGCTCCGGAACCCGGTGCTGCCGACTCTCCGGCTGCGGCCCCCCGGGCACCGCACTTCCCCGTTCCAGCCGCCGCCGGCACCTGAGTCATCGGGACCGGGTCATCCGGAACCGGGAACCACTGCCTGCAGAACCAGAGCTTCAGACCCCCTGTCAGAACCAAAGAAGGAATCGACATGACTGAACTAGCGGACCGCCCCGCGGCCCACCCGAAGACCGCTTCCGTCCAGGCCGCTACGGGCGCGGCGGCCACTCCCGGCGCCTCGACGGAACCTCCCGCCGTCGACGTTGCAGCCCTGGGTGAGCAGCTCCTGGGCAAGTGGGCCGACATCCGTCGCCACGCCCGTGCGCTCGCTGCCCGGCCGGAACTGTACAAGACCGAGGGCCTGACCCACACGGAGCACCGCGAGCGTGCGTTCGGCCAGCTCAAGTACCTGGTTGAGAACAACGCGGTGCACCGCGCTTTCCCTTCGTTCCTGGGCGGCTCGGATGATCACGGCGGTAACATCGCAGGATTCCAGGAACTCGTGATCGCGGACCCGTCGCTGCAGATCAAGGCCGGCGTCCAGTGGGGCCTGTTCGGCTCCGCCGTGATGCACCTGGGCACCGAGGACCACCACAGGAAGTGGCTGCCCGGGATCATGAGCCTGGATATCCCGGGCTGCTTCGCGATGACGGAGACCGGGCATGGCTCGGACGTGGCCAGCATCGCCACCACCGCGACCTACGATCCCGGCACCGGGGAATTTGTCCTGCACACCCCTTTCCGGGCGGCCTGGAAAGACTACATCGGCAATGCCGCAATCGACGGCCTGGCCGCCGTCGTCTTCGCGCAGCTGGTCACCCAGGGCGTTAACCACGGCGTGCACGCCTTCTATCTGGAGCTGCGCGATCCCGCGACGAAGCAGTTCCTGCCGGGAATCGGCGGCGAGGACGACGGCGTCAAGGGCGGCCTGAACGGCATCGACAACGGCCGCCTGCACTTCACCGACGTCCGGATCCCCCGCACCAACCTGCTCAACCGCTACGGCGACGTGGACGCTGCGGGCAGCTACAGCTCCCCCATCGCGAGCCCGGGGCGCCGCTTCTTCACCATGCTCGGAACCCTCGTCCAGGGCCGCGTGTCGCTCGACGGCGCCGCAGTGACGGCATCGAAGCTGGCCCTCAAGACCGCCATCCAGTACGCCACCGAGCGCCGGCAGTTCAACGCCTCGTCCCATACCGATGAGGAGGTCCTGCTGGACTACCAGCGGCACCAGCGCCGGCTGTTCACCCGGCTCGCCACGACCTACGCGGCGAGTTTCGCCAGCGAGCAGCTGCTCCGGAAATTCGACGACGTCTTCTCCGGCCGGAACGACACCGACGAGGACCGGCAGGACCTGGAAACCCTCGCTGCGGCACTCAAGCCGCTCAGCACCTGGCACGCGCTCGACACGCTGCAGGAATGCCGGGAGGCCTGCGGGGGTGCCGGCTTCCTGATCGAGAACCGCTTCGCGTCGCTGCGCGCCGATCTCGACGTCTACGCCACGTTCGAAGGCGACAACACGGTGCTGCTCCAACTCGTCGCGAAACGGCTCTTGGCCGACTACGCCAAGGAATTCCGGAGCGTGAACTTCGGTGTTCTGGCCCGCTATGTGGTCGGCCAGGCGACCGGGGCGGCAATCCACCGCACCGGGCTGCGGGGCGTAGCCCAGTTCGTGGCGGACTCCGGCTCGGCACAAAAGGCGGCCATCGCGATCAAGGACGAAGCCAGCCAGCGCACGCTGCTGACCGACCGCGTCCAGACCATGGTCGCGGAGGTGGGAGCCGCCCTCAAGGGCGCCAACAGGCTGCCGCAGCATCAAGGCGCGGCCCTCTTCAACCGGCACCAGAACGAACTCATCGAAGCGGCGCAGGCGCACGCCGAACTGCTGCAGTGGGAGGCCTTCACGGAAGCCCTGGGCGACGTCGCCGATCCCGGAACGAAGATGGTGCTCACCTGGCTGCGTGATCTCTTCGGCTTGTCGCTGATCGAGAAGAACCTGTCCTGGTATCTCATGAACGGCAGGCTCTCGATGCAGCGCGGCCGCACCGTGGGGGCCTACATCAACAGGCTGCTGGTGAAGATCCGCCCGCACGCCCTGGACCTCGTGGATGCCTTCGGTTTCGGCCCCGAGCACCTCCGGGCCGAGATCGCCACCGGGGCGGAAAAGGTCCGCCAGGATGAGGCCCGGGACTATGTCCGCACGCAGCGTGCCAGCGGAACGGCTCCCGTGGACGAGAAGATCCTGCTGGCCCGCAAGGCACTTGCCGCCAAGGCCGGCCGCAGCTGACGGTGCTGCTCCGGGAGCAGCCCGGCGCAAACGACGACGGCGCCGCCCCCTTGACCGGGGCGCCGCCGTCGTCGTTCTGACGGTTTCTTGCTGACTGCTTCGTCCGTTAGGGGGCAGCGTCGGGGAGGACCGACCGGTAGACCTCGAGGGTGGTTTCCGTGATGGATTCCCAGGAGAAGTGCTCCTCCGCCCGGCGGCGCCCGGCCCGGCCCATGGCACGCGCCCGTTCGGGATCGGACACGACTTCGGTGAGGGCTGCGGCAAATTCCGTGACGAACTTCTCCGGATCCAGCGGGGTGCCGGTCCCGTCGGTCACCTGCTCGAGCTGAACAAGAAGCCCGGTCTCGCCGTGCTGGACGACTTCCGGGATCCCTCCGGTGGCGCTGGCCACGACGGCGGCCCCGCACGCCATGGCTTCGAGGTTGACGATGCCGAGCGGCTCGTAGATGGACGGGCAGGCGAAGGCGGTCGCGTGGCTGAGGACCTGGATGAGTTCGTTGCGCGGCAGCATCCGTTCCACCACGACCACACCGCTGCGCTGGCCCTGGAGCTCCTCGATCAGGCGCGCCGTTTCGGCTGCCAGTTCGGGGGTGTCCGCGGCCCCGAGACAGAGCACGAGCTGGACGTCGGCAGGCAGTTTGGCGGCGGCCCGCAGCAGGTACGGAACACCCTTCTGCCGGGTATTGCGGCCGACGAAGACGACGCTGGGCAGCGCCGGGTCTATTCCGAGAGCGCGGATGACGTCGTCGCCCTCGTCCCGGTTCCAGAGGCTCACGTCGATGCCGTTGTGGACCACCTTGACCTTGGCCGGGTCCACCTCCGGGTAGCTGCGCAGGATGTCCTGGCGCATGCCTTCGGAGACGGCGATGATGGCCGCGGCGGACTCGTAGGCGGTCTTTTCCACCCAGGAGGACACCGCGTAGCCGCCTCCGAGCTGCTCGGCCTTCCACGGGCGCAGCGGCTCCAGGCTGTGGGCGCTGAGCACATGCGGGATGCCGTGGAGCAGCGACGCGATGTGCCCGGCCATGTTGGCGTACCAGGTGTGGGAGTGCACCAGGTCCGCGCCGGCGATGTCCGGAACGATCCTCAGGTCCACCCCGAGGGTCTGGATGGCGGCATTGGCGGAGCCCAGGTCTTCGGGTACGGAGTAGGACGTCACCGTCGCTCCGTGATACCCGGGCTCCCGGGGCGCGCCGAAGGCACGCACCTGTAGGTCCACGCGCTGGGCCAGCACCCTGCTGAGCTCAGCCACATGGACTCCGGCGCCGCCGTAGATTTCCGGCGGGAATTCTTTGGTCACAATATCTATTCGCACATGCACCAAGGTAGTCGTTACGGCGGAACTGATCTAGTGTGAAGACGTTCGGGCATGCCGGACTGTATTGGGGAGTAACGAAGGCGTTCAGGAGCTATCACCATGCCGCATCAAAAGAAAGTCTTGGCAATTGTCCTCGCAGGTGGCGAGGGAAACCGGCTCATGCCGTTGACGGCGGACCGGGCCAAGCCTGGCGTGCCCTTTGCCGGAAGCTACCGTCTCATTGACTTTGCCCTTTCGAATCTTGTGAATTCCCGCTATCTGCAAATTGTCGTGCTGACGCAATACAAGTCGCACAGCCTCGACCGGCACATTTCCGAAACGTGGCGCATGTCCACCCAGCTTGGAAACTATGTGGCCTCGGTGCCGGCACAGCAGCGCGTGGGCAAGATCTGGTTCCTTGGCAGCGCCAACGCGATCTACCAGTCACTGAACCTCATCCACGACGCCAACCCGGACATCGTTGTGGTCGTCGGAGCTGACCACGTGTACCGGATGGACTTCTCCCAGATGGTTGCCCAGCATGTAGCCAGCGGCGCCAAGGCCACCGTCGCCGCCGTGCGCCAGCCCCTGAACATGGCGGACCAGTTCGGTGTCATCGAAGTGGATCAGGACAACCCCGGGAAGATTGCCGCCTTCGTGGAGAAGCCGTCCTCCACTCCCGGGCTCGCTGCCGATCCGAGCCAGTTCCTGGCCTCCATGGGCAACTACGTTTTCAACGCCGACGCCCTCGTCGATGCCCTGCACGTCGACGCCGAGCGGCTCGACACCAAGCACGACATGGGCGGGGACATCATTCCCTACTTCGTCAACAAGGGCGAGGCCGGGGTCTACGATTTCACCCTCAACGACATCCCGGGCTCCACGGAACGGGACCGCACGTACTGGCGCGACGTTGGCACCATCGACTCGTTCTACGACGCGCACATGGACCTCATCTCCCCCGTGCCCGTGTTCAACCTGTACAACTCCGAGTGGCCCATATACACGCGCCAGAGCATCTCTCCGCCGGCGAAGTTCGTCCGCGGCAAGGCCAACACCGTGGGCACTGCGCTGGACTCGATCGTCGCGAGCGGCGTCGTCGTCTCCGGCGGCATTGTGGAGGGCTCCGTGCTGTCCAACGACGTGTACATCGACACGTCCAGCCGCGTGCTGGACTCGGTGCTGATGGACAAGGTCAACGTCGGTGAGGGCGCCGTCATCAAGCGCGCCATCATAGACAAGAATGTCAAGGTTCCGGCCGGCGCTGCGATCGGGCTCGACCCCGAACTCGACCGCGCGCGAGGCTTCAAGGTCACGGAATCCGGTATCACCGTCTTGTCCAAGGGGCAGCTGGTGCCGGAGCCCGGCGAGGCCGAGCGCGCCCTGTCCGCAGCCAACCTGCGCGTCGTGCCGAACGCCGTCCGGGCCGCCACGGAGAACTGGCCGGACCTTCGCGAATCCGTGGACAAGGTCGGCGACGTCCAGGCCGCCGCGGTGGGCGTGGACGGTCCCGCCAAGCACTCGACGAAGGCCTTCTAAGCACTACTGCGTGTGTTGGGAGCCGGGCCGTCGGGCCCGGCTCCCAACACGCTGTAAAATTGGGGCAATGAGCTCCCCCGATCTGCCTTCCGTCGTGAACCCTGCTGAATTGACCGCAGCGGAAATCCAGGCCTGCCTCAAGGTCCTGAACTCCATCCACGTCTACGACGAGGAGCACCCGGACTACGTTTCGGTCCGCCGCGCCACCGGCAAGATGTTTAAGGCGGTCAAGCGTCACCGCCGTGTCGCCAAACGGGACCTGATCGCGGAAGCGGACCGCGCCGTCATCGCCCGGACGGCGACGGCGGCCCCTGACCGGATCGACGACGAGACACGCGGCAACAAGCTGGCCACGTCCGCCACCGGCGAGGTGGCAGGACACCTGATCAGGTCGCGGCCGTGCTACATCTGCAAGCGGCACTACACCCAGGTGGATGCGTTCTACCACCAGCTCTGCCCCGAGTGCGCCGCCTTCAGCCACAGCAAGCGGGACGCCCGCACTGACCTCACCGGCCGCCGGGCGCTCCTGACCGGAGGCCGGGCAAAGATCGGCATGTACATCGCGCTTCGGCTGCTGCGCGACGGGGCCCACACCACCATCACCACCCGCTTCCCGAAGGACGCCGCACGGCGCTTTGCGGCCATGGAAGACAGCGGCGAATGGCTGCACCGACTGCGGATCGTGGGGATCGACCTCCGTGATCCTTCCCAGGTCATGGCGCTGACGGACTCCCTGGACGCTGCCGGCCCGCTGGACATTATCATCAACAACGCCGCCCAGACGGTCAGGCGGTCGGGCAACGCTTACAAGCCGCTGGTCGACGCCGAGGACGAGGCGCTGCCCGCTGCGCTGGAGGCGGCCAACGGCGGACCCGAACTCGTGACTTTCGGCCACGCCCACGACAAGCACCCGCTGGCCCTGGCCAGCACAGTCCTGGAGCATCCGGTGCTCGCCGGTGACGCCGTCACCTCGCTGGCCCTGTCCGCCGGGTCCGCCTCGCTGGAGCGCATCGCGGCCGGGACCGCCATCGATGCGGGCGGACTCGTCCCGGACCTCGCCGGCATCAACAGCTGGACCCAGGTCGTCGACGAAGTCGATCCGCTCGAGATGCTTGAGGTCCAGCTCTGCAATGTGACTGCCCCCTTCCTCCTGGTCAGCCGTCTGCGCGGGGCCATGAAGCGCTCCACTGCCAGTCGCAAGTACATCGTCAACGTCAGCGCCATGGAAGGCCAGTTCTCCCGCGCCTACAAGGGACCCGGGCACCCCCACACGAACATGGCCAAGGCCGCGCTGAACATGATGACCCGGACCAGCGCCCAGGAAATGCTGGATGCCGACGGCATCCTGATGACCGCGGTCGACACCGGCTGGATCACGGATGAGCGCCCCCATTACACCAAGGTCCGCCTCATGGAGGAGGGTTTCCACGCGCCGCTGGACCTCGTTGACGGCGCTGCCAGGGTTTACGATCCCATTGTGATGGGAGAGGCCGGCGAGGACCAGTACGGGGTCTTCCTGAAGGATTACAAGCCCAGCCCCTGGTAGGGCAGCGGAGGCGTGCAGGCCCCTGCTAGGGGCCTTATGGCCCTGATGGGTGCCCCGGGCGGTACGTAACGTGTCTCTACATGGACACAACGACGCCCGAGCCCGACTACAAGCTGACCATGGACCAGTGCTGGGTACTGCTGGACACCGAAACGGTCGGGCGGATCGCGTTGATCGTGGACAACCATCCGGAGGTCTTCCCCGTGAACTTCGTGCTGGAGCGCCGCGCGATCGTTTTCCGCACCTCCGGGGGTACGAAACTATGGGGCGCCATCACGTCCAAGCCGGTGGCCTTCGAAATCGACGGTTATGACGCCCACGAACAAAGTGCGTGGAGCGTCGTTGCCCGGGGGGAGGCCGAGCTGATCGACAGCCAGGAAGAGAAGGAAGCCGTGGATGCGCTTCTCCTGGAACCCTGGCAGCCGGGCGAAAAGAACTACTACGTCCGCCTCGCCCCGAAGGCCCTGACCGGACGCCGCTTCAAGGTCAACACACCGGATCTGTGGAACACCCGCCTCACAGACCCCCGTCGCTCGACGTTCGAATAGCCTGATGCTCCCGTAACCCGCTCTTGTAATCCGGCGTTCCGCAGGCCTCGACTAACGCGCGGCCGGCACAGCGGGACCGGGTGCGTTGCCGGCGCGGTCCTTTTCCGGTGTGTGGACAACCAGCACGGGACAATGTGCGTGTGCCACGCAGGCGGAACTCACCGAGCCCAGCAGCAGCCCGCCGAAACCCCCGTGCCCGCGACGGCCCAGCACCAACATGTCCGCCGACTTGCTCTCCTCGATGAGCATGCGCCGGGGGTGTCCCTGAACCAGCCGCTTCCCGACGTTGGCGGGGGTATCAGGACCGAAGGCCTTTGCTACGGCGTCAGCAAGGATTTCGCCTGCCCGGACGTCGAAGTCGTCGATGCCCATGGCGACGTAGCCGTCATAGACCGGCGGGAAGTCCCAGCAGGCCAAGGCAACGACCTTCGCCGAGAGCGGGACGGCGAGGCGCTGCGCCTGGCGCAGGGCCTCCACCGAGGCCTCAGAACCATCCACGCCCACCAGGATCGTCCGGACATCAAGGTCTTCACTCATTGCTGATCCCTTCATAGTCCCGGCAACCCGGTTCATACTCCTGGCAGCGCGGCGCCGGCAGCGTGTCCCTCCTAGGATGGCGGCGCAGGTCCGGGCCGCCTAGGGCCTAAAGTCACGCAGAGGACCGGGCCGCACTCCGGCGGCTAGGTCCAACGACCCTTGCCCCGTGAGTCGGCGTGCAGAAGAATGGCAGAGGCCAGGGGAACGGCATCACACGAGGCAGCGCCAAGCGGCCGGACAGGAGAATCATGATTGCCTGGGCAGACGGAGGTCTCTCTGCACCCGATGGCGTTCCGGCTGTCATCCGTGTCTTTATTCTCGATGACCATGAACTTGTCAGGCGGGGGCTGCAGGAACTCCTGGAGGGCGAAGGCTTCCAGGTCGTGGGCAGCTCCGGATCCGCGGTGGAAGCAACCCGCCGGATCCCCGCCCTGCATCCGGATGTCTGCGTGTTGGATGCCCGGCTCCCGGACGGAACAGGCATAGAAGTCTGCCGGGATGTGCGTTCCGTGGATCCTTCGCTGAACTGCATCATCCTCACGAGTTTCGACGACGAGCAGGCTTTGCGCGGCGCGGTACTGGCCGGAGCCAGCGGCTACGTCCTGAAGGAAATCGGCGGGACGGACCTCATCGGTGCGCTGCGGCGCGCCGCCGTCGGTGAATCCCTTTTCGAGGAGGGCCTGGCGGCCGGCATCGTCGACAGCCTCGTGCAGGCGGAGGACGTGGACCCCCGAACCGCGAATCTGACGCCCCAGGAACGCAGGGTCCTGGAGCTGGTGGGCGGCGGACTCACGAACCGCCAGATTGCCGCCGAAATGTTCCTCGCCGAAAAAACGGTCAAGAACTACGTATCCTCGCTATTGGCGAAGCTGGGTTTCGAGCGGCGCACCCAGGCCGCCGTCTTCATCGCCAGCCCCTCGTCACCGGTGGCGGCCGCCGCCAGCGGTTCCACTGAGGCCCACCGCCCGCACAGCGTCCGGTAGGCGCGGCTGGCTGCGGCAAGGGTTCGTTCGGCTAAAGCGGCACGGACCACTCCAGGCTGGTACCGGCGTCGGGCGCGCTGGTAATCGTGCATTCTCCGTCCAGCATCCGCGCGCGGTCCTCCAGATTGATCAGGCCATTACGCTTTTCGGGATCGGAGAAGCCCGTTCCGTTGTCAGTAATGACCACGGTGACCCGTCCCTTGATGGCGCCGACGGAGACCGAGATTGAGTCGGCGCCGGAATGGCGGATGGCATTGCTGAGGCCTTCGGAGACCACAGCGACGACGTTGTCTGCCTTGTCCGGGGTCACCGCGTCGACGGGACCGGTGATGGTCAGCCGCGGCGCGAACGGCATGGACTTGGCCGAGCTCCGGGTGACCCGCCGGATGCGGCCGCTGAGCAGCTCGGTTTCGCCGCTGTTGCTCTTCAGCGAGTAGATGGTGTCCCTAAGGCTCCGGATGGCCTCGTCCAGCTCGCCCGTGATGTTGCGGATCCGCTCGAGCGCGAGCTCGTCCTTGGTGAAGCGGGTCAGGCTCTGGACGCTCAACCCGGCCGCGAACAGCCGCTGGATGACGAGGTCGTGCAGGTCCCTGGCAATCCGGTCCCGGTCCGTGAAAACCAGGAGCTCTTCGCGGAGCCGGTGGACACGGGCCAGCTCGAGGGCCAGTGCCACGTGGGAGCCGAAGACGGCTCCCATTTCGATGTCCGTGCGGGCGTAGCGGACGGAATCGCTGTCGCGGAGCAATAGAAGCAGGCCGTGGTGGGCGCCCTGGGTGCTCAGGGCCACCGCCAGCAGCGGACCCCTGGCTCTCGCGTCGATCCCACCGAACAGGACTACAGCATCCTCAAGAAGCACGGGTTCTCCCCCGTCCAGTACCCCCTGGAGCACCGGGGAGTCCAGCATCAGCGTCCGGCCCGAATACAAGCTTCCGCGTTCACCGGCAACGCCCACGACGACGTACCCGGGTCCGTTCACCGCCGGGGCCGCCAGCAACGCCAGCTGGGATTCAGACTCCTGCAGGGCCCGGCTGGCGATCGGATCCAGCCCGCCCGAGGTGTAGTCGCGGTCGCTGCTGAGCATGAGCCCGGAGATATCCATGCAGGCTTCGAGCCAGCGCGCCCGGCGCCGCGCGTCGTCATAGAGCCTGGCGTTCTCGATGGCGACGCCGGCGGCGGCGGCCAGTGCTACAGCCAGGGCCTCGTCCTCCGCGGTGAAATCGTTGCCATCTTCCTTCTCCGTCAGGTAAAGGTTCCCGAAGACGACGTCCCGGACCCGGATGGGGACGCCGAGGAAAGACTGCATGGCAGGGTGGTGGGCCGGGAAACCATAGGCCTCCGAATGCTTGCTGAGGTCGTGCAGCCGCAACGGCCGCGGTTCGGAAATCAGCAGGCCGAGCACTCCGTGGCCCGTTGGCAGCGGCCCGATTTCGTGGGCCAGTTCGTCGTCGATCCCAACCGTGATGAAGTGGCTGAGCGCCCGGTCGTCGCCGATCACGCCCAACGCGCCATAGCGGGCGTGCAGCAATGTCCGGGCCGACTGGACGACTCGTTCCAGCACGGCGTTGAGGCTCAGGTCCTCGGCCACCGCGACAACGGCCTCGAGCAGACCCGCCATACGTTCCTGTGACTGGAGCAGCTCTTCGGCCCGGGCCGGGAATCCGCTCGGCAACTCCTCTGTCCGGGGAATGCCGCCCGGCACGGTCTGCTCCCGGCCTTCTCCCGTTGAATGCATGATCTATGCCCCAATTCAGTACGACGCACATCAACGCTGACGACGTGTTGCCAGAATACCGTGTCAGCGGGCGGAAAGCGGCTGTAAGTCGCAGTTTGTTGCTCGCGTGGGGGACCTTCTGCCCTAGCCGTCCGGCGCCGTGGGGGCATAGGCTCGCGGCCATGAGTACTGATTCGAAGCCCGGAGACCAGCAGCCGCACGCCGTGGAGAACCTTGATCATCATGAGTGCTGGAGGCTCCTGCGCAGCGTCACAGTGGGCCGGCTGGCGGTCTGGGTGGATGACCATCCGGATATTTTCCCCATCAACTACAAGGTGGACCACGGGACGCTGGTTTTCCGAACGGCGGAAGGCACCAAGCTGCAGGCAGCCACTGGGGACACCCCCGTGGCGGTCGAAGCAGACGGCGTCGACGCGGACACCGGGATTGCCTGGAGCGTGGTGGTCAAGGGGCAGGCGGCACCGGTGAAGAACCAGCAGGAAGTACTGGATACTGTGGGCCTGTTGCTGTTCCCGTGGCAGGCCGGCAAGAAGGAGCACTTCGTCCGGATCACTGCCGACACGGTCACCGGCCGGCGGTTCAAGGTGGTGCCGCCCCTGACCTGGTGGACGCCGCTGGACGACGCGACCCGGTCAGGCCTCGAATAGCCTCCGCCATCCCCGCTCAGACAACGGAGAGCGCATCGGGTGGTTCGGGGCTGATTAGGCGAGGCGCGTGATTTCCACACTCACGCTGAGGGCAGATCCCCCGCCGCCGGACAGGATGCCCTTGAGCGGGGGCACGTCGCGGTAGTCCCGGCCCCGTGCGACGGTGACGTGGAAGTCACCCGCAGGCTTGTGGTTTGTCGGGTCCCAGCTGCGCCACTCGCCGTCCCACCACTCCAGCCATGCGTGCGACTGCCCCGCGACGGTCTCGCCGAGGTCCGCCGTCGAACGCGGGTGCAGGTAGCCGGAGACGTAGCGGGCAGGGATCCCGCAGCTGCGCAGCGAACCGATGGCGAGGTGGGCCAGGTCCTGGCAGACGCCCTGGCGCTGGTTCCATGCCTCCTCCGCGTTCGTGGTGACGCCCGTGGAGCCCAACATGTACGTCATTTCGCCGCGCATCCACTCAAAGACCGCGAGGGCCGCCTCGTGCGGGTTGCAGCCCTCGACGACGCCCGGGACGATGCCAAGGACCTCGGCGCCTGGTCCGGTCAGCTGTGACTGGGGAATCCAGTCACTGAACTGGTTGAGCGTCTCCGGAGCGGCCAGCACGTCCCAGCCGGCGATGTCCGCCTCGGCCGGGATCCTCTCCACCCGGTGCACCTCGACCGTGGTGGTGGACAGGACCTCCAGGTGCTCGTGCGGCATCTGCATGTCGAACGCCGTCACGCGCGTGCCCCAGTAGTCGCGGTAACTGCTCAGGGCGGCCTGCGACGGTGAGACCTTCATGGAGGACTCCAGGACCACCTGCTGGGGATCCGTCAGCGGCGTCATGCGGGCCTCGTTGTAGGAGAGCGTCACGCGCTTGTTGTACTTGTAGGCCGTCTTGTGGACGATACTCAGCCGGGTCATGAAACTTCTCCCACCCAGGCCAGTTCGTCTGCCTGATTGAAGTACTTACGGGAAATGGCGTCCGAGGACTGCGAGACCGCCTTCTGCACCCGCTCCATGTGCTCCGGCAGCTCGGACATGAGGTCATCGGTGCGGTGGAATTCCAGGAACGTGCGGGCCTGGCCGACGATCCGGCGGGCGTCGTTGATGAAGCCGACACGCTGCGCCGACGGATCGAGCTTGGCCAGGCAGTCGTCCGCGTCGCGCAGCGCGTATACGATCGAGCGCGGGAACAGCCGGTCCAGCAGAAGGAACTCGGCAGCATGCTGGTCCCCGAACGCTGCCCGCCGGGTCCGCAGGAAGGATTCGTAGGCGCCGGCGCACCGGAGCATGTTCACCCACGACATGCCAGCGGAGAGCACGTCCCGGGTGGAGAGCATGCGGGCCGTCATGTCGGCGCGCTCCAGTGACCGGCCAAGGACCAGGAACAGCCAGCTTTCGTCGTGGCTGACGGTGGTGTCCGCGAGGCCGCTGACCATGGCTGTACGTTCCAGGACCCAGTTGCAGAACCGGTAGGTGCCAACGACGTCCTTGCGGTGCTGGTTGAGTCCGTAATACGTGGTGTTCAAGCTTTCCCAAAGCCCGGAGGAAACCGTCTCCCGGGCGCGCCGGGCGTTCTCCCGCGCAGCACCGAGCGAGCCGGCGATGGACGTGGCGCTGTGCTTGTCATATGCGAGGGCATTGAGCAGCTCGTTGAGGCCGAACTCCTCGTTCTGCGCGCGCGCCCCCATGACAGCGAGGAGTTCCTGCGCAACGCTGCGCTGCTCCTCCATGGGCAGGTGGTTCAACCGTTCCAGGTGGACGTCGAGGATGCGGGCGGTGCCGTCGGCCCGTTCCACATACCGGCCGATCCAGAAAAGGGACTCGGCAATACGGCTAAGCATTCGGGGCAACCTCCATCGGCTCTGAAATCTGCTGCTGCTGCTGCTGCTGCTGCTGCTGTTCCTTTTGGCTGTCGCGCCAGTTGCTCTCCACGGGCCAGACCGACACCCGTTCCCGGACGGCGATGGCGGGCCGGGGCAGGGTCTCAACCGGAACCTGCGGCGAGTCCGCCAGCACCCAGGTGTCCTTGGATCCGCCGCCCTGGCTGGAGTTGACGATCAAGGATCCTTCCTTGAGCGCCACGCGTGTCAGCCCGCCGGGCAGGACCCAGACGTCGTCGCCGTCGTTGACCGCGAAGGGCCGCAGGTCCACGTGCCGCGGGCCGAACTTGTCCCCGGACAGGGTGGGGACGGTGGACAGCTGCAGGACCGGCTGGGCGATCCAACCGCGGGGGTCGGCAATGATGCGTTTCCGCAAGGCCTCGAGCTCGTCCCTGGACGCGTCCGGGCCGATCACGAGGCCCTTGCCGCCGGAGCCGTCGACGGGCTTGACCACGAGCTCATCAAGCCGGTCCAGGACGTGCTCCCGGGCCTCTTTCTCTTCCAGGCGAAACGTGTCGACGTTGGCGATGACCGGCTCTTCGTTGAGGTAGTAACGGATCAGATCCGGGACGTAGCTGTAGACGAGCTTGTCGTCGGCCACGCCGTTGCCCACCGCGTTCGCGATAGTGACGCCGCCGGCCCGGGCGGCGTTGACCAGGCCGGGGCAGCCGAGCATGGAGTCGGCGCGGAACTGCAGCGGGTCGAGGAACTCGTCGTCGATCCGTTTGTAGATGACGTCCACGCGCTGTTCGCCGGCCGTGGTGCGCATGTAGACGCGGTTGCCGCGGCAGATGAGGTCCCGGCCCTCGACGAGTTCGACGCCCATCAGACCGGCCAGCAGTGTGTGCTCGAAGTAGGCGCTGTTGAAGACGCCGGGGGTCAGGACCACGACGGTGGGATCGTCGACGCCGGACGGTGCCGTCTTGCGCAGGGCGGACAGAAGCCTGCGGGGGTACTCCTCGACCGGGCGGATGAGCTGCTGGCCGAAGGCCTCGGGCAGGCCCTTGGCCATGGCCCGGCGGTTCTCGAGGACGTAGCTCACCCCGGAGGGCACGCGCACGTTGTCCTCGAGGACGCGGAAAGTGCCCTCGCCGTCGCGGACGACGTCGATGCCGGAGATGTGCACCCTGACACCGCCCGCCGGCTCGAAGCCGTGCACGGCGCGGTGGAAGTGGGCGCTCGTGGTGACGAGCTGGCGGGGAATGACGCCGTCGGCCACGACCGCCATTTTGCCGTAGACGTCATTAAGAAAGGCCTCAAGGGCCCGGACACGCTGCGCGACGCCGCGTTCCAGGACCGCCCATTCGTCGGCGGGGATCACGCGGGGAACGATGTCCAGCGGGAAGGGGCGCTCCTCCCCCGCGAAGTCGAAGGTTACGCCACGGTCCAGGAAGGTCCGCGCCATGGAGTCTGCGCGGGCGGTGACGTCAGCCAGCGAGAGTTCACGAAGGGCCCCGGCAACCTGCCCGTAAGACTTCCGGGCCTCTTGGCCGGGCGTAAACATCTCGTCGTAGGCGCCGGTGCGGCCGGCCGCCTCTGAGTAATCCTGGAAAAGGTCAGACATGGACTCTAGCCAACCATCTTTTCGTTACGAAATCATTTCACGGGCCCGGCAAGCCTACCGGGAACGCCGGAGGACTCAGGGCCGGAGGCGCCCGCAGATGGCCGCGCCGGGGCACTCCCGTGCAGCAGCCATGGCGATGTCCGATATTTGCGGCACGTGGGGCAAGGTAGGTGCGTGCCTTCGTTGAATCAGAAGTTCCCCGCTCTGCCCGGGCTGGTGGGCGCCGCGGCCGCCGTCGCCGTTGCCATGGCCGTCCATGCCCTGGTTCCCGTGCTCCCGGCGATGACCGTCGCCGTGGTGCTGGGTCTTCTCGCCGCCAACCTCCCGGGGGCAGGCGCGTGGACGGCCGGGACCGGCCGGCGCGGGCTCGACGCCGCCGGCAAGCACCTGATGCGGGCCGGGATCGTGGTGCTCGGCCTGAAGGTCAGCCTCGTGGACGTCCTGGGCCTGGGCTGGGCCGCCCTGCTGTTGATCACCGGTGTCGTACTGGCCGCCTTCGCCGGCACGTACGTCATCAGCCGGCTGTTCCGGCTTCCGCCGCATGTCTCGCTGCTCATCGCGACAGGATTTTCGATCTGCGGGGCGTCCGCGATCGGCGCGATGGCGGCCGTGCGCCGGATCCGGCACCCAGACACGGTCCTTCCGGTCGCCCTGGTGACCCTGTGCGGAACCCTTGCCATCGGCGTCCTGCCGCTGCTGATGCAGCCGCTTGGTCTCGGCCCGGAGACATTCGGGGCATGGACTGGAGCCTCCGTGCACGACGTCGGCCAGGTGGTAGCTACCGCTCAGACCGCCGGCGCGACCGCGCTTGCGACCGCCGTCGTCGTCAAACTCACCCGCGTCATCCTGCTGGCGCCGATGGTCGCCGCCGCCGGCTACCACCACCGGAGCGGTGCCGGGGCGGACACCGCCAACCGCCCGCCCATTGTCCCGCTGTTTGTCCTCGGATTTGTTGCACTGGCCGCCCTGCGTACGACCGGATGGCTCTCCCCCGCCGTGCTCGAGGCGGGTGCCGTGGTGCAGGATGTCCTGCTGGGCATGGCGCTCTTCGGACTCGGATCTGCAGTCCGGGTGGGACAGCTGCTGCACACCGGAGCCCGGGCACTGCTTGCCGCGCTGGCGTCCTGGCTGCTGATCGCCGGCCTGGGCCTGGCCGCCGCGCAACTGATGTTTCCGCACCGCTGATTGCCGCCCGGGGGCGCAGCGCGTGATCGCGCCCACACGCGGCCGTGATTGAATTGCTGGGTGTCAAACCAGAATCTGCGCCGCGATGAGGCCGCAATCCGCTCTGCCGTGATCACCACCCACAGCTACGACGTTTCCCTTGACATCCGCCAGGCGGCCGACCCGAACGCCGCCGGCTACACCAGCCGCAGCGTCATCACCTTCTCCGCCCACGAACCGGGAGCCTCCACCTTCGTGGACTTCATCGCGGGCGACGTGCACAGCGTGTTCCTGAACGGCAAGGGCCTGGCAGTCGCCGACGTCGTGGACGGATCCCGGATCCGGCTGGACGGCCTCCAGGCCGAGAACCAGGTCACAATCACAGGCACCGCGCTCTTCAGCACCTCCGGGGAGGGAATGCACCGGTTCTTTGATCCCGCAGACGGGCAGTGCTACCTCTATACGCAGTATGAGCCCGCGGATGCGCGGCGGGTCTTCGCGAACTTCGAGCAGCCGGATCTCAAGGCCGAATTCACTTTCCACGTCATGGCACCCGCGGAATGGCAGGTGGCCTCCAACGGCGCCGAAGCCGAGCGCACGCTCCTCACAAGTGATCCGGCTACAAGCCGCTGGGACTTCGCCCCCACCAGGGCCATGTCCACCTACATCACCACGGTCCTCGCCGGGCCATACTTCAAGGCCGAGGACACCTGGCGCGGCACGCTCGAGGACGGCACGGACCTCGATGTGCCGCTTGCGCTGTACTGCCGGGCTTCCATGGCGCCCTCCTTTGACACCGAGTCGCTGTTCCAGCTGACGAAGAACGGGCTGGACTTCTTCAGCGGGCTCTTCGACTACCCGTACCCGTGGGGCAAATACGACCAGGCCTTTGTGCCGGAGTACAACCTGGGCGCGATGGAAAACCCGGGCCTCGTGACCTTCACGGAGAGCTACGTGTTCACTTCCCGCGCCGCCGATTCGCAGTACCAGGCGCGCGCCAACACGCTGTTGCACGAGATGGCGCATATGTGGTTCGGGGACCTGGTCACCATGCAGTGGTGGGACGATCTGTGGCTCAAGGAATCCTTCGCCGACTACATGGGCACGCTGGGCGTGGACCGGACCACGGACTGGGACACGGCCTGGGTGAACTTTGCCAACAACCGCAAGGCGTGGGCCTACGTCCAGGACCAGCTGCCCACCACCCACCCCATCGTCGCCGATATCCCGGACCTGGAGGCCGCGAAGCAGAACTTCGACGGCATCACCTACGCCAAGGGCGCCTCCGTGCTCAAGCAGCTCGTCGCGTACGTTGGGTTCGAGGCCTTCGTCGCCGGCTCCCGGCAGTACTTCAAGGACCACGCCTTCGGCAACACCACGCTGGTGGATCTGCTCGCCGCGCTCAGCGCCGCTTCCGGCCGGGACCTGGGTGAATGGGCCCGGAAGTGGCTCCAGACCTCCGGTATTTCGGGCCTCACCAGCGAGATCGAGGACCATGACGGAGTCCTGGGCACTGTGACGGTGGTCCAGGACGCCGTGGACCCGATCACAGGGCAGCAGGAACCGCGGCCGCACCGGCTGCGGATCGGGCTCTACAACCACGATGCGGCCGGCCAGCTGCTCCGCATGGACAGTGTCGAGGCCGACGTCAGCGGGGCCCGGACAGCGGTGGCGGCCCTCGCCGGGAAGCGGCGCCCGGACCTGTTGCTCGTCAATGACGATGACCTCAGCTACGCCAAAGTCCGGCTCGACCCGCGCTCTGAAGCGACCGTCCGCATCTCGCTCGACAAGCTCCGGGACCCGATGGCGAGGGCCCTGTGCTGGACGGCGCTGTGGGATTCGGCGAGGGATGCCGTCACTCCGGCGTCACTCTATGTGGACGCCGTGCAGAGCTTCGGCCCGGCGGAAACCGGGATCGGCGTCCTGCTCAATGTGCTCGGCAACGCCTCCACCGCGATCGAACACTACGTGCCCCGGGGCCAACGGGACGCGGTTCGCCGCGTGTTCCTGGACGTCGCTGCCGACCACCTGCAGGCGGCGGCGCCGGGGTCCGACCAGCAGCTCGCATGGGCGCGTACCGTGGCTGCCACCAGCCGATACGACGCGGGCCGGCTGGACCTGCTCCGCAGCATCCTGGCCGGCAGCACGGTGATCGACGGACTCGCCGTCGATGCGGAACTGCGCTGGAACCTCTGGCACGCCCTGGCGGCCAACGGCCAGGCCACGCCGGACCAGCTCGACCAGGAGCTGGCCCGGGACAACACCGCGGCCGGCAAGTCCGGCCACGCCACCGCTCTCGCCGCACGGCCCGAGGCAGCCGTCAAGAGTGCCGCGTGGGACGCCGCTGTGCACGGCACGTCGCTGTCCAACCAGCTGCTCAGCGCCACGATCACCGGCTTCAATACCGGCCCGGCGGCCCTGCTGGGGAACTTCATTGATCCGTACTTCGAATGCCTGGAGCAGGTCTGGGGGGAGCGGAGCATCGAGATCGCCAGCAGGATCGTCCGCGGACTCTACCCTGCGGGGCAGGATCTCGACGGGCACGGCGGCTCGCCGGACCGGCATGCCGTCATTGTCCGGACCGACAACTGGCTGGCCGAACACGCCCACGCGCCGCACGCCCTGCGCCGCATCATCATTGAACAACGCAGCCACCTCTACCGGGCCCTGACGGCACAAGCCCTGGCCGCAAACCCGGCATCGACTGCTCCGTAACCGTCCTTTTGACGGCCCAGAACGGCCGTTACGGAGCAATCGACGGGGTCGTGGGTGGCCGCAGGGGGTCAGGGGACCCGGTGGAGCCACTCCGGGGTGCCGAACTTGGACTCCACCCGGCGGCGGGCCGCGGCCAGTTCGGCATCCGTGAGCTCCGAGGGCGTCGCCGAATAGCGTTCGGTGAAGACGTCCATCATCGCCGCGACGATCTCGGCGCGGGCCAGCCCGGTCTGGCGCCGGAGCGGGTCCACCCGCTTCCTGGCACTCCGTGTGCCCTTGTCGGAGAGCTTCTCCTTGCCGATCCGCAGCACCTCCACCATTTTGTCGGCGTCGATGTCATAGCTCATGGTCACGTGGTGCAGCATCCCGCCGTTGGCGAGCCGCTTCTGGGCGGCGCCCCCGATCTTGCCCTGGTCCGTGGCGATGTCGTTGAGCGGGACGTAGAACGCGGTGATGCCCACCTTCTCAAGTGCCGCCATGACCCAGGCATCCAGGAAGCGGTAGGAATCAGCGAAGCTGATGCCGTCCACGAGCGTTTGCGGCAGGTAGAGGGAATACGTGATGCAGTTGCCGGCTTCCATGAACATCGCTCCCCCGCCGCTGATCCGGCGGACGACGCTGATGCCGTGCCGGGCCACGCCCTCCGGATGGAGTTCGTTGCGGACGGACTGGAAGCTGCCGATCACGACGGACGGTTCCTCCCAGTCCCAGAAGCGCAGGGTCGGATTCCGCCGCCCGGCGCCGACCTCCTCGGTGAGGACCTCGTCGAGGGCGACATTGACGTGCGTGGGCAGCACGGAGGGCGCAATGATGTTCCAGTGGTGGTCCGCCCAGCCTGTCGCTTGCGCGAGGGCGCGGCGGACCGTGACCGCCACGGCGTCGGCAGAAAAACCGAACAGGACCGCATCCGGGGGCAGCGCCGCCTCCACCGCGGCGGCTATCTCTGCGGCACTGTTGTCCGCCGCCAGCCCAGTGAGTGCGCGGTTGATCTCCGGGAGGGCCTCGTCCGGTTCCAGGAAGAAGTCCCCGCTGAGCGAGACGTTGGCCAGGACACCGTCCGCGACGTCGAAGTCGGCGACCACGAGTTTGCCTCCCGGGACTTTGTACTCACCGTGGTGGCGTCCGCCGTCGTCGGCACTGGAGGGATTGCTGGGGCTGGAAGGCGGGTTGCTCATACCTTCCATCCTGCCCCAAGAACGGGGTAATCCGGAACGCAAAAAAAGCCCGCACCCAAGGGGTGCGGGCTTTTCCAAAAGACCTTGGGGAAAGAATGTTACTTCTTGCCGCCGAAGCCCTTGAAGCGAGCGTTGAAGCGCTCGACGCGGCCTGCAGAGTCCATGATGCGCTGCTTGCCCGTGTAGAACGGGTGGGACTCGGAGGAGATTTCGACGTCGATAACCGGGTAGGTGTTTCCGTCTTCCCACTCGATGGTCTTCTTCGAAGACACGGTGGACTTGGTCAGGAATTTGACGCCGGAAGCCAGGTCGTTGAAAACAACAGCTTCGTACTTCGGGTGTGTATCAGACTTCATAATTGGGCCTTTGTTCGCACAACTGGATTTTGCCAGCTGCCAGGTATGAATGGGATGGCCGCTTGGCGCCGGAAAGCGCAGTACAGCCAGCTACTTATGTTAGCGGAAATCCGCAGAGCCGACGAACCAGCGTGGCAGGCGGGCCAACCGGCAGGCAGCGGACCCTCAGTCCCGGGGCCGGAGCTCCCAGAAGGCAACGGCCGACGCGGCGGCTACGTTGAGCGAGTCCACTCCGGCGCGCATGGGGATCTTCACCGCCAGGTCAACGGCGGCAAGGGTGCCGTCGCTCATGCCCGCTCCCTCCGTGCCCAGCACCAGGGCCAACCGCTCCGGCCGGCGGGCGGCGAGTTCGTCGAGGTCCACGGCGTCTGCAGTGAGTTCCATCGCCGCCAGCGTGAAGCCGTGCCCGCGGAGAACCGCCAATCCCGCCTGCCAGTCGTCGAGCCGCGCCCACGGCACCTGGAAGACCGTGCCCATGCTGACCCGCACGCTGCGCCGGTACAACGGGTCCCCGCAGCGCGGCGAGACGAGGACGGCATCCACACCCAGGGCAGCGGCGGAGCGGAATATGGCCCCGACGTTGGTGTGGTCCACGATGTCCTCCAACACGGCGACGCGGCAGGCACCGGCGAGCAACTCCGCCAACGGCACGGGCGGCGGGCGGTGCATGGCAGCCATCGCCCCGCGGTGCAGATGGAAGCCGGTGATGTCCTCAAGCAGCGCGGCGGAACCGATGTACGCCGGCACGTCGGGGTACTTCTCAAAGATGTCCGACAGGTCCTCGAGCCACTTCTCGGCAAGGAAGAAGGACCGGGGGCGGTGCCCCGCGGCCAGCGCGCGGCGCAGCACACGGGAGGATTCGGCAATGTACATGCCCTCCGCGGGTTCCCTGATTTTGCGCAGGTGCACGTCCGTGAGCCGGGTGTAGTCCGCCACCCGGGGGTCGTGGGCGGATTCAAGGTAGTGGAAGGTCACGGGCAGGTCATTTCAATCGGTCATTTCAGGAGGTTGGCGATCATGAAGCCCAGCGCCACGATGCCCAGGGTGAAGATGACCCCGCGCAGGACCGCCGGCGGGAGCCGGCGCCCCACTTTGGACCCGATCACGCCGCCGATCAGGGAGCTGATGGCGATCAGCCCGACGGCGGGCCAGTTGATGCGGTCGAAGGCGAAGAGCAGGTACGAGGCCGCGGCGACGATGTTCACGCCCAGGACCAGGATGTTCTTCATGGCATTGGCGTTCTGGATGGTCCCGGCCATGAACACGCCGAGGATGCCGACCACCAGGATTCCCTGGGCCGCGACGAAGTAGCCGCCGTAGACGCCGGCGAGGTAGACCAGCACCACGAGCATGACGCCGTGGCTGCGGTCGCGGATGGCGTGCTCGGGGTTTTGTTCCCGGTTGTTGACCCATTGCTGGAGGCGCGGCTGGAAGACCACCATCAGCAACGCCACGACGATCAAGGCGGGGGCGGCGTACTGGAAGACCTTCTCGGGCAGGTGCAGCAGGAGATACGCCCCGGTGACGCCGCCGAGCAGCGAGGCAGGCATCAGCCGGATCAGCTGTCTGCGGCGTCCGGCCAGCTCCTTGCGGTAGCCCCAGGCGCCCGCGGCGTTGCCCGCCACGAGGCCTGTGGCGTTGCTGATGGAGGCTGTGACCGGAGCGTAGCCCAGTGCGATCAGCACCGGAAACGTCACGAGGGTCCCGGACCCGACCACGCTGTTGATCGTGCCCGCCCACAACCCGGCAAAGAAGATGAAGACGCTATTGAAGAACTCCACGCGCTGTCAGCAGCCCCGTCAGCGGCGGGCGGTGGCGGTGTAACGGCCGTCGTTGACGGTGACCTCCAGCGGCAGCCCGAACGTCTCGCTCAGGTTCCCTGTGGTGAGGACCTCGGCCAGCGGACCAGAGGCCACCACGCCGCCGTCGCGCATCAGCATGGCGTGGGTGAAGCCGGGCGGAACCTCTTCAAGGTGGTGGGTGACCAGGACGACGGCCGGCGCGGACTCGTCGCGGGCGAGCTCGCTGAGGCGCCGGACAAGGTCTTCACGGCCGCCGAGGTCAAGGCCGGCGGCCGGCTCGTCAAGGAGCAGCAGTTCCGGGTCCGTCATGAGGGCGCGGGCAATCTGCACACGTTTGCGTTCGCCCTCGGAGAGCGAGGCGAAGGGGCGGTTGAGCAGCGGGCCCATCCCCCACTCGTTCAAGAGGCGGAAGGCGCGGCGTTCGTCGTCCTTCTCGTAGCCCTCGCGCCAGCGGCCGGTGACGCCGTAGGCAGCCGTGACCACGACGTTGAGGACCTTCTCGTGTTCCGGGATCTGGTTGGCCAGGGCGGCCGAGGAGAGGCCGATCCGGGGCCTGAGCTCAAAGACGTCCACGGCGCCGAGGACTTCCTCCAGGATGCCGGCCATGCCGGACGTGGGATGGATCCGGGCGGCGGCCACCTGGAGAAGAGTGGTCTTGCCGGCGCCGTTGGGGCCCAGGACCACCCAGCGTTCACCTTCTTTGACCTGCCAGTCCACCTTGTTCAGGAGGGTTTTCGCCCCACGTTCAACGCTGACGCCGGCCATTTCAAGAACATCACTCATAGGAGTAGACACTAGGACAAAAAAGCGGACGACTGATAACCGGAACGGCGGCCCCCCGCGTCGCGTCACCTGGTGCGGCCGGGGCGCTACGAATTCGGGCCGTGCAGCGGCCGCTCGCTAGGATTGAAGCCATGACTTCGAACGTGACCGCAGTGAGCTACGGCCTGAAACTGTCCCTTCCCGACATCGAGCGGCTGCGTTCGCTCCTCACCGCCGCCGGGCTGACAGTCGACGCCGGGACCCGTACCGGGAACGGCCGCTTCGAGGTCCATACGGCGGAGTGCGCGCTGGAGTCCACGGGCGGCGGGCCGGCCGGTGACACCGCGCGGACGGCGGATGGACTGGACGGGCTCCGCCGCGTCATGGCCGGTTCCGGCATCGAGGGCGTGGATACCGCGCTTGTTCCCGCCGCCCTGCGGGACGCCCCGCGGAAGTTCCTGATCATGGACGTTGATTCGACCCTCATCCAGCAGGAGGTCATCGAGCTCCTGGCCGCCTATGCAGGCAAGCGCGAGGAAGTGACGGCGGTGACGGAGGCTGCGATGCGCGGCGAACTGGACTTCGCGCAAAGTCTCCACGCCCGGGTGGCGGTGCTCGCCGGTCTGCCGGCCGACGTCGTCGATTCGGTCCGTGCGGAAGTGAAACTCACGGATGGCGCGGCGGAGCTCGTGGCCGCGTTCAAGGCCGCCGGGCATGCGGTGGCGGTGGTCAGCGGCGGCTTCAACCAGATCCTCAGGCCCATCGCCGAAGGCCTCGGGCTGCACTACTGGATCGCCAATGAGCTGGAAATCGTCGACGGCGCGCTGACCGGCAAGGTGATTGGGGACGTCGTTGACCGTGCCGCCAAGGAGAAGTACCTCCGCGAGTGGGCCGCCGCGGAAGGCATCCCCATGGAGCACACGATCGCCGTGGGCGACGGGGCCAACGACCTCGACATGCTCGGGGCTGCCGGGATCGGCATCGCCTTCAACGCCAAGCCGGCTGTGCGGGCGGCCGCGGACGCCGCGGTCAACCTCCCCTACCTCGATGCCGTGCGCTACATCGCGGGCGTCTGAGGCCCTAAACGCGGGAAGGCACCCCGTGGCAATGTTCCTGGGAAACATGCCGGGGGGTGCCGTCGCGAAGGCTCGGTCGACTAGCTGGAGCGCTTGTCCTCTGCCTTGTCTGCGGTCTTATCGAAATAATCGGCGCCGCCGACGTATTCGGTGTGGCCGGTCCCGACGTCTGCCGTGACCATCCTGGCGACCTCTGCGGCGAACTCGGAGACCGAGTAGAGCTTGCCCGCCTCGGCGCGCCGGGCTTCGATGGCACCGGGGTTGGAGCGGTCCAGCAGCGTCGCCGTGACGGTGCCTTCGATCATGTCACCGGACACCACCACCAGCGAGATTCCCTTGTCGGCCAGGTTCGGGATGAGCTCGCGGAGGGCGTCCTCGCCGGCGCGCTTGCTGCGGGCCACGGGCTCGTACTCCGGCATGGTCGGCACTGAGTCGATGAAGTGGGCCTGGTGGCTCGTCACGAAGACCACGCGCGATCCCTCGGGCATGAGCGGCACGGCAGCGTTGAGCATGTTGACCTGGGCATCGCGGTTCAACTTCAGCGCGTAGCCCTCTTCCATGCCCGATTCCATGCCGCCGGAGGCATTCAGGACCAGGACGTCGAGCGAACCAAAGTTTTCCATGGCAGCGCTGGCCAGGGCCTGGACGCCTTCCTGGGTCGTGAGGTCCGCTCCGACGGCGGCCGCGCGGCCCCCGTTGGCCTCGATCTCCGCGACGACCTTGTTGGCGCGGGGTGCCTTCTGGCGGTAGTTCACGACGACGGCCGCACCTTCGGCGGCGAGGAACCTGGCGACTTCTGCGCCGATCCCCCGCGATGAACCGGTCACGATTGCGGTCTTGTTGTCCAGCAGTCCCATGCGAGCTCCTTTGTTCCAAACGTCCAAAAACTGTGGGTCTGCTGTCCATCATGCCAGCGGAGTGCGCGTTTTCGGTTGTTCAGGCCCCACAAAGAAGCTGCCGCAGGCTAGTTCCCGCAGGTGCGGCGGGCGCCCTGATCCTCCCCCGTCTCTCCCCCGCGCGGGACATGCCCTCCGCCTGGGCTCTGGACTGGACATGTGGCCCATATGTTCAACGGCCCAGGCAAAGACTGGACATGTCCCTCGGAAGACGGCCGGTCTCGTGCGGTCATGTTCCGCGGCCACGGCAAGGACTGGACATGTCCCCCGGGCCGGGACGGGCGGCCCTGGACTGACTGTGCTTCGGCCAGCCCTGTTGTGGAGAGTCGGCCTGACCTAGTCTCGCTGCCATGGAACGCCCGGCCGCCGAGTCGACACCGGAGGAGGACTTGAGCGGCTCGCCGCGGGGCTTGGCGCTGTTCCGGGCAGTGGAGGACTTGCTGGCATCTCCGGCCCCGCCGGAGATCCGGGCGACCAGGAGCCAGGCGGCTTTCCGGGAGGCCCGGGGTTTCGCCTATCTCTGGTGGCCGGGGCGGTACGTCTGCTCCGACGTTCCGGCCGTACTGTCGATCGCCCTGCGCAGCGGCATCGACTCCGCCAGGTTCAAGTCCGTGGCCAACCCGTCCCCCGGCGTCTGGATTCACCACCTGGATTCACCACCTGGAACTCCGCTCGGAAGTCGACCTCGACGCCGAGGTTGCCGCCTGGTTGCGGGAAGCCCGGGACGAGGCCCGCCGACCTCGCGCCGGCAGTTGCTGCCGCCCGTCCCGGCACGCCAGCGCCACGGACCGGTCAGCTGCGAGGATCCGTCGTGGCCAGTCAGGCGCAGCCGGTCAGCTGCGGTCGATCCGGATCTTCTTGGTTGTTTCCTCGGGCGTCACTACCGGCGCGGGGGCGCGCACCTCAAGGACCCCGTCCTTGTAGGTCGCCGTGATGTCTTCCTCCCGTGCCCCCCGCGGCAGCGCGATGCTGCGCATGAAGGATCCGTAGCGGAACTCCGAGCGGTAGCCGGTCTTGCTCTTGTGCTCGGTCTTTTCCTCGCGTTCGGCCTTGATGTGCAGCATGCCCTCGCTGACGGACACGTCGACGTCCTTGTCGGGATCGATTCCTGGAACTTCCGCCCGTACCACCAGGGTGTTTCCGTCCTGGAACTGCTCCACTTTGATCGACGTCATAGGCAGTTCGCCGTCGAGGAAGCGCCGGACCGGCTCAAGCATGTCCGAGGGCGCCCACTTGCTGAGGTCAGCCATGATAATCCTCCTGGTTCCATGCCCCTGCCTGTGCACGGTCCGGGGCGGTAAACCCCATTACACACTGACCACGCAACGGACACTAAGGGCAAAAGGCCTATCGGCTCGGGCTCTTTCCCCGGCCCGCACGCCGCGCTGGCGGCGCCGTCGAAGGAGGGAGGGCCGGCGCCGGCGGCACGAGCCGCCGTCGTCGGGCGGAAACCGGGTCTAGTGGCCCATGCCGAGGCCGCCGTCGACGGGGACGACCGCGCCGGAAATGTAGGCGGCCTCGTCGCTGGCGATCCAGCGGACGACGTTGGCGACCTCGGACGCCTCCGCGAACCGGCCGGCGGGGACCTTGGTGAGGTAGTCCTTCCGGGTCGCTTCCGGCAACTCCGCGGTCATGTCCGTGTTGATGAAGCCCGGGGCCACTACGTTGGCGGTGATGCCGCGGGCACCCAGTTCGCGGGTCAGCGAGCGGGCGATGCCGACGAGGCCGGCTTTCGAGGCGGAGTAGTTGATCTGGCCGGGGGCGCCGTAGAGGCCGGAGACGGAGGAAATCAGGACCACACGGCCCTTCCGTGCGCGGATCATGCCCTTAGAGGCCCGCTTGATGACACGGAACGCGCCGGTGAGGTTGGTGTCGATGACGGACGTGAAGTCGTCCTCGCTCATGCGCATCAGCAGGGTGTCCTTGGTGATGCCGGCGTTGGCGACCAGCACCTCCACGGGACCGTGGGCGGCTTCGACTTCGGTGAAGGCGGCGTCGACCGAGGCCTCGTCCGTAACATCGGCCTTCACGCCGAGAATGCCCTTCGGGAGTTCCGACGCACGGCGGTACGTCACAGCCACCTTGTCGCCGTTGGCCAGGAAGGATTCGGCGATCGCCAGGCCGATCCCGCGGTTCCCGCCGGTGATCAGAACGCTGCGGCCGGTGTTGGGTGTTTCAGACATGTGGGGCTCCGGGATTCTGCGGCGGGTCGGCGCCGCGATGGGGGCTGGATTTTCCTGCCTCCGATCTTAGCGCCCGGACAGCGTCCGTTTGGGCGGCACCGGTGATGGTGAGAGAATTGAAGTAAGCCTTGGGAGCGTGATCTGACAGCCTTGACACTCAAAAACCGAGCCGGTGAGCCGACGCCCGGCGACCCGGATGCGCCTTACGGCGACACCGAGGTGCACAGCATCACGGACGCGGCCGCCGCGCACTCTGACGAGATGCGCCAGCGGATGATCAAGTACGCCGTGGCCATGGGCATCCGCATGGTGTGCCTGGTCCTGGTGTTTGTGGTGGACGGCTGGTTCAAGCTCATTCCGGTCATGGGCGCGGTGTTCCTGCCCTGGGTGGCCGTCGTGATAGCCAATGGCAGCGACAGGGCCGAGGTCCACAGTGATTCGCTGCTGGACTACGTACCAAGGGGCGAGCTGGATGCCCCGGCCGCGGGCGCAGGCGCCCCCGCGTCCCCGGCAACAGGAACCCCGGAACCCGGGGAAGACGCCTCGGTGACGCTGCTCCAAGGCGAGCTGGTCGAGGACGGGAACGGACCTTTTGAGGACAACGGCGAACACGGGCGGGCAGCTTCATGAACCTATTTGACCTGGCCGGACGCGGCGATGGGAACGGCGGCGAGGCAGCCCTGCCCGCCGGCACTCTCTGCTCCCGCAAGGCCTGCCGCGCGTCGGCCCAATGGCAGTTGCTGTGGAACAATCCCAAGATCCACACCCCGGAGCGGCGCAAGATCTGGCTTGCGTGTGCAGAACACCGGGCGTGGCTCGAGGACTACCTCCAGACCCGCGGCCTCTGGAAAGACACCATGGCCCTTGACGCCATCCCGACTACAGGCCAGGTCCGCTGAATGTATCGTTTCCTCTTCTCCAGCAAATGGCTGGGGTACTTGTTGCTGGCCGCGATTTTCGCTGCCGCCTGCGTCGGCCTGGGCCGCTGGCAGATGGACCGCCGGGCGGAGACTCTGGCGGAAATCAACCGCGTCGTCTCCAACTACTCCGCCACGCCGGTCCCCTTCGCCAGCGTCAGGGAGCAGTTCTCGAGGCTGGATCCCGAGCGGGAGTGGACGCAGGTGGAACTCCGCGGCAGCTACGACGCCGCCGGGCAGCGCATCGTGCGCAACCGCCCGCTCAACGGACAGCCGGGCTACGAGGTAGTGGTACCGCTCAAGCTGGACAGCGGCGAGACGGTGGTTGTGGACCGCGGCTGGCTGCCGATCGGGAACAACACCCCGGGCCGGCCCGACTCGGTTCCCGCACCGCCGCAGGGCCACGTGACAGTCATTGGCCGTCTCAAGGCGGCCGAACCGGAACTCCAACGCGGCGCCCCGGACGGGCAGTTGGCCTCGATCGACCTGCCCGCCTATTCCGCGCAGCTGGGCTATCCCCTGCTCACCGGCGCCTACGGTCAGCTCGCCTCCGAGAACCCCTCGGTGGCGGACATGCCGGTCGGCTTCCCCATGCCGTCGACGGACGAGGGGACGCACCTTTCCTACTCGCTGCAGTGGTTTGCTTTCGGGGTGCTGATGTTCGTCGGCTTCGGCTACGCAGCGAGGCAGCAGGCACGCAACGCCGCGATCGACGCGGAGGACGCCGGGACCGGGGCTGCCGAGGGCGGATACGTGCATTCCAGCGGCCCGACCGTCCGGCGTCGTCCTGTCCCCAGGAAACGGAAGAATGCCACGGCGGAAGAAGAAGAAGATGCCATCCTCGATGCCCAGGGGTTCTGAGAAGGTCGCCGGGGTGCCTCCGGAACCGGTCGCGAACGTGAAGGACGCGCTCATCGCGGCCGGAGCCGAGGACACGGTGACGGTCTTCGGCTCAGAAGTCCCGACGGCGGCCGCGGCGGCAGAAGCCCTGGGCTGCGACGTCGCCGCCATCACCAACAGCCTCGTGTTCGATCTCGGCGGGTCTCCCCTGCTGATCCTCGCCAGCGGCGCCGCCAAGGTTGATATCCGCAAGGTGGCCGCACAGCTGGGCGTGGGAAAAATCCGCCGGGCCAGCCCTGACTTCGTGCTGGAACATACGGGCCAGGAAATCGGCGGAGTAGCCCCGGTGGGGCACCCGGAGCGGATCAGGACCCTGCTGGACGAGTCATTGTCCGCCCACCCCGTGCTCTGGGCGGGCGCGGGAGACCACTATTCCATGTTCTCGATCACCTACAGCGAACTCCGGCGCATCACCGGCGCGGAGGAAATGCCAGTCCGCTAGCGAAGGCAGCCTGGGCCCCGGGCGCAGCCGCGACATGACCGCAAGCGCAACAGTGACGGCGGCACAAGCGCCGAACGCGGATGATTTGCGTAGCGTGCGTCTATGCGCGGGTCCACGCCGTCCGGGTTCCCTGGCCGAGCTTGCGAGGTTAGGGGGACGTGGGGAGAACGAGCGAGCACGCGGCAAATGATCCGCGCGAGGCGTGAAGGCGCCCGAAGCAGCCTACGCCAGCGTGATCAGGTCCAGGTAATCTTCGTTCCAGAGGTCCTCGACGCCGTCGGGCAGCAGCACGACGCGCTCGGGGTTCAGCGCCTCGACCGCGCCCTCATCGTGGCTGACCAGGACGACCGCCCCGGTGTAGTTGCTCAGGGCGCCGAGGATTTCGGCGCGGCTGGCAGGGTCGAGGTTGTTGGTGGGCTCGTCGAGGAGCAACACGTTGGCACTCGATGCCACGATCGTCGCCAGCGCCAGCCGGGTTTTCTCGCCGCCGGAGAGCACGCCGGCGGGCTTGTCGACGTCGTCGCCGGAGAACAGGAAGGAACCGAGGATGCCGCGCACCTCGGCGTCGTTCATGTCGGGGGCCGAGGAGCGCATGTTCTGCAGGACGGTGCGGTCGACGTCGAGCGTCTCGTGCTCCTGGGCGTAGTAGCCCACCTTCAGGCCGTGGCCTGCAACGACTGCGCCGGTGTCCGGCTTGTCGACGCCGGCGAGCATCCGCAACAACGTCGTCTTGCCGGCGCCATTGAGGCCCAGGATGACCACCTTGGAGCCGCGGTCGATGGCAAGGTCCACATCGGTGAAGATTTCCAGCGAGCCGTAGGACTTGCTGAGGCCGTCCGCTGTGAGCGGGGTCTTGCCACACGGCGAGGGGTCCGGGAAGCGCAGGGCTGCCACGCGGTCGTTCTCGCGGACTGCCTCGAGGCCGCCGAGGAGACGTTCGGCGCGCTTGGCCATGTTCTGCGCGGCGACAGCCTTGGTGGCCTTGGCGCGCATCTTGTTGGCCTGGTCGAACAGCACCTGGGCCTTCTTCTCCGCGTTGGCACGTTCGCGCTTGCGGGCCCGCTCGTCGGTTTCGCGCTGCGCGAGGTAGCGCTTCCAGTCCATGTTGTAGAAGTCGATCTGCGCGCGGTTGGCGTCCAGCAGGAAGACCTTGTTCACGGTGGCTTCGAGGAGTTCGGTGTCGTGGCTGATCACGATCAGGCCGCCCTGGTGGTTTTTGAGGAACTCACGGAGCCAGGAGATGGAGTCGGCGTCGAGGTGGTTGGTGGGCTCATCGAGAAGCATGGTCTCGGCGCCCGAGTACAGGATGCGCGCAAGCTCCACACGGCGGCGCTGGCCACCGGAGAGTGTCTTCAGGGGCTGGTTGAGGAGCCGGTCCGGCAGCGCCAGGTTGGAGCAGATCGCCGCGGCCTCGGCCTCTGCCGCGTAGCCACCCGCCGCCAGGAACTCGGATTCGAGGCGGTCGTAGCGGTTCATCGCCTTGCGCTGGACCTCGGCGTCCTCGCTGGCCATGTCCTCATGCGTCTGGCGCAGCTTGCCGACGGCGATATCAAGTCCGCGGGCGGACAGGATCCGGTCGCGGGCCAGTTGCTCCATGTCCGGCGTCCGGGGATCCTGCGGCAGGTAGCCGATCTCGCCGGTGCGTGTCACCTTGCCGCCGGCCGGCAGGCCCTCGCCGGCGAGCACCCGTGTGAGCGTGGTTTTTCCTGCACCGTTACGGCCAACGAGACCGATCTTGTCTCCCTTGTCGATCCGGAAGCTCACCTGGTCCATAAGGAGGCGGGCGCCGGCGCGCAGTTCGAGATCCTGGACGGTAATCAATGCAGCTAATGCCTTTCACAACAGGGAACGCCGCGGCACAACGGATGGAAGCTGGAGGGGGCCGGGGCGGTGCGGCCGAGAGAACGGCCTCTACCAGTCTACCGGGGCCTGCCTCCGCCCAGTGACATCGGTCAGGAACGGGGAGCCGGCCGGCGCCGTTGGCGGCCGGTCAGGAACCGCCCGGGTCCGTTGGCTGTGCCGGTCCGGCGCGGCCGGTCCGGAACCTCCCCGCCCCCGTTGGCGGTGCCCTCCAGCATCCGGGCCGCCCCTTAGTGGGCCACCTACAAAAAACCCGTTGCCCGGCGAACGTACAGTCGGAAGTACGAGCCCCACCGATTGCCTCACTCGACAGGAACACCCATGATCCAGATAGATAAGGCCCTCCCCGCCCGGCCCGTCCAGCGGCGGACCCGCTGGAACGCCACCGACCTCGGCCTGATCGCCGTCTTCGCTGCCCTCGTGGCCGTTTCCGCGCTGGTAGCAGCCGTTCCCGTGGGCGGACTGGGAGTCCCCATCACCCTGCAGACGCTCGCCGTTATTCTCACAGGCCTGGCCCTCGGCCCCGGCCGGGCGTTCGCGGCGGTAGGCCTCTACACGCTCCTGGGACTCGCCGGGCTGCCGATCTTCAGCGGCGGACGAAGCGGGCTCGGCATCCTCGCCGGGCCCTCGGCGGGCTACATCATTGCATTCCCGCTGGCCGCCGCAGCAGCCGGCTGGCTGGCCGCCGTCGTGCTCCGGCGCACTTCACGAAAGCTCCGGGCGGTCCTGCTGTTCTGCGCCGCCATGGTGAGCAGCATCGTCCTCATCCACACCCTGGGCATCCTGGGCTTGGCCGTCAATGCCAAACTGGACTTCGCCGAGGCTTTCGTCGTCGACCTTGCCTACTACCCGGGCGACATCATCAAGAACATCCTGGCTGTCAGCATTGCGCTGGCACTGCACAAGGCGTTCCCTGACCTCCTGATCCGCCGGGTGCGGATGGCAGATCCCCGCCCGTGAGCAGCATCGTCCTTGACCGGGTGGCAGTGCGGGTCGCCGTCGAGGACCGTCCCGCCCTAAAAACCCTGCTCGGTGAGCTGACGCTGACCCTCACCGAGCACCGGATAGGGATCATCGGGGCCAACGGCTCAGGCAAATCCACCCTGCTCCGGCTCCTCAACGGCCTCGTGAGGCCCAGCGCCGGGGCTGTCACGGTCGACGGCAAGGACACGGTCCGGGCCGTGCGGGAAGTACGGCGCCGGGTCGGGTTCGTTTTCACGGACCCGCTCTCCCAACTGGTCATGCCTACGGGACGCGAGGATGTGGAACTGTCGCTGCGGCGCTCCGTGCGAAACGCCAGGGAACGCCGCGGCCGGGCTGAGGCCATCCTGGACCGATTCGGCCTCCTGCCCCTGGCCGACCAGAGCATCTACGAACTCTCCGGCGGCGAACGCCAGCTGCTGGCACTGGCCGCTGTCATGGCCGTTGAGCCGGACGTCCTGGTGCTGGACGAGCCCTCGACGCTGCTGGACCTGCGCAACAGGGAACTGCTGCGCCGGACGCTGGCGGGGCTGCGCCAACAGGTCATCCTGTCCACCCACGACCTCGACCTCGCGCTGGACCTGGACCGGGTACTTGTCGTCGAAGCCGGAATCGTGGTGTTCGACGGCGCCGCTGCCGCCGCCGTCGCCCATTACCGTGAGCTCTCGACAGCGGGCGTCCCTGGCGTTTACCCGGCGGGCAGTCCTGTTGTGGCGGGTGCCAAACCGGATCGACAGGACCCGGAGCGACGGTGAGCGGCCACGGCTTCCTTCTGGCCAACTACGTGCCGGGCGCCTCCGGGGTCCACCGGGCTCCGTTGTGGTTGAAGTTCCTGCTGGTCCTCGGCTGCGGCATGGCGTCCTTCCTGATCGCAGACTGGGCTGTGGCGGCCGGGGCACTGGCGCTGTTGTCGCTGTTGTTTCTGCTCAGCGGGGCCGGCGTCGCCCGGCTGGTCCGCGCCGTGCGTCCGGTCCTGCCCGTACTGCTGGCGATCGGCCTGTTCCAGTGGTGGCAGCTTGGCGCGCCTACCGCCGCGCGGATCGTCCTCAACGTGCTCGTCTGCGTCGTGGCTGCGTCGGTCCTGACCGCCACCACACCTGTCCAGGCCCTGCTGGACGGCGTAGCATCGCTTGCCGGGCCTTTCCGGCGTTTCGGTGCGGACCCGGAACGCTTCGCCCTGACCATTGCCATCATGCTCCGCAGCATCCCGTTCATCGCCGGAGCCTATGCGGACGTCCGGGATTCCGCCAAGGCGCGGGGGCTGGAACGCAACCCCCGCGCGATCGTGCTGCCGGTATTCATCACCACTGTGGCCTTCGCACGCCAGACCGGGGAAGCCCTCGCCGCACGGGGCCTGGGCGACGCCGAGGACCTCGACGACTGACGCTAGCTCTGCGGCTCCGCACCACGGGACATGCCCTCCCCTGCCCTCGGCCAATGGACATGATCCCGCTATGCTCACCCGCCAGCACCAAGAATGAGCATGTCCCGTAGAGGGCTGGCGGAGGGTTCAGCCGGGTTCGGACGGAGGCGTTGTCCAGCGCCCACCAGGGATGGACATGCCCTCCCCTGCCCGCAGCCAATGGACATGTTCCCGCCATGCCCACCCGCAAGACCAAGGAATGAGCATGTCCCGTGGAGGGGGTCGGCTGAGGGGTCGGCTGAGGGTTCAGGCGGGGAGGTCAGGCGGAGGCTTGGTCGTGCGCCTCCCACCAAGGATGGACATGCGCTCCCCTGCCCGCAGGCACCGGACATGATCCCAGGATGCCCATCCGCCAGCCCAAAGAATGAGCATGTCCCGCGGACAAGAATGAGCATGTCCCGCGGACAAGAATGAGCATGTCCCGCGGACAAGAATGAGCATGTCCCCCGGACAAGAACGAGCATGTCCCGCGGAGGGGTCAGCCGAGGCGGCAGTACCCAAACAACGCGGCCGTCCCCATGCCGCCTGCAATGCTGATCATGGCCAGGGCCAGCTGTCCTTCCACCGGATTCCGGCGCGCCTGGGCCAGCAACCGGGTCACGAGCACCGCGCCCGACGCCCCGTAGGCGTGGCCCAGGGCCAGTGCGCCGCCGTCGAGGTTTACCCGCCCGGGGTCGATGCCCAGCTGGTCAAAGCAGGCAAGGGCCTGGGCGGCAAAGGCCTCATTGAACTCGATGAGGCCCACATCCCCGGCCGTCAGCCCCCGCTCCGAGAGTAGCCGGTCTGCCGCCGCCGCCCCCCCGATCCCCAGGAGCTGCGGGTCGACCCCGGCAGTATCCGTGCCCAGGACCAGGAGCCCGTCGGTCGCGCCAAGCTGCCGCGCCCGCCCTACCGTAGTGATCACGACGGCGGCAGCACCGTCTGCGTCGAAGCAGGAGTTTCCCGCCGTCACGGTGCCTTGCTCGGAAAACACGGGCGGGAAGCGCGCCATGAGCGCCGCACCGAGGCTGGCCCGGGGGCCGTCATCCGACCGGACAACGTCGGCCTTCACGTTCCTGGAGCCGGACATGCGAGCGAGCGGGACGAGTTCGCCGTCGAACGAGCCGGCGGCAGCGGCGGCCAGCGCCAGCCGGTGGCTGCGGAGTGCAAAGGCGTCCTGGCGTTCCCGGCTGATGCCGAACCGGGCGGCCACGGTTTCCGCCGCCACCCCCATGTCCGGATCCCCGTAGCTGAGGGGCGCGAACTGGGCGCGGCGGAAGAAGTCCGGAGTGCCGTCGTCACCGCGGCGGGCGCGCAGGGGTGCCGTGCTGATGCTTTCCACCCCGCCGGCCAGATACACGCCGCCACCGCCGGCCGCCACCAGGCGTGACGCCAGCACGATCGCGTCCAGTCCCGAACCGCACTGCCGGTCCACTGTCACCCCGGGGACGCTCACGGGCAGCCCGGCCTCCAGGGCAGCAAGCCGGGCGACGTTGCCCCCGCCGCCCACGGCGTTGCCGATCACGACATCGGTCACGGATCCCGCGGCCAAGCCGGCGGCCCCGCCCACGCCGGCCAAGCCGGCGGCCCCGCCCACGCCGGCCAAGCCGGCGGCCCCGCCCACGCCGGCCAAGTCGGCCCCGCCCGCGCCGCCCGCGCCGGAGCCGTCGAGCAGGCTGCGGAGGACAGGTGCGAGGAGTTCGTGGGCCCGCAGAGTTTTCAGTGCCCCGTTGGCGCGGCAGATCGGCGTCCGGCGCGCGGCAATGATGACCGGCTGCCGGTCCTCCGGAAGGGTCCTCGTGCGGTGCTCAGGCAAGGCGCCGGATCCTTGGGTCGTTATGGCCGACCCAGTCGAGGAGGAGTTGCCTGCTGAGTTTGCCCCGGTCCGTCAGGGGAAGCTCGGCCAGTGCGTAGTACTCGAGCGGGCGCTTGTTCCTCGCCAACACGCCCTCGACGCCTGCTTTGAGCTGGGTGGCCGTGACCGCCCCGTGAGACGGCACCACGCCGGCCACCACGCGCTGGCCGCGGACGTCATCAGCCGCGCCGGCGGCAACGGCTGCCGCCACACCCGGCACGGACGCCAGTGCCAGTTCGACCTCGTGCGGATAGACGTTGGTGCCGGCGGTGATAATCATGTCGGAGCGCCGGCCCAGCATGTGCAGCGTGCCGCCGGACAGGTAACCCTGGTCCCCGACCGTAAACCAGCCTTCGAAGCACCGCAGAGCCTGCCCGTCGTCGCCCCACAGGTAGCCGTCGCTGACCATGCCGCTGCGGACGCAGATGTTTCCGTCGACGCCGTCGGCCAGCCGGGTTCCGACGTCGTCCAGTATCCGGATTTCGACGCCGGGAAAGGGCTTCCCGATGCCGGTGCCGCCAGGCTCCGCTGCCTGGCCAGGCCGCAGACCGGAGCCTGAGACGAAGCTGAGCTCCGAGGCACCGTAGTACTCAAAAATGGTGGCGTTCGGTGCCCAGCGGCGGGCTGCTTCAAGCGTCCGGGCGTCCAGCTTGGAGCCCGCGCAGATGATGCTGCGGATGCCGCAGCCGTCCACGCCGCCGGTGAGTCCGCGTTCGCTCAGCAGCCTGAGCATCGTCGGAACGAGGACCAGACGGGTAATACCGTCGTGATTGACGGCGGCGTGCGCGGCGCCGACGTCGAAGTGGGCCAGTGTGTGGAACTCCGCCCCGGCGTACAAACATTCGGCCAGGGCGTACAGGTTCAGGCTGGCCGCGAGGGGTCCGGGGGCTAGGGTCCTGTCTTCCGGGGTGAGACCGAAGAATTCAATCGAGGCGTCGAAGGACTGCTGCCAGGACCGGCGCGAGCGCGTGAACGCCTTGGGAATCGATGTGGTGCCGGATGTCAGGCCGATCAAAAACGGCGCCGCCGGCGGTCCGTCCGTAAGTTCCGCCCCGTTCGCAGGACTCCGCAGCGCAGGACCCCCCAGCGCAGGACCGGGCGCCGCCGGCACGGCCTCGGCGATCCGCTCCGCGATCCCGTCCTGCAGCTGGTGAGGCCACGCAGGGTCCAGGACGGCGCACTGCCGTTCCCCGGCGACTGCTGCCGCGAAGGCCACGACGAAGCCGGTGGAGTTGTTTTCGGACAACACGGTCACCGCCGGCGCTGCGGGCACGAGGGCGGCGGCCGCATCCCGGAGCCCGGCCCAGCTCAGGCGCTGCCCGGCCACGGCGACGGCTGTACCGTCGGGGCGCTCATCGGCCCAGCGCTGGAGTCTGTCGAGAAAAGGCATCGGATCAACTTTACCGGCCGTCGGTCCGGTCACAGTCAGCACACGATATTGTGACAGCATGAGTTTCAACGACAACGCCCAGCTGGATCCTTCGCAGGTCCAGGACCGCCGCGGGATGGGCCGCGGCCCGATGATCGGGGGCGGGATCGGCGGCGGCATCATCTTGCTGCTGGCGGCCCTGTTCGGCATCAACCCTTCCCTCCTCGAGGGCCTGACCGGCACCTCGCAGAACCCCACGTCACAGGCGCAGGGTTCCGCGCCCGCCTGCAGGACAGGCGCGGACGCCGATGCCCGGCTGGACTGCCGGATTACCGGCACGGTCAACAGCCTCAACGCTTTCTGGCCGACGTATCTGGCCCAGTACAACAAGAAGTACCCGCAACCCAAGACGGTGATTTTCAGCGGCAGCACCAGCACCGGCTGCGGCGCCGCGACGTCAGCCGTGGGACCGTTCTACTGCCCGACCGACACCACGGCCTACTTTGATCCCGGCTTCTTCCAGGAACTCGTCGACCGGTTCGGATCCTCCGGCGGCCCGCTGGCCCAGGAGTACGTGGTGGCCCATGAGTTTGGCCACCATATCCAGAACATCCTCGGCACCATCGACCGGGCCCAGCAGGATCCCCAGGGACCGGCATCCGGTTCCGTGCGCGTCGAGCTGCAGGCGGACTGCTACGCCGGAATCTGGGTGCATTACGCCACGACGCAGCCTGATCCCAAGACCGGCCAGCCGTACCTGGATCCGTTGAAGGCCCAGGACGTCAACGACGCATTGTCGGCGGCGTCGGCCGTGGGTGATGACCGGATCCAGAAGGCCGCCACCGGCCGGGTGTCCCCCGAGGCCTGGACGCACGGCTCCAGCGCGCAGCGGCAGAAGTGGTTCTCGCAGGGCTACAAGACGGGCGACATCAACCAGTGCGATACGTTCGGCGTCGCAACTCCCTTCGCTGGAAGGTGGCCGGCCGCCGTCTCAAGCAGGGAAGGCGGTGGGGATTTAGATGTTGAAGCCGAGGGCGCGCATCTGGTCGCGGCCGTCTTCGGTGATCCGTTCCGGACCCCACGGCGGCATCCACACCCAGTTGAGCCGCCATTCGTCGACGACCCCGTCCAGGGCCTTGCCGACCTGTTCCTCGATCACGTCGGTGAGCGGGCAGGCGGCCGTGGTGAGGGTCATGTCGATGAGCAGCGCGCCGTCGCCGTCGGAGTACTTCAGACCGTACAGCAGGCCAAGATCAACGATGTTGACCCCGAGTTCCGGGTCGATCACATCCTTGAGTGCCTCTTCGACATCTTCGAGGCCCGTGCGGGCCACATTGAGTTCGGTCATGGTGGAGTCCTAACTAGGCCTGGGCTGCGGCGTCGGCGGCAGCGATGGTGGCTGCCCCTGCGCCGGTGGCGTAGCGGTCGTAGCCTTCTTCTTCGAGGCGGTCGGCGAGCTCCGGGCCGCCCTCTTCGACAACCTGGCCGTCAACGAACACGTGCACGAATTCCGGCTTGATGTAGCGCAGGATCCGCGTGTAGTGGGTGATGAGCAGGGTGCCCATGTTGCCTTCGGCGTGGGCGCGGTTGACGCCCTCGGAGACGACCTTCAGCGCATCGACGTCGAGCCCGGAGTCGGTCTCGTCGAGGATGGCGAACTTCGGCTTGAAGAGCTCCAGCTGGAGGATCTCCACGCGCTTCTTCTCGCCGCCGGAGAAGCCTTCGTTGACGTTGCGCTGGGTGAAGTCGGCGTCGATGCGCAGCTGCGCCATGGCGGCCTTGACGTCCTTCGTCCAGGTGCGGAGCTTGGGGGCTTCGCCGTCGATGGCGGTCTTGGCGGTGCGCAGGAAGTTGGTCATGCTCACGCCGGGAACCTCGACGGGGTACTGCATGGCCAGGAACACGCCGGCGCGGGCGCGCTGGTCGACGCTCATGGCGAGGACGTCTTCGCCGTCGAGGGTGATCGAACCCGAGGTCACGTTGTAGCGCGGGTGACCGGCGATGGTGGACGCGAGGGTGGACTTGCCCGAGCCGTTCGGGCCCATAATGGCGTGCGTTTCGCCGGTCCTGATGGCCAGGCTGACGCCCTTCAGGATTTCCTTGGTGCCCTGCTCGGTGTCAATGCTGACGTGCAGGTCCTTGATCTCAAGAGTAGACATGTGCCTTGTTCTCCTCTGCACGGTGCCCTCCGGCACTGTGCGTTTTCTTGTCGAATTCTTGTCGATAAATTTCTGTGGTGCGGGTTGCCGGCTGCGGGCAGCTAGCTGAAGTTCGGAGCCTCGGCGCCGTTGAGGACGTTCGTGAAGTCCACGTAGACCTCGTCGCCCACGACGGTCACGGCAAAAACAGGAACAGGATCGTAGGCCGGCAGCTGGAGCGGCTCGCCGCTGCGCAGGTCGAACTGGGAGCCGTGGCCCCAGCACTCGATCTTGCAGCCTTCCACTTCCCCTTCGGAGAGGGAAATGTCCGCGTGCGAGCAGGTGTCGCCGATGGCGTGGATCTCGCCCATCGAGTCCTTCACGATCGCTACGGGGTAGTCGTCGATCAGGATCCGCAGCGCCTGCTTGAGGTGGATCTCGCTGGCGTTGCAGACCAGTTCGCCCTTTGGCTGTTCAGTCATTGATGTTTTCCGTGTTCTCTGGTGCTGCGCACTAGTGGTTCGTTGCCGCGAGTTCGCGCTCGACGGCGGCCGTGAGGCGTTCTTCGATGGCCGGAACCTTGATCTGCTGGATGATCTCGTTCAGGAAGCCGCGGACCACCAGACGGCGGGCCACCTCTTCCGGAATGCCGCGGGCCATCAGGTAGAACAGGTGCTCGTCGTCGAACCGGCCGGTGGCGCTGGCGTGGCCGGCGCCGGCGATCAGGCCGGTCTCGATTTCAAGGTTGGGCACGGAGTCCGCGCGGGCGCCGTCGGTCAGGACCAGGTTGCGGTTGGCCTCGTAGGTGTCGGTGCCTTCTGCTTCCTTGCGGATCAGGACGTCGCCCACCCAGACGGTGTGCGCATTCCGGCCCTGCAGGGCGCCCTTGTACAGGACGTTGGACTTGCAGTTGGCGACGGCGTGGTCCACGAACAGGCGCTGCTCGAGGTGCTGGCCGGCGTCGGCGAAGTACAGGCCGAAGAGTTCCACTTCAGCGCCGGGGGCTGTGAAGCGTGCCGACGGCGTGACGCGCACGAGGTCGCCGCCGAGGCTGACAACGATGTGCTTGAACTTGGCGTCGCGGCCGAGCTTCACCTGCTGGGAGGACGCATGGACGGCGTCGTCGTTCCATTCCTGGAGCGAGATGACCGTCAGCTGCGCGCCGTCCCCGACGACGATCTCGACGTTTTCCGAGACAACGGCAGTGCCCTGGTGGTCCAGGACAACGACGGAGCTGGAGAGCTTTTCTGCCACGATGACGAGGTGCTGCGCCGCAGCGGCCGTGCCCTGGCCGGTCAGCACAACGCTGACTTCGCCGTCCGCCTGGACCCCGGCGGGAACGGTGACGACCGTGGCCTCGGAGAAGTTCTCCCAAGCGTTGGCGGAGACCCGGTCCTCGGGGATGCCGGCGGAGCCGATCCGTTTGTCGCCGCGGCCGACCGTCTCGACCGTGACGCTGGCCGGAGCGGTGACGCTCACGGACGGGGCGGCACCATTGAGAACCTCGGTGTGCAGGCCGCGGAGGCGCTTGAGCGGGGTGAACCGCCAGTCCTCCTCCATGCCGGTCAACGGCTTGAAGTCGGCCAGCTTGTAGGACGTGAGGCGTCCGGCGCGTGAGCTGTCCGGAATGCCGACGCCGCCGCCGTGCGAGTGGCGCTTGACGGCCTCGCCGCCCAGCGGTGACTTGGACTCCGCCGCGTTCACGGGTGAGAGGCTTTCGCCTTCCTCCGTGAAGCCGTTGATGAACGGCTGGGAAGAGGGCGCGCCGATGCGGGCCTTTTCAGTAGTGATGTCAGTCATTAACCGACCGATCCTTCCATCTGCAGTTCAATCAGTCGGTTCAGCTCGAGGGCGTATTCCATCGGCAGTTCGCGGGCAATCGGCTCGATGAAGCCGCGGACGATCATCGCCATGGCCTCGTCTTCGCGCATGCCGCGGGACATCAGGTAGAAGAGTTGCTCTTCGCTGACGCGGGAGACCGTCGCCTCATGCCCCATCGTGACGTCGTCCTCACGGATGTCGATGTACGGGTAGGTGTCCGACCGGCTGATGGTGTCCACCAGGAGGGCGTCACAACGGACCGTGTTGGCCGAGTGCTTGGCGCCTTCACGGACCTGGACCAGGCCGCGGTAAGCCGCACGGCCGCCGCCGCGGGCCACGGACTTGGACACGATCGAGCTCTTGGTGTTGGGCGCGATGTGGACCATCTTGGAGCCGGTGTCCTGGTGCTGGCCTTCGCCGGCAAAGGCGATGGAGAGGGTCTCGCCCTTGGCGCCCTCGCCCACGAGGTAGACGGCCGGGTACTTCATGGTGACCTTGGAGCCGATGTTGCCATCGATCCACTCCATGGTGGCGTTCTCCTCGCAGATGGCGCGTTTGGTGACCAGGTTGTACACGTTGGTGGACCAGTTCTGGATCGTCGTGTAACGGACGCGGGCGCCCTTCTTCACGATGATTTCCACTACGGCGGAGTGCAGTGAATCCGAGGTGTAGATCGGTGCGGTGCAGCCCTCGATGTAGTGGACGTAGGAGTCCTCGTCAGCGATGATCAGGGTGCGCTCGAACTGGCCCATGTTTTCCGTATTGATGCGGAAGTACGCCTGCAGCGGGATGTCCACGTGGACGCCCTTGGGCACGTACACGAAGGAACCGCCGGACCAGACGGCCGTGTTCAGCGAGGCAAACTTGTTATCGCCCACCGGGATGATCGTGCCGAAATACTCCTGGAAGATCTCCGGGTGCTCGCGCAGGGCCGTGTCCGTGTCCAGGAAGATGACGCCCTGCTGTTCCAGGTCCTCGCGGATCTGGTGGTAGACGACCTCGGACTCGTACTGGGCGGCGACGCCGGAGACGAGGCGGCTGCGTTCCGCTTCCGGGATGCCCAGCTTCTCGTAGGTGTTCCGGATGTCCTCCGGAAGGTCTTCCCACGTTGCGGCCTGCTTCTCGGTGGACCGTACGAAGTACTTGATGTTGTCGAAGTCGATGCCGGACAGGTCCGCGCCCCACGTGGGCATCGGCTTCCGGTCGAAGTACTTCAGGCCCTTGAGGCGGAGGTCGAGCATCCATTCCGGCTCGTTCTTCTTGGCCGAGATGTCACGGACCACGTCCTCATTAATCCCGCGGCGGGCATTGGCGCCGACGTCGTTCTTGTCGGCCCAGCCGTACTCGTAGGTGCCGATTCCGTGGAGCTCGGGATTCTTTTCCAGAATCTCCGAAATCACAGTAGATTCAGCAACCGTCTTCTCTGATAGTTGGTCCGTCATCACGGCCTTTCTTGCAGATGGTTGGATACTTCGTCCAGGGCGCCCGGAGCTGCGGAGCCCAGGGGCCTCCTGGCTGCCGGACGCCCTGTAGGTATATGGGTGGTGCAGACATGGCCGCCGCGCGCCAGCGTGGAAAGCCGGCGTACGTCGACGCCGACCAGCCGGGAAAATACGTCGGTCTCCACATCGCAGAACACCGGGAACTGGGCGGCCAGGTGCTGGATGGGGCAGTGTCCCTGGCATAGCTGGACGCTGGACAGGGCTGCCGGCAACGGGGCTTTGGCTTCGACGGATTGCGCCGAGGCCACGAAGCCGTCACGGCTCAGGGCCTCCGAAAGGACCCGGGCGCGTGCCGTGATGTCCGTACCGGCCGCTTCGATTTCCGGCGCGTAGCGGCGTTCCATGTCGGCGAAGCGTTCGACGGCGAACTGCCGGACTGCCTCCGGGCCGGCCATTTCGCCGAGGCGGCGCAGCGCCAGGGTGGCGATGTCGAGGTAGTCGTTGCCGAGCGTGGACTGGCCCTGCGAGCTGAGGACGTAGCGGCGGGCCGGTCGTCCCGCGCGCGCACCGGCGCGGGCAACCCGCTTGACCTCGATCACGCCGCTCCGCGCGAGGTGGTCCAGGTGCCGGCGTACCGCGGCAGGGGTGAATCCGAGCTGGTCACCGAGTTCTGCGGCGCTGATCGGGCCATGCTCAAGGACCGCGTTCAGGACGCGGTCCCGGGTGCGCTCTTCGGCGTCGTGCACCGGAACCGCACCCGCTGCCGGCACTGCCACTGCGGCAGTGCTGCGCGGGGCGCCGTGCCCGGCGAGGGCAACAGAGGAGGAACTCACGGAATACACAACACAATCATGTCGTAATTTACTCCGGCAAGCCAGTAAGGCATGGCTACGCTCCATACGGCCGCGCTCGGCCCCGGCCGTACTACATCACGTAGAATGCTGTGGTGCGATCTCCCGAATCCCCCGTCCTGTCCATCAGCGGGCTCGTCAAGGATGTTGGTCCACTGTCCTCCCTCGACGGCAAGATGCTGCGGGTGGTCAGCGGGCTCTCCCTCGTTGCCGAACGCGGCCAGGTCACGGCCCTGCTGGGCGCCAACGGTGCCGGCAAGACCACCACCATCGAGTGCGCCCAAGGGCTGCAGAAGCGCACCGCGGGCAACATCAGCCTGCTGGGCCAGGATCCTGACACGGCCGGCGCCGGGCTGCGGGCACGCGTCGGTGTGATGCTGCAGGACGGCGGCCTGCCGCCGTCGGCCCGGCCGATTCCGCTCCTCCATCACATTGCCGGCATGTACCAGGACCCGTGGCCGGTCGACGAGCTGATCCGGCGCCTCGGCATTGACACGTTCAGCCGCACCAACGTCCGCCGCCTCTCCGGTGGCCAAAAGCAGCGCCTCGCCCTCGCCGCGGCCCTCGTCGGCAACCCCGAGGTACTCTTCCTCGATGAGCCGAGCGCCGGCCTGGACCCGCAATCCCGCCAGATGGTCTTCGAACTGATCTCCGAGCTCCGCGACCGCGGCATGGGAATCATCCTCACAACCCACCTGATGGACGACGCCCAGCGCCTGGCCGACTACATCTACATCATCGACGCCGGGCGCAACGTGGCCGAAGGCACCGTGGCACAGCTGCTGCAGCACGAGCTGGAGCCCGGCGGCGGCGAACAGCACGTCCGGACTCTCCTGTTCGAGGCCCCGCCAGGACTGGACCTGACCGGGGTACTCCCCGACGCCGTCGAGGTCCGGGAATCCAGGGCCGGCAGCTACTCCGCGACCGGCGCACTCACCCCCGCCGACCTGGCCGCCGTGGCAGCCTGGTGGGCTGCCCGCGGCATCATGCCCACGTCCATGAGCCTCGAGGCCCGCAGCCTCGAGGACGTTTTCCTGGACATCTCCGGAAGGGAGATCCGATGACCCCCGTTCCGGGCAACCGTGCCCTGGGCAGTGCCCCCGCCCCGCTGCTGCAGCGGATCCTCCTGCAGGGCAGGTACGAGACCGTCACCATGCTCCGCAACGGCGAACAGCTGATCCTCGCCGTGGTCCTTCCACTGCTGGCCATGGTGGGGCTGACCGTCACCCCTGTGCTTGACGGGCTCGGCTCCAGCCGGATCAACATCGCGGTTCCCGGCATTCTGGCCCTCTGCGCCATGTCCACGGCCTTCACCGGCCAGGGCATCGCCACGGGCTTCGACCGCAGGTACGGCGTGCTCCGCTTCCTCTCCACCACTCCGCTGGGCAGGACCGGGCTGATCGCCGGCAAAGTGCTCGCCGTCCTGGCCGTGCTGCTCCTGCAGGTCCTGGTCGTCACCGCCGTGGCCCTGATGCTCGGCTGGCAGCCCGACCCGCTCGGCTGGCTGCCGGGCCTGGCCTTGCTTGTCCTCGGTGCGGCCTCCTTCACCTCACTGGGTCTTCTCGTGGCCGGCACGGTCCGGCCGGAGGCGACGCTGGCCATCACCAACCTGCTGTGGATCCTGCTGGGGGCGCTTGGCGGCATCGTGATACCGGCCGAACGGCTGCCCGCCCTGGCGCAGGCCGTGGTGCATTTCCTGCCTTCAGGCGCGCTGGGTCAGGCACTGAGGGACGCGTTCCTGCATGGCAGCATCAACAGCGCTGCCGTGCTTGTCATGTTGCTCTGGACGGCGATTGCCGGCGGCGCAGCAACCCGTTGGTTCAAGTGGAATTGAGAAAAACTGTGAGTACGGCGTCACGCCCACCCCTCGCCTCCCGGATAACGTCCATGCTGCCCGTCGCCGTGGACAAGACGGTGAAACGGCTTGCCGTGTTGTCCCTGGTCGGCCAGATCGTCCTCGTGGTGACCGGCGGGGCCGTCCGCCTGACGTCCTCGGGCCTGGGCTGCCCGACATGGCCCCGCTGCACCGAAGGCTCCCTCGCGACCACGCCGGAAATGGGCTACCACGGCGTCATCGAATTCGGTAACCGGCTCCTGACGTTTGCACTGGCCGCGGTCGCCGTGATGATGCTGGTGTACCTGTGGAACCTGCGCAAGGAACGCCGCGACCTCTACCTCCTGGCTTTGGGGCTGCTCGCCAGCATCCCCGCGCAGGCCATCATCGGAGGCATCACCGTGCTCACGGGGCTCAACCCCTGGGTGGTCGGGCTGCACTTCCTGGTGTCCATGGCCCTCGTGGTCCTCGCGACCCTGCTCGTCAACCGGGCCTTCGGCCGGACCGGCAGGGCCCGGCACCAGTCCGTGCCCGCATCGCCGCTTCCCGCATCGTCCCTTCCGGCGCTGCCGGGTGCCGCGCGTCCGGTGATGCTCGCCGTCGCCATCTTCTCCGCCGTCGCGGTCTGCCTGGGCGTGGCCGTGACCGGGGCCGGCCCGCACGCCGGCGACGCCAACGCACCGCGGAACGGCCTGGACTGGGACCTGATCTCGCACGCCCACGCCGTGCCGGCCTACCTCGTCACGGCAGGAGCGCTGTTCGGGCTGTTCCTGGTGTTCCGGGACCGGATTGGCGGCCCGTTCCGGAGCGGTGTGTTCCTGCTTCTTGGCGTCACCGTGCTGCAGGCCGTCATCGGCTTCACGCAGTACTACAACGGCATCCCTGCCCTCCTCGTGGGGGCACACATGCTGGGCGCCGCCCTGCTCATGTGCGCTGCCACCAACGCCGCCGACGTCGCCCGGTCCAGTCCCGTGAAATAGCCCGACTCTGTAGCCTGACTCTGTAGAGAGAAAGGTGCCCGCCGTGAACGCAATCATGGAAGGCCTGCTGAACATCAGTCCCGCGCTGGCTTTCACCATCGTGGGGTGCCTGGTTTTCGCTGAGGACGCGGTGTTCATCGGGTTCGTGTTCCCGGGCGAGACCGCCGCGGTACTGGGAGGCGTTGTCGCCAGCCGCGGCGAGGTGCCGCTGTGGGGCATGGTTGCGGTCGTTGTGCTGGCCGCGGTGGCCGGCGACACGGTCGGCTACGAGCTCGGAAAGCACCTCGGTCCCAGGTTGCTGGATTCCGGGGTCATGAAGAACCGGCGCGCCGCCCTGGCCAAGGCCCAGGAGTTCCTGCGCCGGCGCGGCGGCTCGGCCGTCTTCCTCGGCCGCTTCGTGGCGTTCTTCCGGGCCGTCATGCCGGCCCTGGCCGGGACCTCGCGGATGCACTACCCGCGCTTCCTGGCCTTCAATGCAGCCGGGGGCCTCGTCTGGGGTGCCGGCTTCGTCCTGCTGGGCTTCTTTGCGGGCAATTCCTATGAAGCCGTCGCCAAGGCTGCCGGCCGGGACATCACGGCAGCTGTCCTGGTGCTCGGCGTGCTCGCCCTGATCATCTGGCGTATCCGCCGTGCCCGCGTCAACCGCCGGCAGTCGGCGGAGCCTTCAGATCCCCCTTCAGAGCCGAAGGGCCATGCGGAGCCGGGGGTCACAGGCGGCCCCGGGAACCCGGGGGGTACTAACGGCCCATGACGGCCGGGCCCACGAACGGGTCGATGGCCAGGGCGATGAACAGCAGGGTGAGGTAGCTGATGGAGCCGTGGAAGACCTTCATCGCGCCCTTGTTGGAGACGTCGCCGCCCTGTGCGCGGGTGTGCAGCGCATGGGACTCGTAAAGGAACCAGGCTCCGGCGACAACGGCCGTGACCGTGTAGACCCAGCCCGCTCCGCCGGCCGGGACCATCAGCAGGGAACACGCCACCATGGCCCACGCGTACAGGACAACCTGCACTGAGACGACCTTGGCGCCGGCGATGGCGCCGAGCATCGGCACGTTGGCGTTGCGGTAGTCCTCGCCGTAGCGCATGGAGAGCGGCCAGTAGTGCGGCGGGGTCCAGAGGAAGATCACCATGAAGAGCACGACGGCGGGCCACTGCACCGTGTTGGTCACGGCGGCCCAGGCGATGAGTACCGGGAAGCAGCCGGCAGCGCCGCCCCAGACGATGTTCTGAGCGGTGCGGCGCTTGAGGATCATGGTGTAGATGACCACGTAGAAGACAATGGCGCCGAGACCGAGCCAGGCCGAGAGCGGGTTCGCGCCGAACCAGAGGATCGCCAGCGCCGCCGCCCCAAGAAGCCAGGAGAAGACGAGCGCTTCCCGGGGGGTGACCTCGCCTGTGACCAGCGGCCGGTTCTCCGTGCGGTGCATGAGTTTGTCGATGTCGCGGTCGATGTAGCAATTGAACGCGCCCGCGCTGCCGGCCGCGAAGGCTCCGCCGACAAGAGTCGCCAGGATCAGGCCGATCGAGGGGAACCCGCGCTGTGCGTAGATCATGGTCGGGAGCGTGCTGACCAGCAGGAGCTCGATGACGCGGGGCTTCGTGAGAGCCAGGTAGGCCTTGGCTTTGCGGGCGAAGCCGGTCCGTCCCCGGGCCGGGGAGGCGTTCAGCGGCGTATCTGTTGTGCTCACGGTGGCAGTCACTCTGTTCTGTCTGGCTGTTCAGTCCGGCTGGGAATTCGCACCACCGGTAGCGTAAGGAAACGGTCCACGCCCGGGACACGCGCGTGTCCCCGCCCCCGGTGGAAGCCACGTCCCATCATACCGTGGTGCCGCAGGCGCGGACGTCCCGGGAACGGCGCTGTGGCGCACGCCATGATTCCGGCACGTTAACGCGTGCTCACCGCCGCTCCCGTGCGTGGTGATTCATATAAGCCGAAATGCGGTCCAATTGGTGAGATATACGCTGCCCGCCCAGTGGAATAGGGCTAAGCTGTCTGCAGATCAGCGCACACGGGCGATTGCGCAAAAAGGCGTTTCCCGCATCTGTTGATGCGTCTGAATGATAGATCAACGTTTCGATGGTGAACGGCTGGTACGAACCGCAGCGGGCACCGAACTGTGCCCGGGACCGGACCGACCGTACCGCCGGCCGTCAGCACAGAGAGGGGCCCGGTTTTCGTGCCACATTTGGAAGAGCAAGAACTGTCATGGACCAGCTTGGACCAGCGCGCCGTGGACACTGTCCGCGTGCTGGCCGCCGATGCGGTGGAGAAGGTCGGTAACGGCCACCCCGGCACGGCGATGAGCCTGGCCCCGGCCGCGTACCTTCTTTTCCAGAAGCTGATGCGGCACGATCCGAAGCATCCGGACTGGCTGGGCCGGGACCGGTTCGTCCTCTCCCCTGGCCACACCTCCTTGACCCTGTACATCCAGCTTTTCCTCTCCGGTTACGGACTGGAGCTCAAAGACCTGCAGGCGCTGCGGACCTGGGGATCGCTGACCCCGGGCCACCCTGAGTACAAGCACACCTCCGGTGTGGAGATCACCACCGGCCCGCTGGGCCAGGGCCTGGCCTCCGCGGTCGGCTTCGCCTACTCCCAGCGGCGCCAGCGTGGCCTGTTCGACGCCGACGCCGCCCCGGGCACCAGCCCCTTCGACCACACCATCTGGGTGATCGCCTCCGACGGCGACATGCAGGAGGGCGTGACGTCCGAGGCGTCCTCGCTGGCCGGCCACCAGGAGCTCGGCAACCTCGTCGTGATCTACGACGAGAACCACATCTCCATCGAGGACGACACCGACGTCGCCTTCACCGAGGACGTCCTGAAGCGCTACGAGGCCTACGGCTGGCACGTCCAGCGCGTGGACTGGACCAGGACCGGCGAATACGTCGAAGACGTCCCGGAGCTCTACGCCGCCCTCCGCGCGGCGAAGGCCGAGACCGGCAAGCCCTCCATCATTTCGCTGCGGACCATCATCGGATACCCGGCCCCGAAAAAGCAGAACACCGGCAAGATCCATGGCTCGGCCCTGGGCGCGGAGGAAGTCGCGGGGCTGAAGAGGGTCCTCGGCTTCGACCCGGAGCGTTCCTTCCAGGTCGACGAGGACGTCCTTGCCCACACCCGTGAGGCCGGGGACCGCGGTGCCGCCGTGCGCCGGGACTGGCAGGGGGCCTTTGAGGCCTGGCAGGCCGGCAACCCGGAGGCCGCGGCGCTGCTGGAACGCGTCGAGGCCCGCAAGCTGCCGGCCGAGTTCGACGCCGCACTGCCGGTGTTTGAAGCCGGCAGGGATGTCTCCACCCGCGCCGCGTCCGGCAAGGTACTGAACGCGATCGGTCCGGTCATGCCGGAACTGTGGGGCGGTTCGGCCGACCTTGCCGAATCGAACAACACCACGATCGAGGGGTCGCCGTCGTTCATTCCGGCGTCCCGGCAGACTGAGGCGTGGAAGGGCAACCCCTACGGCCGGGTCCTGCACTTCGGTATCCGCGAGCACGCCGCGGCCTCCATCGTCAACGGCATCTCCCTGCACGGTGCGACCCGCGCGTTCTCCGGCACCTTCCTGATCTTCAGCGACTACCAGCGCCCCGCGATCCGCCTCGGTGCCCTGATGGGCGTCCCGTCGCTGTACGTGTGGACCCACGACTCCATCGGACTGGGCGAGGACGGCCCCACGCACCAGCCCGTCGAGCAGCTGGCTTCGTTGCGTGCCGTCCCGGGCCTGGACGTCGTCCGCCCGGGCGACGCCAACGAGGTCGCCGCAGCATGGAAGAGCATGCTGGAGAACCACGCGAACCCTGCCGGGATCGTCCTGACCCGCCAGAACATCCCCACCTGGGCCCGGGGCGGGGGCGACGCCGAGGGCGACACCTTCGGTTCCACCGCCGGCGTCGCGAAGGGCGGCTACGTCCTGGCCGAGGCTTCCCGGGACGGCGCCACCGCCCCCGCCGAGGTCATCCTCATCGGCACCGGCTCCGAGGTCCAGCTGGCCGTCCAGGCCCGCGAGGCCCTCCAGGCCGAGGGAATCCCCACCCGCGTGGTGTCCATGCCGTGCGTGGAGTGGTTCAACCGCCAGGACGCCGCTTACCGCGAGGCCGTCCTGCCCGCCGCCGTCAAGGCCCGTGTCTCCGTGGAGGCCGGCCTCGCCCTCGGCTGGAAGGACTTCGTCGGCGACGCCGGCCGCAGCATCTCGCTCGAGCACTTCGGTGCCTCCGCGGACTACAAGAGGCTCTTCCAGGAATTCGGCATCACCGCGGAAGCAGTCGCCGCGGCAGCCAAGGAATCCCTCGCCGGCCTCACGGCCTGACCCGCACCTGCCCTGTTTCAAGGACCCAGATTTCCAGGAGTTATCCCATGAACACCACCCCCACCCAGCAGTTGTCCGACGCCGGCGTCTCCATCTGGCTCGATGATCTCTCCCGCGGACGCCTCGCCACCGGCACGCTGCGCAAGCTCATCGAAGAGAAGAATGTCGTGGGCGTCACCACGAACCCCAGCATCTTCCACGCCGCCATCACCACCGGCCACGACTACGACGCCAAGATCAAGGAAATGGCCGCAGCCGGCGCCAGTGTCGAGGCGACCGTCTTCGCGATCACCACGACCGACGTCGCCGATGCCTGCGATCTCTTCGCCCCCGTGGCTGCGGCCACGAAGGGCGTCGACGGCCGTGTGTCCATCGAGGTGGACCCCCGCCTCGCCTGGGACACCGCCGGGACGATCACCGAAGCCAAGGAACTTTACGGCCAGGTCAACAAGGACAATGTCCTGATCAAGATCCCGGCCACCGTCGAAGGACTGGAAGCCATCACCGCCACCCTGGCGGCCGGCATCAGCGTCAACGTGACACTGATCTTCTCCCTCGAGCGGTACCGCGCCGTCATCAACGCGTTCCAGTCCGGCCTGGAGCAGGCCAAGGAAAACGGCCACGACCTCTCCACGATCCACTCGGTGGCATCCTTCTTCGTCTCCCGCGTGGACACCGAGATCGACAAGCGCCTTGACGCGATCGGTACCGACGAGGCCCGGGCACTCAAAGGCAAGGCTGGTGTGGCCAACGCCCGCCTTGCCTACCAGGTCTACGAGGAGCTTTTCTCCACCGAGCGCTGGGGGCTTCTGGCTGACGCCGGCGCGCTCCCCCAGCGTCCGCTCTGGGCGTCCACCGGCGTCAAGGACCCGGCATACCCGGACACCCTGTACGTCACCGAGCTCGTCGCCCCCGGCGTCGTGAACACCATGCCGGAAAAGACGCTCGACGCGACCTTCGACCACGGCACTGTCACGGGCAACACGATCTCCCGCGGCTACGACGACGCCAACGCCACGCTCAACGCGCTCGATGCCCTCGGCATCTCCTACAACGACGTTGTCGCGGCGCTCGAGTCCGAAGGCCTCGACAAGTTCGTGGCAAGCTGGAAGGAACTGCTGGCCGACGTCGAGGTGGCCCTCGCCGCTGCACGGAAGGACGCCTAGCCCACATGACCACTCTCAGCTACGACGCCACGGGCGGTGCCCGCCAGGCCCACGAACAGCACCTGCCCGCACTGCTCGAGGACCGGGTCGCCACCCGGATCTTCGCCAAGGACGCGACCCTGTGGGGTCCCGATGCCGAGTCCGAGGCCTCCGTCCGGCTCGGCTGGGTCGAGGCGGCCACCGTCTCCCAGCCGCTCGTGGCGGACATCCTGGCACTCCGCGACGCCCTCCGGTCCGAGGGTGTTAACCGGATCGTCCTGTGCGGCATGGGGGGTTCCTCGCTGGCCCCTGAAGTCATTGCCGGAACCGCCGGCGTCGAGCTGACCGTGCTGGACAGCACCGACCCGGAGCAGGTTGCCGCCGCGCTGGCGGACCGCCTCGCTGAGACGGCAATCGTGGTGTCCTCCAAATCCGGTTCCACACTGGAGACGGATTCGCAGCGCCGGATCTTTGAGCACGCCTTCACCGAGGCGGGCCTCGACGCCAAGAGCCGGATCATCATCGTCACCGACCCGGGCTCGCCGCTGGACAAGGCCTCCCGCGAGGCCGGCTACCGGGCTGTCTTCAACGCGGACCCGAACGTCGGCGGGCGCTACTCGGCGCTCACGGCGTTCGGCCTCGTTCCCTGCGGCCTTGCCGGAGTGGACATCCAGGCGTTCCTGGACGAAGCCGAGGAAGCCGCCGAGGTCCTCAACGAGGACTCGGAGGACAATATCGGCCTTGCCCTCGGCACCGCACTGGGCGGGACAAGCCCGCTGCGCAATAAGATCGTGATCGCCGAGGACGGCTCCGGAATCGTGGGCTTCGCGGATTGGGCGGAACAACTCATCGCTGAATCCACGGGCAAGCTCGGCACAGGCGTTCTGCCGGTTGTCGCCGGCCCCGCCTCGCCGGAGGCCACCCTCGGCGCTCCCGATGTCCTGGTCATCCGGCTCGTCGCGGCGGATGCGGATGTCGTACTCGCTGAAAACGAGGTTGCGATCGCCGGCGGCCTGCCCACCCAGATGATGGCGTGGGAATTCGCCACCGCCGTGGCCGGCCGCCTGCTGGGCATCAACCCCTTTGACCAGCCCGACGTCGAAGCCGCCAAGGTCGCCGCCCGCGGACTGCTGGATGCGCAGCCGGAACCGACGCCGGCGAGCTTCACCGACGGCGCCATCGAGGTCCGCGGCGGCGAGTGGCTCGGCCGTGCGGCTACGGCGGCGGAAGCCGTCAGCGCACTCCTCGCGGAACTCGGTGCGGACGGCTACCTCAGCGTCCAGGCCTACTTCGACCGCCTGGCCTATGCGCCGCTGGAAGGGGTCAGGGACCAGCTGGCCGCGATCAGCTCCCGCCCCGTCACGTTCGGCTGGGGACCGCGCTTCCTGCACTCCACCGGCCAGTTCCACAAGGGCGGCCCGGCAATTGGCGTGTTCCTCCAGGTCACGGCGGCGTCCGCGACCGATCTTGCCATCCCGGACCGGCCTTTCACCTTCGGTGAGCTGATCTCGGCGCAGGCGGCCGGGGACGCGCAGGTCCTTTCCGAACACGGCCGGCCGGTCCTCCGGCTGCACCTCACCGACCGCGCAGCGGGTGTCCGGCAACTGCAGGACCTCGTCGCGTCACTGGCCGGCAAGGCCGCACTCTCCACTGAAAGCTAAGGCACCCACGCAACCATGCCAGAAACCTACATCGGCGGCAGGAGTCCTGCGGGCCGGGGGCGCAATCCGCTCCGGGACCCCCGCGACCGCCGCCTGAACCGTATTGCCGGGCCGTCCTCCCTGGTCCTCTTCGGCGTGACCGGGGATCTCGCCCGCAAGAAGCTCATGCCGGCCGTGTACGACCTCGCCAACCGCGGGCTGCTGCCGCCAAGCTTCGCCCTCGTGGGCTTCGCCCGGCGGCAGTGGGAGAACGAGGACTTCGCCGCCGAGGTGAAGGAGTCCGTGAAGGCCTACGCCCGCACCCCGTTTGATGAAACGGTGTGGAAGCAGCTTTCCGAGGGCATCCGCTTCGTGCAGGGCGAGTTCGACGACGACGAGGCGTTCAAGCGCCTCAGCGACACGATCGACGAGCTCGACGAGCAGCGCGGGACGCGGGGAAACCACGCGTTCTACCTGTCCATCCCGCCGAAAGCGTTTGAGCAGGTCTGCCGCCAGCTCTCCAAGCACGGCCTGGCCCAGGCCGAGGGCGACAAGTGGCGCCGGGTGGTCATTGAAAAGCCGTTCGGGCACGACCTCGAATCGGCCCGCCAGCTCAACGACATCGTCGAGTCGGTCTTCCCGCCGGACGCGGTCTTCAGGATCGACCACTACCTCGGCAAGGAGACGGTGCAGAACATCCTGGCGCTGCGCTTCGCGAACCAGCTGTTCGAGCCGCTCTGGAACGCGAACTACGTGGACCATGTCCAGATCACCATGGCGGAGGACATCGGCACCGGCGGCCGGGCAGGCTACTACGACGGCGTCGGCGCGGCCCGCGATGTCATCCAGAACCACCTCCTGCAGCTGCTGGCGCTGACCGCCATGGAGGAGCCGATTTCCTTCAACGCGGACGACCTCCGTGCCGAGAAGGAAAAGGTCCTGGCGGCCGTGCGGTTGCCGGAGGACCTTTCCACCCACTCCGCGCGCGGCCAGTTCACCGGCGGCTGGCAGGGCGGCGAGGAGGTCCTCGGCTACCTTGACGAGGACGGCATCCCGGCCGATTCCAAGACCGAGACGTTCGCGGCGATCCGGGTGGACATCAACACCCGGCGCTGGTCCGGTGTGCCGTTCTACCTGCGGGCCGGCAAACGGCTGGGGCGCAGGGTGACCGAAATCGCCGTAGTGCTTAAGCGCGCGCCGAACCTGCTCTTTACGGACCACGGCGAGGACGACTTCGGCCAGAACGCGGTGGTTATCCGCGTCCAGCCCGATGAAGGCGCCACCATCCGGTTCGGCTCCAAGGTCCCTGGCACGCAGATGGAAGTCCGTGATGTCACCATGGACTTCGGCTACGGCCACTCCTTCACGGAGTCCAGCCCCGAAGCCTACGAGCGGCTCATACTTGACGTGCTGCTGGGAGAACCGCCGCTGTTCCCCCGACATCAGGAAGTGGAGCTGTCCTGGAAGATCCTGGATCCGTTCGAGGACTACTGGGCCGGCCTCGACGAGCAGCCGGAGCCCTACGCGCCCGGCAGCTGGGGCCCCGCCTCGGCCGACGAGCTGCTCGCCCGCGACGGACGAACCTGGAGAAGGCCATGATCGTAGATCTTCCTGACACAACAACTTCCAAGATTTCCAAGAAGATCATGGCCCTGCGTGAGCAGGGCGGTGTGATCGCCCTGGGCCGGGTGCTGACCCTCGTGGTCGTCACCCGGTCCGGGCTCGAGGAGGAGGCCATTGAGGCGGCCAACGAGGCCAGCCGGGAACACCCGTGCCGCATCATCGTCCTCGCCGACGCCGGGTCTTCGGCGCCGACGCGCCTCGACGCCCAGATCAGGGTCGGCGGCGACGCCGGGGCGTCCGAAGTGATCCTGCTCCGCGGCTATGGCGAGCTGGCGGAGGAAAGCGAGTCCCTCGTGGCTGCCCTGCTGCTGCCGGACGCGCCGATCGTGGCGTGGTGGCCGCACGGTGCCCCGAAGAACGCCTGCCAGACGTCGATCGGGCGGATCGCGCACCGGCGCATCACGGACTCGGCCAACGAGGCGGACCCGGTGACGGCGCTGGAAAACATCCGCCGCACCTACAAAGCCGGCGACACCGACCTCGCCTGGACCCGCCTGACCAACTGGCGCATCCAGCTGGCCGCGGTCCTGGACCAGGTGGACGACTCCCCGGTGACGGCCGTCGCCGTCGAGGGCGCCTCGGACTCCCCCAGCACCATTCTGCTCGCAGCCTGGCTCACACTGGCGCTGGACGTTCCTGTGACCATCGTCGCGGACCCGGCCGGGACGGGGATCCGGCGCGTCCGCCTCGGCCGCACCGGCGGCGATATCCAGCTGTTCCGGCCCGGACTCACGGTGGCGGAGCTGACGCAGCCCGGCCAGCCCGCGCAGCGCATCTCCCTCCCGCGGCGCAGCCTCAAGGACTGCCTCGCCGAAGAACTGCGGCGCCTTGATCCGGACGAAGTCTTCGGAGAAGTGATTACTATTGGACTGCCACGTACCAACCTAAGGAGTGTCCGTCCCAGTGAGCGCTGACCCCAGAGTAAGCATCCATCCTGACTCGAATGTGCTCATGGCCGCGATCGCGGCACGGCTGATAACCAAGCTCGTGGATATCCAGGACCGGCACGGCGAGGCGACTGTGGTGCTTACCGGGGGGTCCATGGGGATCGGCTCGCTCAAGGCTGTGGCCGAGTCGCCGGCGGCGCCCGCCGTCGACTGGACCAAGGTCAACTTCTGGTGGGGCGATGAGCGCTTCGTGGCAGCTGACGACGCGGAGCGCAACGCCCGCCAGGCGGAGGATGCCCTCCTGTCACGCATCAGCGTTGATCCGGCCCGTGTGCATGTTCCCGGGTCTTCGGACGATTTCGAGACTCCTGAAGACGCAGCCGCGGACTACGCGCGCCGCCTGAGCGAGGCGGCCGCCGCCGAGCACGCCGCGGACATGTCCGATGACCGTCCGGAACATCCGGGACGCCTTCCCCGCCTGGATATCGTCCTGCTGGGTGTCGGACCGGACGCCCACATCGCGTCCCTGTTCCCCGAGCAGACCGGCATCCGCGAGAAGGAGCTGACGGTCGTGGGCGTCCGCAACTCCCCCAAGCCGCCGCCTGGGAGGGTGTCCCTCACGCTGCCGGCCATCAACACGGCAGCGGAAGTGTGGATGGTGGTGGCCGGTGAAGACAAAGCCGGCGCCGTGGGCCTGGCACTGGCCGGGGCCAACCCGGTACAGGTGCCGGCGGCAGGTCCGCGGGGGCGTCGCCGGACGCTGTGGCTGATCGACGAAAACGCGGCCTCACGCGTCCCGGAACAGCTAGTCCGGAAGGGCCCGTCGGGCGCGTAGGCGCTCCAGCGCTCCAGCGAGCACGTCTTCGGCGTCCTGGCTGGAGCGCCGCTCTTTAACGTATTCGAGGTGGGTCTTGAAGCCTTCGGCGGGGACGTCTTCGAGGGCGAATTTTGCCTCGTCCCGGGTAGCCGTGCCGCCGCACCGCCGGCAGTCCCAGACGCCCGGGATCTGGTCCTCGGGGAGCTGTGCGAAGACCAGGGCAGTTTCATGGCCTTTGGCACAAAGGTAGGACACACGAATACGGGGCTGGCGTACGCCAGCCCCGTCAAGCGGCTCGTGGCGGGGTGTTGCCCCTTCGGTCGCACCCACACGGATGCCCCTGAATCCGGAAGCAGAATGCAGCATCGGGAACTCCTGGCTACTCAGCTGGTGGAATGGTGCTTACCTTCAGCGACAGTGTAGTTCGCGGGTTCCCGATGCCGGCAGGGCCGCAAGGCCCCTTGCAAAGTTCCTGAAAAGAGGCGTCTAGGAACTGGCCCCGGTGCTGAACCGCATGAGGAGTCCGAGGGCGATGATGACGACCGCCCAGGTGACGCCCAGGATGATCGTGAACCGGTTGAGGTTCCGCTCGGCGACGCCCGAGGAGCTCAGGCCTGAGCTCATGCCGCCGCCGAACATGTCGGACAGCCCGCCGCCACGGCCTTTGTGGAGCAGGATGAGCAAAGTCAGCAGGAGGCTGGTGATGCCCAGGAGAACCTGCAGAATGACATGAAGAACGTCCACGACGGCCTTTCAGAAGATTTGGAATGCGGGGGCCACGCCTGTGTCCGGTCTAATCCGTCAGCAGGTGACTCTCGAACCTGACAATATTAGCAAACTCGACAGCATCCAGGCTGGCGCCGCCCACGAGCAGCCCGTCGACGTCGCGCTCCCTGAGGATTGACGCTGCGTTGTTCGCCTTGACCGAGCCGCCGTAGAGGAGCCGGGTCTTGGCCGCGACGTCCGCTCCGAAGAGGGTGGACAGCTCGGCGCGGATGGCCGCGCACATTTCCTGCGCGTCTTCCGGGCCTGCCACTTCACCGGTCCCGATCGCCCAGACGGGCTCGTACGCGACGACGAGGCCGGCGGCCTGCTCGGCAGTGAGGGCTTCGACGCCGGCCCGCAGCTGGGCGAGGGTGTGGTCCACGTGCGTTCCGGCCTGGCGGATTTCCAGGCCTTCGCCGACGCAGAGCACGGGGGTGATGCCGTGGCGGAAGGCGGCCTTGGTCTTGGCGTTGAGGACGTCGTCGGACTCGTTGTGGATGGTGCGGCGTTCACTGTGGCCGACCAGGACGTAGGTGCAGCCTAGCTTGGCGAGGAACTGTCCCGAGATATCGCCGGTGTACGCGCCGGAGTCGAACTGGGAGAGGTCCTGGCCGCCGTAGACGACCTTGAGCTCATCGCCCTGGACGAGGGTCTGGACGCCGCGGAGATCCGTGTACGGAGGGAAAACGGCCACCTCGGCGCGGCTGTAATCGTGCTTGGCGTCGGACAGGGTCCACGCGAGCTTCTGCAGAAGCGTGATGCCCTGGACATGGTCCATGTTCATCTTCCAGTTGCCTGCGATGAGGGGCGTGCGGTCGAAGGTGCCGTTGGTTGACGTTGTCACGTGATCTCCAGGAGAAGTGGTGCGGATCAAGAAAGTCTGGTGGTGAAAAAGCCGGCAGGGCGCCCCGCTGGGTGCGGGCGGCGCCCTGCCGGCCGGTGCTGCTACCGGTCCAGTACGCTCAGGCCGGGCAGTTCCTTGCCCTCAAGGTACTCGAGGCTGGCGCCGCCGCCCGTGGAAATGTGGCCGAACTGGTCATCGGCAAAACCCAGGGTCCGCACCGCCGCAGCGGAGTCGCCGCCGCCGACGACCGTGAACGCCCCGGTCTGCGTGAGCGCCTGGGCGATTGCCCGGGTGCCGGCCGCGAAGGCCGCGAACTCGAAGACGCCCATGGGTCCGTTCCAGAACACGGTCCTGGCTCCCTTGATCCGTTCCGCGAAAGCGGCTGCCGATTCCGGCCCGATGTCCAGGCCGATGCCCTGCCGGCCGAAGGCGCCGGACTCGATGGCGTCGGCAGGGACGGTCTCGTGCTCCGCGTCCGCCGCGAACTTGCTGGCCACCACGACGTCCGTGGGAACCACGAATTCGGTGCCGGCATCCGCGGCCCGCTTCAGGTAGGCCTGGACCACGGGGATCTGGTCCTGTTCGAGCAGGCTGCCCGCCACCTTGTGGCCCTCAGCCGCGAGGAAGGTGAACAGCATGCCGCCGCCCACCAGGATCGTGTCCGCCTTGCCGATCAGGTTCTCGATGACCGCAAGCTTGTCCGAGACCTTGGAACCACCAAGCACAACGACGTACGGGCGCTGGGTGTCCGTGGTGAGCTTGCGCAGCACCTCGACCTCCGTGCGCACGAGGTCGCCCTGGTAGGACGGCAGCCGCGTGGCGACGTCGTAGACGGACGCGTGCTTGCGGTGCACGGCACCGAAGGCGTCGTCGACGAACGCTCCATCGGAGCCCGTGAGCGCCACGAGCTCGTCTGCGAACGCGCCGCGCTCGGCGTCGTCCTTTGAGGTCTCGCGGGCGTCGAAGCGCACGTTCTCCAGGACCAGCGCTTCGCCGTCCTGCAGCGCGGACGCCAGCTCCTTGGCGGACTTGCCGACCGTATCGCCGGCCAGTGAGACCTTGAACGGGGCAAGCTCCGCCAGGCGCGCGGCCGCGGGCTTGAGCGAATACTTCTCTTCAGGGGCGCCCTTGGGGCGTCCCAGGTGTGCTGTGACCAGCACGCGGGCACCGGCGTCCGTGAGCTTCGCCAGCACTGGCAGGGAGGCCTTGATGCGGCCGTCGTCAGTCACTGTAGAGCCGTCGAGCGGCACGTTCAGGTCACTTCTGACCAGAACGTACCGCCCGCGGACACCATCAGCGATCAGTTCGTTGAGGGTGTGGAATGTCATGAGTCCTACCCTAGCCCAGCTTGTCTGCGACGAGCTCCGTGAGGTCCACGAGGCGGTTGGAGTAGCCCCATTCGTTGTCATACCAGGAAACAACCTTGACCTGGTTTCCGATGACCTTGGTGAGGCCGGAGTCGAAGATGGAGGATGCCGGGTCGCCGACGATGTCCGAGGACACGATCGGCTCGTCGGTGTAGGTCAGGAGGCCCTTGAGTTCCTCGGACTCCGACGCCGCCTTGAGGGCTGCGTTCACTTCGGCCACCGTGGTTTCACGGGACACGGTGACGGTCAGGTCCGTGGCGGAACCCGTCGGGACCGGGACGCGGATGGCGTAGCCGTCGAGCTTGCCCTTGAGCTCGGGCAGGACCAGGCCGATTGCCTTGGCGGCACCCGTGGAGGTGGGGACCATGTTGATGGCGGCAGCGCGGGCCCGGCGGAGGTCCTTGTGCGGGCCGTCCTGCAGGTTCTGGTCGGCCGTGTAGGCGTGGATGGTGGTCATCAGTCCGCGCTCGATGCCGAAGGAGTCGTTGATGACCTTGGCCAGCGGGCCGAGGCAGTTGGTGGTGCACGAGGCGTTGGAGATGATGTGGTGCGCGGCGCCGTCGTACAGGCCGTCGTTGACGCCCATGACGATCGTGATGTCCTCATCCGAGGCGGGTGCGGAGATCAGGACCTTCTTCGCGCCGGCGTCGATGTGCTTCTGCGCGTCGGCTGCCTTCGTGAAGAAGCCCGTGGACTCGATGACGATGTCGACGCCAAGCTCACCCCAGGGGAGCTTGGCGGGGTCGCGCTCGGCGAGGACCTTGATGATGTTGCCGTCGACGACGATGTTGCCGTCCTTGACCTCGACGGTTTCCTTCAGGCGGCCGCCGACGGAGTCGTACTTGAGCAGGTGGGCGAGGGCTTCCGGGCTCGTGAGGTCGTTGACGGCAACGATCTCGAGGTCTGCACCCTGTGCCAGTGCTGCGCGGAAGTAGTTGCGGCCGATGCGGCCAAAGCCGTTGATGCCAATACGGGTCGTCACGTTTTCAGTCTCCTTGGTGCTTGTGCAAGCACGACTAGTTGAGTCAGGCGTTCAAGCCAACTAACAGATCCCGCACGCCATTGGGCAGAGATGATTACCAGATCGGAGGGCGACCAGCCACATTGCTGAAGGCTAACCGCCTTCCGTGACCTATCTTACGTTTAACTGGGTCTGCCCCCGCAAGTGCAGGGGCAGACCGTCCACGATTCGGGCCTAACGGAACGAATTGTGAGGTTTGTTACACGCAGGTGTCCGCCGGGTCACGCTAGAGGGTGATGAGCCCCGTGGCGTTCCTGCGGGCACCGTCGAAGCGCTTGGCGACATCAGCCCAGTTGACGATGTTCCAGAAAGCCTTGACGTAGTCGGCCTTGACGTTGACGTAGTCCAGGTAGAAGGCGTGCTCCCACATGTCCAGCATCAGCAGCGGGGTGGTGCCCAGCGCAACGTTGCCCTGCTGGTCGTAGAGCTGCTCGATGACGAGGTTGCCACCAATCGGCTCGTAGGCCAGGAAGCCCCAGCCCGAACCCTGCAGGCCCAGCGCCGCGGCGCTGAACTGGGCACGGAAGGCGTCAAAGGAGCCGAAGGCATCGTCGACCGCCGCAGCGAGCTCGCCCTCGGGCTTGTCGCCGCCGTCCGGCGAGAGGTTCTTCCAGAACACGGAGTGGTTGATGTGGCCGCCGGTGTGGAAGGCAAGGTCCTTGGAGAGGCGGTTGATGTTGGCGAAGTCGCCCTTCCCGCGCGCCTCGGCCAGCTGGGCGAGGGCGTTGTTGGCGCCGGCCACGTAGGCGGCGTGGTGCTTGCTGTGGTGCAGCTCCATGATCTTCGCGGAGATGTGCGGCTCCAGCGCTGCGTAGTCATAGTCGAGCTCGGGCAGTACGTACTCGGTCACAAAATCCTCCAATGTCGTGGACGGGTTGTCCGGTTCGGTAACTCTCGGATTGTGCATCCGGATGGCTGAGCACCCGGAAATATGTTCTTGATTCTAGGACGGCGCTAGTCGTCCAGCATTTCGGGCGTCACATTGGCTTCCGTGCCGGGGATGCCGAGGTCCTGGGCGCGTTTGTCCGCCATGGCCAGGAGCCTGCGGATGCGACCGGCGATGGCGTCCTTGGTCATGACAGGGTCCGCGAGGCGGCCGAGCTCGTCCAGGCTCGCCTGCTTGTGGGCCACCCGCAGCTCGCCGGCGTACTTGAGGTGGTCCGGGACGTCGTCGCCGAGGATTTCCAGGGCGCGGTCGACGCGGGCGCCGGCGGCGACGGCGGCCTGCGCCGAACGGCGCAGGTTGGCGTCGTCGAAGTTGGCCAGGCGGTTGGCCGTGGCCCGGACCTCCTTGCGCATGCGCCGTTCTTCCCAGACCATGAGCGCGTCGTGCGCGCCCATCCGGGTCAGCAGCGCTGCGATGGTGTCGCCGTCGCGGATCACGACGCGGTCCACTCCCCTGACCTCGCGGGCCTTGGCCTGGATGCCAAGGCGCCGTGCGGCACCGACCAGGGCGAGTGCGGATTCGGGGCCGGGGCAGGTGACCTCCATGGCGGAGGAGCGTCCGGGCTCGGTGAGCGAGCCGTGGGCCAGGAAGGCGCCCCGCCACACCGCTTCGGCGTCGGCGGCGGAGCCGTTGACGACCACCGACGGCAGCCCGCGGACGGGACGCCCGCGGGCGTCCAAAAGACCCGTCTGGCGCGCGAGGGCCTCGCCGTCGCGGACTACGCGCACCACGTAGCGGCTGCCGCGGCGAAGCCCGCCGCCGGAGACGACGATGATCTCGCTCTGGTGGCCGTAGACCTCGGCGATGGCGGCGCGCAGCCGCCGGGCGGTCGAGGCGAGGTCGACTTCGGCCTCGATCACAATCCGGCCGGAGATGATGTGCAGGCCCCCGGCGAAGCGGAGCATGGCCGAGACCTCGGCCTTGCGGACGGATGACTTCTTGATATCCAGACGGGAAAGTTCTTCCTTGACTGATGCTGTCAGTGCCATGGCACCTTTCCTAACTGTTCCCGAAAATATCGTGGTACGCCGTCGCCAGCCGCAACGGATCGTGGACCGGACGGCGACCAGACGCCCCCACTTTACCCAAGACCACCTCGGCACCGAGCATCCCGGCCGCCTGTTCGAAGTCGGGCAGGTCCTGGACCGACGCCGGATCGGCCAGGACGACGTCGACTGTGAACTCGGGCGCGTACTCGCGCAGCACCCGGAGGTGGTCCGCGGCGCTCATGCCCAGGGTTTCCTTGGTATCCGTGGCAAGGTTCATCGTCAGGCAGCGCCGCGCAGCCGTGTTGCAGAGGGCTTCGCGCATCTCGGGGAGCAGCAGGTGCGGCAGCACGGAGGTGTACCAGGATCCCGGGCCCAGGATCACCCAGTCGGCCAGCTCGATCGCGGTCAGGGCCTCCATGCATGCAGTGGCGTTCTCGGGCAGCAGCCGGACGCGCTCCAGCGAACCGGCGACGGCACACTTGGCCTGGCCGGTCAGGGTCTGCAGCACCGACGTGCCGTCCGGGGCAGTGACCCGGACCTGGCCTTCGATGGTCAGCGGGATGCTGGACATGGGCAGCACCTCGCCGCGCGCGCCGAGGAGGGCGCCGGCCCACTTGAGGCCGGCGACCGTGTCGCCGAGCAGCTCCCAGAGGGTCACGATCAGCAGGTTGCCCATGGCGTGCTCATCGAGGGAACCGCCGCGCCCCTTGCCGGGGGCGAAGCGGTGCTGCATGACGTCGCGCCAGGTGCGGCCCCAGTCGGTGTCGTCGCACAGCGCGGACAGGGCCATGCGGAGGTCGCCGGGCGGGAGGACGCCGTACTCCTCGCGGAGCCTGCCGGAGGATCCGCCGTCGTCCGCGACCGTGACGATCGCGGTCAGCTCCGAAGTGAGCAGGCGCAGGGCGGAGAGCGAGGCGGACAGGCCGTGGCCGCCGCCCAGGGCCACCACGGAGGGTCCTTTGTCCTGCTGGCTGGCGAAGGCCGCACTGGCTGGCGGGACCAGGGGCAGTGGACCGGTGAGGAGTGCCATTATTCGCGGCCCAGGTCCCGGTGGGTGGTGGTCACGGTGACGCGCGGGTACTGCGCGAGCCTCCGTGAGAGCTCGACGGCCACGGCCACGGACCGGTGCTTGCCGCCGGTGCAGCCGACGGCGATCGTGGCGTAGTGCTTGTTCTCCCGCCGGTAGCCGTCCAGGACCGGCTCCAGCGCCAGCACGTAGCGTTCCACGAAGTTGCTCACCCCCTGGGCCTCCAGTACATAGTCGCTAACATCCTTGTCCAGGCCGGTGTGGGGCCGGAGCTGCGGTACCCAGTGCGGGTTGGGGATGAAGCGGGCATCCGCCACGAAGTTGGAGTCGACGGGCAGCCCGTATTTGAATCCGAAGCTCATGACGTTCAGCCGGAGCGCCACCGGCCCGGTTTCGCTGAACAGCTCGGTGATCGCGGTGGCGAGGCCGTGCACGTTCAGTGCGGAGGTGTCCAGGACGATGTCGGCCATGTCCCGGAGTTCGCGCACGAGTTCCCGCTCGGCCGCGATGCCCTCCAGGATCCGGCCGCCGCCCTGGAGCGGGTGGGGCCGCCGGCCCTGCTCGAAGCGGCGGACCAGCGCGTCGTCGTTGGCGTCAAGGAACAGCACGCGGAAGCTCACGCCGGACGCTTCGAGGGAGCGGAGGGCCGTGCGGATGTCGGCGAAGAGTTCCTTACTGCGGACATCCATCACGACGGCGAGCTTGGACATCGAGTGCGGCGTCCGCGACACCAGTTCCGCGAGCGTGCCGAGCATCTGGGGCGGGAGGTTCTCCACGACGTACCAGCCGTGGTCCTCCAGTGCGTCCGAGGCGGTGCTCCGGCCGGCTCCCGACATGCCTGTCACTACGAGCAGCTCCGCCTCTACGGGCTTGACCGGCGTCATACCGTTCTCGTCCGCGCCGGATTCTGCCGTCGACTCTGCCATCTGTGAAGCCCCGTTTCTGCTGTGCAATGCCTGCTGGTCGCGTCGTGCTGGTCGCGCCTTGAGCGGCGCAGGGATGTCTGCCACCGCGCGCGCCGTTCCAACTCCTTACCCTAGCTAAGTTTCGCGGAGCTAGCTAAGTTTCGAGGATTTCGCCGGTGGTCATGTTGACGGCAGGCACGCCGGCCGCGCCCGCATCACCCTCGGGGCCGAAGTGCCGGACGATCGCGTCGGCCAGGGACGGGCCGATCCCCTTGGCCGCCATGAGGTCCCCGGCCGTTGCCGCCTTGATGCTCTTAACGGAACCGAACTGGGCCAGCAGCGCCTTGCGCTTGGACTCCCCCAGGCCCGGAACGCCGTCAAGCGCGGACACGGTCATGGCCTTGCCGCGTTTCTGCCGGTGGAAGGAGATCGCGAAACGGTGCGCTTCGTCGCGGATGCGCTGCAACAAGTAGAGCCCCGCCGAGGCGCGGGGCAGGATCACCGGGAAGTCGCTGTCCGGCAGCCAGACTTCCTCCAGTCGTTTGGCGAGGCCGACGACGTAGACGTCCTCGATGCCGAGTTCGGCCAGTGCCCGGGCCGCAGCGTTGACCTGGGGCTGGCCGCCGTCGACCACGACGAGGTTGGGCGGGTAGGCGAACTTCGTCCGGGACGCCGGCGTCGTCGTGTCCTCGGCCGGGCCGGCCAGTGCGACGGCGACCGCTGCCTCGGACGCCGCATTCAGCGCCGCCTGGCGGCCCGACTGCCGGCCGTGCTGGCGGACGGCTTCCACTTGGGCCGCCTGCGCCGCCTGGTCGTCCAGATAGTGCCGGAAGCGGCGGGTCAGGACATCGTGCATCGCGGCCGTGTCATCGGCGGCGGCGTCTCCGGTCACGGAGAACTTGCGGTAGTCGGACTTCTTCGGCAGTCCGTCCTCGACCACCACCATGGAGCCCACGACGTTGGTGCCCTGGATATGGGAGATGTCGTAACATTCGATCCGCAACAGCGCGACGGGAAGGTCCAGTGCCTCCTGCAGTTCCTGGAGCGCCTGGGAGCGGACGGTCAGGTCGCCGGCGCGCCGGGTTTTGTGGAGCCGCAGTGCGTGCTCGGCGTTCTCCCGCACGGTGGACAGCAGGGCGGCCTTGTCGCCGCGCTGCGGCACCCGGACGTCGACCTTGGCGCCGCGCAGGCCACTGAGCCATTCGGTCAGTTCCGCCGCGTTGCTGGGCTCTGCCGGGACGAGGACCTCGCGCGGCAGCCGGCCCTGGATGCCGGCCTCGTCGCCGTAGACCTGCAGGAGCAGATGTTCCACGAGGTCCGGAGTCGTGGAGTCCTCCACTTTTTCCACGACCCACCCGCGCTGGCCCCGGATCCGGCCGCCGCGGACGTGGAAGACCTGGACCGCAGCCTCCAGCTCGTCCTCGTGCAGGGCGAAGACGTCGGCATCGGTGTCCTCGGCGAGGACCACCGCGTTTCGTTCGAAAACCTTTTTCAGCGCGACGATGTCGTCCCGGAGGCGGGCCGCCCGTTCGTAGTCGAGTTCCGCGACGGCGGCGGCCATCTCCTTTTCGAGCCGTGAGACGAACGGTTTGGCTTCCCCGCCCATGAAGGAGCAGAAATCCTCGGCCAGGGCGCGGTGGCCCTCCGGCGAGATGCGCCCGACGCAAGGGGCGGCGCATTTGTCGATGTAGCCGAGCAGGCACGGCCGGCCGCTGGCTTCGGCGCGCTTGAGGACCCCGGCGCTGCAGCTGCGGACCGGAAAAACCCGCAGCAGCGTGTCCAGCGTTTCGCGGATGGCGCCGGCGGTGTACGGGCCGAAATACCGGGTGCCTTTCCGGCGTTCCCCGCGCAGGACCTGTACGCGGGGGTATTTCTCCCCCATGGTGACGGCGAGGTACGGGTAGGTCTTGTCGTCCCGGAACATGACGTTGAACCGGGGCGCGAACTCCTTGATCCAGGTGTATTCGAGCTGGAGGGACTCGAGCTCACTGCCGACGACTGTCCATTCCACGCTGGAGGCGGTGTGGACCATGGCGTACGTCTTGGGCAGCAGTCCGGCCGGGTTGGCGAAGTAGGAATTCAACCGGGAACGGAGGTTCTTGGCCTTGCCCACGTAGATGACCCGGCCGTGCGGGTCGCGGAAGCGGTACACGCCCGGATTGGTCGGAATTTCACCCGTCTGGGGTCGGTAACTCGCTGGATCTGCCACGTGTCCAGTCTACTGAGCCTGCCGCGGTGCCGCCGACCGCGGCCCGGCGGGACGGCTACTCGGCGCTCTTGCTCTGGTTGTAACTCGTGGAGCGCGCCTGGCCGCTGAGTTCCGCGATCGCGTCCATGATGCGGTCGGTGACCTGGCGGCGTGCGGGCAGCGAATGGTCCGGGCCCGTCTTCTCGAAGTACAGGGGCTCGCCCACTTTCATGGTGAAGTGCTGTGGCTTGACCGATTTGCTGTCCGCGGGCTGCAGGTTCTCCGTGCCGATCAGGCCTACCGGGATGACCGGGGCGCCTGTCGTGAGGGCCAGCCACCCCACCCCGGTACGGCCGCGGTACAGGATCCCGTCCCGGGAGCGTGTGCCTTCAGGGTAGATGCCGATGCCCTTGCCGGAGTCGAGGATGTCCAACAGCGTCTTCAGCGCCTGGACGCTGGCCGCCTGCTCGCCGCGCTCCACCGGGATGGAGCCCACCGCTTCGAAAAAGGACTTCATGACTTTGCCTTTGACGCCGCCGGTGGTGAAGTATTCCGCCTTGGCGAAGAATGCCACGGGCCGGGGCATCAGGGCCTGGACGATCACGCTGTCGAGGAAGGAAAGGTGGTTGGGCGCCACGATGAACGGCCCGTGCCGGGGCACGTTTTCGAGGCCGATGACCGTGGGCCGGCAGGTGGAGGATATGAGTCCCCGGGTCGTCCAGCGGATTGCGTCAAACATTGCCATTGGCGTGGACCTCGTTCAGGGCGGTGGTCATCAGGGCGGGAGTGCGGACCCGGTCCCGACTGCCGATGGCGTCATCCAGGGCCGCGGTGCTGTGCACAATCTCGACGGCGCCCGCCTCGCGGAGTTCGCCGTCGAGCGCAAAACCCCAGCCGACGCCGATGCAGTCAAGTCCGTTCGCCGCGGCGCCGGCAACGTCCTGGGCCCGGTCCCCCACCATCAGGGCGTGCCGGACGTCAACGCCGGCCAGTGTATCCAGATCCGCCAGTGCAGCAGCGACGATCCCCGCCTTCCCGGCCGGGCCGGAAGCAGGACCGGCCTCGTCGGCCGCCGAGCCGCGGATGAACCGGAAGCAGGCGGCGATGCCGTGGTGCTCGAGCACGATCCGGGCCAGGCCCTCGGGCTTCTGGGTGGCGACGGCGATCGGCCGTCCGGCTTCGACGTACGAATCCAGGAGGCTCCGGATACCCGGGTACAGGCGGCTCTGCGCGATCCCCGTCGAAAGGTAATGGGCCCGGTAGATCCGGATGGCCTGTTCCAGCTGCGAGTCCGGGACCCCGGCGATCTCCCTCAGCGAGTGGCTGAGTTTGGGGCCGATCATCGCATCCAGCCGGGCCTTGCCGGGGACTGCGAGTCCCAGTTCGGTGAGGGCCGCGGCTATTCCGTCCGAGATTCCCTGCGCCGGATCGACAAGAGTGCCGTCCAGGTCAAAGATCACGGGCACTGTTGTATGGGTCACCGGCCTAGTTTCTCACGAGTCCGCTGATGCCAGAAACTCCCATGCCCGGAAGGGAATACGTCCGGGAGAGCTTCGGCCTCGGGACGGGGCATCCGCCGAATGCTTTCGCGGATGCCCCGTCCCCGGGAGGATGCCCCGGCCGTGCTCAGGCCAGGAGTTCCGCCAGGAATGCCGCCGTATGGCTCTCGGTCGACTTGGCGACGTGTTCGGGCGTGCCGGTGGCGATGACCCTTCCTCCGCCTGATCCGCCGTCCGGGCCAAGGTCGACGATCCAGTCCGCGCTCTTGATAACGTCGAGGTTGTGCTCGATCGTGATCACGGTGTTGCCCTTGTCCACCAGGCCCTGGAGGACCATCAGGAGCTTCCTGATGTCCTCGAAGTGCAGGCCGGTGGTGGGCTCGTCCAGGACGTAGACGCTGCGGCCGTTCGAGCGCTTCTGGAGTTCCGCCGCGAGCTTCACGCGCTGCGCCTCGCCGCCGGACAACGTGGTGGCGGGCTGGCCCAGCCGGACGTAGCCGAGCCCGACGTCGACGAGGGTGTTCAGGTGCCGGGCGATCGGTGAGAACGCGGCAAAGAACTCGGCGCCTTCCTCGATGGGCATGTTCAGGACATCCGCAATGGTCTTGCCCTTGTAGTGCACCTCGAGGGTTTCCCGGTTGTACCGGGCTCCATGGCAGACCTCGCAGGGGACATACACGTCCGGGAGGAAGTTCATCTCGATCTTCAGGGTGCCGTCACCGGAGCAGGCTTCGCAGCGGCCGCCCTTGACGTTGAAGGAGAACCGGCCGGGCTGGTATCCGCGCACCTTGGCCTCCGTCGTTTCGGCGAAGAGCTTCCGGATGTTGTCAAACACGCCGGTATAGGTGGCCGGGTTGGACCGCGGGGTGCGGCCGATGGGGCTCTGATCGACATGCACCACCTTGTCGAGGTGCTCCAGGCCCTGGATCGACTTGTGGCGTCCGGCCACCTGCTTGGCGCCGTTGAGCTTGTTGGCCAGCACCTTGTAAAGGATCTCGTTGACCAGGGTGGATTTGCCCGAGCCGCTGACGCCCGTCACTGCTGTGAAGAGTCCCAGCGGGAAACTGGCGTCGACGTTCAGGAGGTTGTTCTCCTTGGCCCCGACCACCTTGAGCTCACGCTTCTTGTCGTACTTGCGGCGTTTCTTCGGGATGTCAATTTTCTTGCGGCCGGAGAGGTAGTCGCCGGTCAGGGACGCCGTGTTCTCCAGCAGGGCCTGGTAGGAGCCGGAATGCACTACGTTGCCGCCGTGTTCGCCGGCGCCGGGTCCGATGTCCACTACCCAGTCGGCTTCCTGGATGGTGTCCTCGTCATGCTCCACCACAATCAGGGTGTTGCCGAGGTCGCGCAGCCTGGTCAGCGTTTCGATCAGCCGGCGGTTGTCGCGCTGGTGCAGGCCGATGGATGGTTCGTCGAGGACGTAGAGCACGCCGACAAGTCCCGATCCGATCTGGGTAGCGAGCCGGATGCGCTGGGCCTCGCCGCCGGAGAGCGTACCCGAGGGGCGTTCGAGGTTCAGGTACTCAAGTCCGACGTCGAGGAGGAAGGTCAGGCGGGCCTGGATTTCCTTCAGGACCTGGTGTGCGATCTGGGCCTCCCGGCCGGTGAGCACGAGGGTGTTCAGGAAATGCGCGCATTCGCGCATCGGCAGCGCTGCGACCTCCGCGATGGACTTGCCGTTGATCAGGACCGAGAGCGACGCCGGGTTCAGCCGGGCACCGTTACAGGCCGGGCACGGGACCTGCCGCATGTACTCCTCGTAGCGGTCCCTGGCCGTGTCCGAGTCGGTTTCAGTGTGCTTGCGGTGGACGTACTGGACGACGCCCTCGAAGCCCGTGCTGTACTTGCGTTCCCGGCCGAAGCGGTTGCGGTACTGCACCACGACCTTGTGGTCTTTGCCGTGCAGGACGGTCTGCCGCGCCTCGGCGGGAAGCTTCTCCCACGGCGTGGTCATGGAAAATCCGAGCTCCTTCGCGAGGCCGCCGAGGAGCCGGTTCCAGTACTCGGTCGTCGCCGTCCCGAGCGACCATGGCGCGATGGCGCCTTCGGAGAGTGAGAGCTCCGGGTTGGGGATGAGGAGTTCCTCGTCGACCTCAAGCTTGGTGCCGATGCCGCTGCAGGCAGTGCAGGCGCCGAAGGGGTTGTTGAAGGAGAACGATCGCGGCTCGATCTCGTCGATGGCGAGGGGGTGCTCATTGGGACAGGCAAGGTGCTCGGAGAATGCCCGGATCCTCTCGGGATCGTCAGCCTCAAGGTCGACGAATTCGGCCAGTACCCGGCCCTCGGCGAGTCCCAGGGCGGTCTCGACCGAGTCGGTGAGGCGCTGGCTGATGCCTTCCTTGACCACAAGGCGGTCAACGACAACTTCGATCGTGTGCTTGAACTGTTTGCCCAGCTTGGGCGGGTCGCTGAGCTGGATGAGCTTGTCATCCACCCGCGCCCGCGAGTAGCCCTTCGCGGTGAGCTCCTTGAACAGGTCAACGAATTCGCCCTTGCGGCCCCGGACCACGGGCGCCAGCACCTGGAACCGCGTGCCGTCCGGCAGTTCGAGCAGCTGGTCCACGATCTGCTGGGGGGTCTGCTTCGCTACCGGCTCCCCGCAGATGGGGCAATGCGGCCGGCCCACGCGGGCCCACAGCAGGCGCATGTAATCGTAGATCTCGGTGATGGTGCCCACCGTTGAACGGGGGTTCTTGCTGGTGGACTTCTGGTCGATCGACACTGCGGGCGAGAGGCCCTCGATGAAGTCGACGTCGGGCTTATCCACTTGACCGAGGAACTGCCGGGCATAGGCCGACAGCGACTCGACATAGCGGCGCTGTCCTTCGGCAAAAATCGTATCGAACGCCAGGGATGACTTCCCGGACCCGGACAGCCCGGTGAAGACGATCATGGCGTCGCGGGGAAGATCGAGGTCAACGTTGCGCAGGTTGTGTTCGCGCGCGCCCTTGACGACAAGCCGCGTCAGGTCGGGACGCTTCACGTCCGGGCGCGCCTGGTCGGGGCCCGGCCGGCCAGGGCCCGGTTCGGCGGACGCCACTGGTGCGGAGGCGGACTGGACTTCAACGGCTGGATCTTCAGCTACAGCTTTAGGCACGGAACTAATGCTAATCGAAAACTTCTTCGAAGAACTATTCTCCCCGCAGTCCCGGGGCCGCGCGGCCCTACTGGCGGTCGTAGGCGGCGGCAAGCAATTGGACGGCTTCGGCGAAACTTGCCCCCTGGGCCTTGGCCGCCGCAGCGAAGTCGGCAGCGGAGGCTGACAGCGAGCCCCAGGCGGCGTCCCGGGCACAGACGACCGTCCCGTTCCGTCCCCGCGTCGCCACGATACCGGCGGCTTCGAGTTCCTTGTAGGCGCGCGCCACCGTGTGGGGGGCCACGCCCAGTTCTCCGGCCAGGATTCGGACTGCCGGCAGCCTCGTTCCAGGCGCCAGGGCGCCGTTGTCGGCGCGTTCAATGATGTGGAGCCGGAGCTGTTCGAACAGCGGGACGGTGCTGGCCGGGTTGGGCCGCCACGAACCAGGGAAGCGTCCCGCGGCGGCCTCCGTCGGGCTCACTGTTCCCGCTCCCGGACGCCCTGCAGCTGTTCGCGACCCGCGAACTGCGCCTCGTACAACGTTGCGTAGTGCCCGCTCCTGGCCATCAGCTGCTGATGGGTCCCGAGTTCAACGATCCGTCCATGGTCCATGACGAGAATTAGATCAGCGTCCCGGACCGTGGACAAACGGTGCGCGATGACGAAGCTCGTATGACCCCGGCGCAGCCGCTGCATTGCCTGCCGGATCTGCACCTCGGTGCGGCTGTCCACGGAGCTGGTCGCCTCGTCCAGCACCAGGATGCTGCGCCCGGCAAGCTCTGCGCGCGCGATCGAAATGAGCTGGCGCTGCCCCCGGCTCAAGGAGTCGCCGTCGTTGCCGATCACTGTGTTGTAGCCTGCAGGCAGGGCCCGGACGAACTGATCCACATGGCTGGCCCGGGCCGCCGCGACGATCTCGGCGTCGCTGGCGCCGGGCCGGCCGTATTCGATGTTTTCCCTGATGCTCCCGGTGAACAGCCAGGCATCCTGGAGCACGACGCCGAAGACGGACCGCAACTCATCGCGCGGCAGGTCCGCTATGTTGATGCCGTCAACACTGATCCGCCCCGAATCGAGTTCGTAGAACCTCATCAGCAGGTTTACGACAGTTGTCTTGCCGGCGCCGGTGTGTCCCACGATGGCCACCGTCTGCCCGGGCTCCACGGCAAAGGAGAGATCCTGGATCACCGGGGATCCCGGGCTGTAGCTGAACGTGACATGCTCGAAGGCGACGCGTCCCTCCACGCCCGGAACTGCGCCGGTGGCGCCCGGGTTCCCGGGAGTGCCCGTGTCCGCGGAGGCCCGGTGTGTGGGCGCGGGGTGTGGAAGCCGGACAACGGCCGGACCCTCCGGCGCGATCTCCGGCGCGTCCAGGAGGGCGAAGACACGCTCCGCGGAGGCAAGACAGGACTGCATGAGCGTCAGCATGCCGCCGATCTGGCCCATCGGCTGGCTGAAGAGACGGCTGAACTGGATGAAGGCCTGGATGCCGCCAATGGTCAGGACGCCTGCCGTGACCTGAAACGCCCCCACCACGGCAACAGCGATGTAGTTGAGGTTGGCCATGAAGATCATCAGCGGCTGGACGACGCCCGACAGGTACTGCGCGCGGGCGCTGGAGCGGGTCAGCTTGTCGTTGCTGTCCGTGAAGCTGGCTGCCGACGCGTCCTGCCGCCCGAAGGCCTTGACCACCTCCTGCCCCGTGATGAACTCCTCCAGCTGGGAGTGCAGCTCGCCCGTGTTGGCCCACTGTGCGGTGAAGTGGGCCTGGGATTTCCGTGCCACGGGCACGGTGATCAGCGTGGACACCGGAACGGTCACCAGTGCGATCAGGGCAAGGAGCGGTGAAAGCCACAGCATCATGGCCAGCGCTCCGGAGAGCATCAGGACGGACATGATCAGCTGGTTGAGGAGCTGGTTGAGGGCCTGCGAGATATTGTCGACGTCGTTGGTGGCTCGGGAGAGCACCTCACCGCGGTGCTGTTCATCGAAGTGGCTTGAAGGCAGCAGATGCAGTTTGTCCTCGACAGAGGCGCGAAGGGCGTAGCCGACGCGCTGCACGGCACTGGCGGTCAGCGCACCCTGGATCCAGCTGAAAAGGGATGCGCCGATGTACATCACGGCGACGGTCACCAGCAGGGTCTCGAGCTTTTGCTCGTTAAAGGACCCTCCCAGGAATCCATGCACGACCACATCGGTGGCATCCCCCAGGATCTTCGGGGCCGCTACGTTGAGGGTGACAAAGGCGCAGGTGGCGGCAATGACGCCTGCCATCCGCCACTTGGCCGGCTTGAGCAGTCCAAGCAGCCGCATGGCGGTCCCCCACCGCAGCCGGTCCGTGTCCCGGCTCACTGCGACTCCTCCAGCACGAGCTGGGAGGCTGCGATCTCCCGGTAGCTCGGCGAGGACTCCATAAGTTCCTTGTGGGTGCCCTGCGCGACGAGCCGGCCATCTTCAAGCACGAGGATGAGGCCGGCGTCCATGATCGTGGCCACCCGCTCGGCCACGATCAGCACGGTGGCCGAGCGCAGTAGGGGTTCAATCGCCTCCCGAAGCCTGGCATCCGTTCCGTAGTCCAGCGCCGAAAAACTGTCATCGAACAAATAGACCGGGGCGCGACGGAGCAGGGCCCGGGCGATACACAGCCGCTGCCGCTGGCCGCCGGAGAAGTTGGTGCCGCCCTGGCTCACCGGCGAGTCAAGGCCCTCCGGCAGTGCGCGAACAAAGTCCTCGGCCTGGGCGGTCCGGAGCGCGGCCCAGAGCTCCTCGTCGCCAGCTGTGGGCGAACCGAAACGGAGGTTCGCCGCGAGCGTCCCGGAGAAGAGATAAGACTGCTGGGGCACAAGGGAGATGTGGGAACGGAGAACGGCCAGCGGCAGCGCACGCAGGTCGCAGCCGCCGAGGCTGATCTGTCCGCCAGTGGCGTCAAGGAAACGCGGCAGCAAGTTGAGCAGGGTGGTCTTGCCGCTGCCGGTGGCGCCGATGATCGCCGTCGTGGTCCCGGGAACCGCGGTGAAGCTGACGCCGTCCAATACGGGAGACTGGGCCCCCGGGTAGGCGAAAGTAACGTTGCGGAACTCCAACGGGCAAGCGGAAGGGACGGCGCCGCCGGACGGCAGGGCAGCAGCCGCACCGGCGGCCGCTGCAGGGTCCGCGATCGCGGGATCGGTATCCAGCACTTCCTGGATCCGCTCGGCGCACGCGGCCGCGCGCGGTGCGGTCATGAACACGTACATTGCCATCATGATTGCGATGAGGATCTGGAGGATGTAGGCGATGAGGGCGGTGAGGGCGCCCACCCGCATTTCCCCGGCTTCGATCCGGTGGCCGCCGAACCAGATGACGCCCACGGACGAAAGGTTGACCACGAGCATGATCATCGGCAGCATCCCCGCGACCAGCAGCGCGGACTGCAGGCTGTTCCGTGTGAGCTCCACGTTGACGGCGTCGAAGCGGCGGGCCTCGTGGCGCTGCCGGACGAAGCCGCGGATCACGTTGGCGCCGATGATCTGCTCGCGCAGCACCCGGCTCATCCGGTCGATGAGCCCCTGCCCCTCACGGTAGAGGGGTATCAGGCGGCGCACGATCACGGTCATGATGACGGCGAGCACCGGGATCACGGCAACCACGATGCCGGAGAGTGCCATGTCCTGGTGCACCGCGAGGGCAATGCCGCCGAGGAAGATCGCCGGGGCCGCGATCAGCATGGTGAAGACCAGCACGGCGAGGTTCTGGATCTGGGTGACGTCATTGGTGGCACGGGTGACGAGGCTGGGTGCACCGAAGGCCCCGACCTCCTGCGACGACATGGACTGCACCTTGGCGAATAGTTCCGCACGCAGCTGGCGCCCCAGCTCCATGGCCACGACGGCGCCCAGGTAGCCGGCCCCGATCGCGGCTACAACCTGGACGGCAGCGATCCCTGCCATCCACGAACCAAGGCGAAGGATTTCCGCCGTGTTGCCGGCGATTATTCCGTCATCGATGACGGCGGCATTCAAGGTGGGCAGCAGCAGATTCGCCGAGGTTTGCACGAGCTGCAGGAGGACGATGGCCAGCACGGTCACCTTATGGGCGGACAACAGGCGCCCCATCAGGCCAATAAGCACCGAACCTCCATCACTAGCGCAGGGCTCGGACAAGGAAACAGCATGACGCCCACCCCCGAGGCCGCTCCGTCATTGTAAGCCCCGCCGCGGAGTGCTCCGTGTCATACCGCCGACACCCCGTTCAGTCGTGTTTGCGGGCCACTGCAAAAATGCGCCGGAAGGCGAAGACCGTCCCGTGGGGGCCGGGCGGATAGGCTTCGGCAAGGCGGGCCGAGTACTCGGCCTCGAACTCCTTCGCCTCCGCGGGGGTGAGGGCCGCAAGGACGGGCCGGAGGCCCGTACCCCGCACCCATTCCAGCACCGGGTCCTGACCGGCGAGAAGCTGCAGGTAGGTGGTCTCCCATGCGTCGGCGTCGCATCCGGCGTCGAGCATGATGTCAAGGTAGTCGGCGGGCTCCCCCACGACGTCGTCGTGACGCAGCACCCCGGCAAGCCGCCCGGACCAGGCCTCCGATTCCGCGAGCCCGCGCATGAGCGTGTGCGACGGAGAATTGAAATTGCCGGGCACCTGCAGCGCGAACCAGCCTCCCGGTTTGAGCGCGTCAAGCCAGCGGCGGAGCATCCCACGGTGGCCGGGCACCCATTGCAGCGCCGCGTTGGTGACCACCACGTCCGTCTCCCCCGACGGCATCCACCCGGCGATGTCGGCCAGGCTGAAGGAGAGATTCTCCGCCTGGGCAGCGTAGCCGCCGGACTTCGCCAGCATCTCCTGGGAGGAGTCCAGGCCCAGCACCTGCGCATCCGGCCAGCGGTCCGCGAGAGTCGCCGTCAGGTTGCCCGGACCGCAGCCCAGGTCAACGACATGGTGTGGGGCGTCCGCATGCACCCTGGCCGTCAGGTCAAAGTAGGGTCTGTCCCGGTAATCCCCGAACTGCACGTATTTTGCGGGGTCCCATTTCACTAGTTTCCTCCAGTCGCCGGCAACAAGCCTTATTCGCGATGCGTTATTTGAGATGCGTCGTTTGAGAAGCCCTGTTCGAAGCGTAACCCCGGCTGGGGGGCGCGCCAAGGAGGCCACGCACCCGCGGGCAGTGCCCCGCGGACGCCGCCTGGGGAGTGCGCGCCCGGCCGCGGGCACTAAGCTGGAAAGCAATGAAACTCGTTGATCAGCTCCCCGCCCCGGTCGCCCGAATTCCCGGCAGAACCGGCCTCGATCCGGACGAGCTCTACACCAGATTTGTCGAGTGGACCGAAAGCCGCGGGCTGGCGCTCTATACCGCCCAGGACGAAGCCATCATGGAGTTTGCCTCCGGCGCCAACGTGATCCTGGCGACCCCCACAGGCTCCGGAAAGTCGCTCGTCGCGATTGCCGCACATTTCCAGGCCATGGCCCGCGGCCAGCGCAGCTATTACACCGCACCCATCAAGGCCCTCGTGTCCGAGAAGTTCTTCGCCCTCTGCGAGATCTTCGGCGCCGAAAACGTCGGAATGATCACCGGTGATTCCGGCGTCAACCAGGACGCGCCGATCATCTGCTGCACCGCCGAAATCCTCGCCAACACCGCCCTGCGCGAGGGCGCCGCCGCCGAGCTCGGCGCCGTCATCATGGACGAGTTCCATTTCTACGCCGACCCCCAGCGCGGCTGGGCCTGGCAGGTTCCCCTGCTCGAGCTCCCCCAGGCCCAGTTCCTGTTGATGTCCGCAACACTTGGCGACGTCAGCCGCTTCGAGGCGGGCATCAGCGAACTGACCGGTCGTCCGACGACGACCGTCAGTTCCGCGGAGCGTCCCATTCCGTTGCACTACTACTACGAGCAGACCCCCGTCCACGAGACCCTCGAGGAGTTGCTCGCCACGAAGCAGGTGCCCGTCTACGTCGTGCACTTCAGCCAGGTCGAGGCGATCGACCGGGCCCAGAACCTCATGAGCATCAACGTCTGCACCCGTGAGGAGAAGGACAAGATCGCCGAGCTGATCGCCGGCTTCCGTTTCGCCGCCGGCTTCGGCAAGACCCTGAACCGGCTGGTCCGCCACGGCATCGGCGTCCACCACGCGGGGATGCTCCCGAAGTACCGCAGGCTCGTGGAGCAACTGGCCCAGGCCGGGCTGCTCAAAGTCATCTGCGGCACCGATACGCTCGGCGTCGGCATCAACGTGCCGATCCGCACTGTGCTGCTCACCGCCCTGAGCAAGTACGACGGCGTCCGCACCCGGCTGCTGAATTCCCGCGAGTTCCACCAGATCGCCGGCCGGGCCGGCAGGGCCGGCTACGACACGGCCGGGACTGTCGTCGTGCAGGCGCCCGAGCACGTCACCGAGAACGTCAAGGCGATGGCCAAGGCCACGGCGAAATTCGGCGACGACCAGAAGAAACTGCGCCAGGTGGTCAGGAAGAAGCCGCCCGAGGGCTTCGTGTCCTGGGGCGAACCGACCTACAAGCGGCTTGTCGACTCCGTCCCGGACCCGCTGACGTCGAGTTTCACCGTGACCCACGCGATGCTGATGAACCTGATGGAACGGCCCGGTGATCCGTTCACCGCCGCCCGCCGGCTGCTCACCGAAAACCATGAGCCGCGCAGCTCCCAGCTCCAGCTCATGAAGAAGGCCCTCGGCATCTACCGGGAGTTGCTGGCGGCCGGCGTCGTGGAGCGGATTCCGGCCGCCGAGCAGGGCGCGGACGGCCGGACGGTCCGGCTCACGGTCCACCTGCAGGCCAACTTCGCCCTGAACCAGCCGCTGTCCCCGTTTGCCCTCGCGGCGCTGGAGCTGCTGGACCCGGAGTCGCCGTCGTATGCCCTGGACGTCGTGTCCGTGATCGAGGCGACGCTGGAGAAGCCGAGGCAGATCCTGTCCGCCCAGCAGAAGAAGGTCCGCGGCGAGGCCATTGCGGCGATGAAGGCCGACGGCATTGAGTACGACCAGCGCATGGCCATGCTCGAGGAGGTCACCTACCCGCAGCCGCTGGCCGGGATCCTGGGCGAGGCGTTCGACGTCTACCGCAAGGCCGCACCATGGATCGGCGACTTCGAGCTGGCGCCAAAGTCCGTGGTCCGTGACATGTACGAGCGTGCCATGAACTTCGGCGAGTTCGTGCAGTTCTACGGCCTGGCCCGGTCCGAAGGCATTGTGCTGCGCTACCTCGCGGACGGCTTCAAGGCCCTCCGCCAGACCGTCCCCCGGGACGCGCTCCGCGAAGACCTCGAGGACCTCATCGCCTGGCTGGGCGAACTGGTGCGCCAGGTGGACTCCAGCCTCCTTGACGAGTGGGAGGAGCTCACCTCCGGTGCCGTGCCGACCCGGCACGACGCTCCCCCGCCCCCGCCGCCGTCCCTGACGTCCAACATCCGGGCCTTCCGGGTGATGGTGCGCAACGAGATGTTCCGCCGCGTGGAACTGTTCGCCGACGAGGCCGCCACGGCCCTGGGCGACCTCGACGCCGGCTCCGGCTGGGACGCCGAACGGTGGGAAGACGCGCTGGACGACTACTTCGACGAACACGACGACATCGGCACGGGCCCCGACGCCCGCGGACCAGGCCTCCTCATCATCACGGAGGAGCCCGGGGCGTGGAAGGTCCGCCAGATCTTCGATGATCCGGCCGGCAACCACGACTGGGGCATCTCGGCCGACGTCGACCTGGCGGCCTCGGACGACACCGGCACCGCAATCGTTCGTGTGACGGACGTCAACCGCCTCTAGTCGCTAGTAAACTCGAACAATGAGTGTAATCCGGCCCGCCAGCGCGAACGATGTCCCCGCCATCCTGCGGATGATCCATGACCTGGCCATCTACGAGAACGAACCCGACGCCGTCAGGAACACCCCGGAGATGCTCACGGAGGCGCTGTTCGGCGAGAACCCCCGGGTCTTCGCCACGATGGCTGAAAACGAGACCGGCGACGTCCAGGGCTTTGCCCTCTGGTTCCTGAACTACTCCACGTGGGAAGGCGTCCACGGCATCTACCTCGAGGACCTGTACGTGAGGCCGGAGTCCCGCGGCTACGGCCACGGGAAGGCGCTCCTGCAGCACCTTGCGGCGACCGCAGTTGAACGCGGCTACGCGCGCGTCGAGTGGAGCGTCCTGGACTGGAACGAGCCGTCCATCAATTTCTACAAGAGCCTCGGCGCTTCCCCCATGGAGGAATGGTCCACTTTCCGCCTCACCGGCGGGGCGCTGGAGGCTTTCGGCAACTCCCGCAAGGCGGCGGCCCGTGCCTGACCTGCCGATGACCGGGCTCGCCGCAGCCGCGCTCCTGGAGGCCGGCAGCACCGCGCCCCACATCGTGACCGTGCCCCACATCGTGAAGGCGCGGCACGAGTACCGCGGCGTGCGCACCGCCGAGCACTTCTTTGAGGTGCCCCTGGACCACTTCAGCGAGGACGGATCCGGCGGCGAGACCATCACCGTCTTCGCCCGCGAGTATGTCTCGGCGGACCACAGTGCGGAGGCGGCAGCGGAGTTGCCGTGGCTGCTGTACCTCCAGGGCGGCCCGGGCGGCCGCGGCAACCGGTTTCCGTCCCTGGGCGGCTGGAGCAAAGCCGCTGCGAAGGACTTCCGGATCCTCATGCTGGACCAGCGCGGCACCGGTCTGTCGTCCCCCATCGACCGCAACACGCTCCCCTTGCGCGGCAACGACGCGGACCAGGCGGATTACGTGGCCCATTTCCGGGCGGACTCAATCGTAGCGGACGCGGAGGCCATCCGGCAGGCACTGGGTTCGGCTCCGTGGACCGTCTACGGCCAGAGCTACGGCGGATTCTGCGCGCTGACCTATCTTTCCTTCGCGCCCGAGGGCCTGCGCGAAGTGCTCGTCACGGGCGGCCTGGCTCCGCTGGCGGGCCCCGCGGACCGGGTCTACCAGGCCACCTTCCGGCGCGTCGCTGCACGCAACGCCGAGTACTTCAGCTGGTACCCGGAAGACCGTGCCGTGGTCAGCCGGATCGCCCGGCACCTGCGCGATGTGGAGGAAGTCCTGCCCGATGGCTGCCGTCTGACCGTGGAGCGGTTCCAGATGGTGGGTTCTTTCCTCGGCGGAAACACCCGCGTCGATGCCCTGCACCACCTGCTGGAGGATGCCTTCGTCAGCACCCCCGGCGGCGACCGGCTTTCGGACGCTTTCCTGGGCCAGGTCCACGCGCTCGTGTCCCGGTCCGGCAACCCTCTCTACGCACTCATGCACGAATCCATCTACGGGCAGGGCGACGCCACCGACTGGGCCGCCCTCCGGGCGCTTCAGGACTTCCCGGAATTCCGCCCGGACGTCCCGGAGCCGCTGCTGACCGGGGAGATGGTCTACCCCTGGTACTTCGAGCAGGATCCCGCACTCCTCCCGCTCCGCGGCGTGGCACAGCTGCTTGCCGAGAAGTCCGACTGGACGCCGCTCTACGACCCGGAGCGACTTGCGCTGAACACCGTCCCCGTCGCCGCAGCCGTGTATAGCGAGGACATTTACGTGGATCGTGAGTTGTCCCTCGAAACCGCCGCCGCGGTACGCGGGCTGCAGGTCTGGGAGTCCGCGGACTACCACCACGACGGCATCGCGGACGACGGCGAGGCGATTTTCGCCCGTCTCCTGGGCATGGTCCGTTCCGCCGGGCGCTGACGGCGGACCCGTCCCGGGGCCCGCCGGCGCTGCTACTCCACGTCGCTCAAACTCGTCCGCGAGTCTTCCGCCAGGCGGGCGTCCAGTTTCGCTTTGGAGGCCTTGGAGCTCATCAGGCTGGCGATGACCGCGACGATGATCGTGGCGATGATCACCGCGAGGGAGACGTACGTCGGGATCTCGGGAGCCCACTCGATGTGCCTGCCGCCGTTGATGAACGGCAGCTCGTTGACGTGCATGGCGTGCAGGACCAGCTTGACGCCGATGAACGCCAGGATGACCGAGAGCGCGTGCTTGAGGTAGATCAGCCGGTTCATGAGCCCGCCCAGCAGGAAGTACAGCTGGCGCAGCCCCATCAGCGCGAAGAGGTTGGCGGTGAAGACGATGAAGGCGCTCTGCGTCAGGCCGAAGATGGCCGGAATGGAGTCCACCGCGAAGAGCAGGTCCGTCATACCGATGGTCACGAAGACGATCAGCATGGGCGTGAAGACGTTCCGGCCGTCCACCACGGTGCGAAGCTTCCCGCCGTCGAACTTTTCGGACATGGGAAGGATCCTGCGGATCCGGGCGATGAGCGGGTTTTCTCGGTCCTCCTCGTCTTCGCCTTCGTCCTGCGCCTGCTTCCAGGCGGTCCAGAGGAGGAAAGCGCCGAAGATGTAGAAGACCCAGCTGAACTGTTCGATCACGATGGCACCGAGCAGAATGAAGATCCCGCGCAGGATGAGCGCGATGATGATGCCCACCATGAGCACTTCCTGCTGGTACTTACGGGGCACGGAGAAGCGCGCCATGATGATGATGAAGACGAAGAGGTTGTCGATGCTGAGGCTGTATTCCGTCACCCAGCCGGCGATGAACTGGCCGCCGTACTCGGGGCCGGTAAAGGCGAACATGGCGCCGGCGAACGCCAGGGCGAGTGCCACGTAGAAGGTGACCCACAGCCCGGCCTCCTTCATGGAGGGCTCGTGCGGGCGTTTCAGGACCAGCAGCAGGTCAACGGCGAGAATGATGCCGATAACGACAAACGAGCCAATCTCAAACCAAAGGGGAAGTTCAGGCACGGGGATACCTTTCGCAGGGTACAACTCAGCGGTGCAAGTCTCTCCGGTTGCCCGGACCCGGTATGACCGGCCGGCAGCCCGCTACGCCCGGCAAGGCATCTGTGCCGTGCGTGTTGACGATCGTAGCGCTTGGGATACTCCCCTACGTTGGACCAACTTTACCCTAGGCGTGCCCCGCGGACTGCATCTGCCGCAGTTCTTTCTTGAGTTCCCCGACCTCGTCCCGGAGCCGGGCAGCGAGCTCGAACTGGAGTTCCCCTGCCGCGGCGTGCATCTGTTCCGTGAGTTGTTCGATCAGCCCCACAAGGTCCTCGGCCGGAGCCGCCGCGAGCCCGTCGGCCCGGACCTTCGATGCGCCCTTGCCCTTGCCGCGCGTCTTGCCGGCGGCGGCCAGGAGCTCGCGGGTGTCCGCGTCCTCCTTGTTGATCTGGTCCGTGATGTCGGCGATCTTCTTCCGCAGGGGCTGCGGGTCGATGCCGTGTTCGGTGTTGTACGCCACCTGGATTTCGCGGCGGCGGTTGGTCTCGTCGATGGCCTTCGCCATGGAGTCGGTGATGCGGTCCGCGTACATGTGGACCTCGCCGGAAACGTTGCGGGCGGCGCGGCCGATAGTCTGGATCAGCGAGGTCGCCGAGCGGAGGAAGCCCTCCTTGTCCGCGTCGAGGATGCTGACGAGGGAGACTTCCGGCAGGTCGAGGCCTTCACGGAGCAGGTTGATGCCGACGAGGACGTCGAAGACGCCCATCCGGAGTTCGCGGAGCAGCTCCACGCGGCGGAGCGTGTCGACGTCGGAGTGCAGGTATTCGACCTTGACCCCGTGGCCCAGCAGGTAGTCGGTGAGGTCTTCGGCCATCCGCTTGGTCAAGGTGGTGACGAGGACGCGTTCGTTCTTCGCGGTGCGGGTCCGGATCTCACCCAGGAGGTCATCGATCTGGCCCTTGGTGGGCTTGACGATCACCTCGGGGTCGATCAGGCCGGTGGGACGGATGATCTGCTGGACGTAGCCGTCGGACTTGCCGAGCTCGTATTTGCCCGGCGTGGCGGACAGGTAGACCGTCTGGCCGACGCGGTCCTGGAACTCGTCCCACTTGAGCGGCCGGTTGTCCATCGCTGAGGGCAGCCGGAAGCCAAAGTCCACGAGGTTCCGCTTGCGGGACATGTCTCCCTCGTACATGGCGCCGATCTGCGGCACGGTGACGTGGGATTCATCGATCACCAGGAGGAAGTCGTCCGGGAAGTAGTCGATGAGGCAGTGCGGCGCCGTGCCGCGGGCGCGGCCGTCGATGTGCGAGGAGTAGTTCTCGATGCCGTTGCAGAACCCCATCTGCTGCATCATTTCCAGGTCATAGGTGGTGCGCATCCGGAGCCGCTGGGCTTCGACCAGCTTGTTCTGGCTCTCCAGCACGGCGAGACGCTCGGCAAGTTCGTCTTCGATCCTCTTGATCGCCCGGCCCATGCGTTCCGGACCGGCCACGTAGTGCGAGGCGGGGAAGACGTACATTTCTTCCTCGTCCCGGAGCACTTCGCCGGTCAACGGGTGCAGGGTGTGGATGTTCTCAATCTCGTCCCCGAAGAACTCGATCCGGATGGCAAGCTCCTCGTACATCGGGATGATTTCCACGGTGTCGCCGCGGACCCGGAACGTGCCGCGGTGGAAGTCCATGTCGTTGCGGGCGTACTGCATGGAAACGAATTTCCGGAGGAGGTCGTCGCGGTTCATCTCCGCGCCCTTGCGGAGGGTCACCATGCCGGCGATGTATTCCTCCGGGGTGCCGAGGCCGTAGATGCAGGAGACGGTAGCCACGACAATCACGTCCCGGCGGGTCAGCAGCGCGTTGGTGGCGGAGTGCCGGAGCCGTTCGACTTCCTCGTTGACGGAGGAGTCCTTCTCGATGAAGGTGTCCGTCTGCGCCACGTACGCTTCGGGCTGGTAGTAGTCGTAGTAGGAGACGAAGTACTCGACCGCGTTGTTGGGCAGCAGTTCGCGGAATTCATTGGCCAGCTGCGCGGCGAGGGTCTTGTTCTGCACCATCACCAGGGTGGGCCGCTGGACCTGCTCGATCAGCCAGGCCGTCGTCGCACTCTTACCGGTGCCGGTGGCACCGAGCAGCACCACGTCCTTCTCGCCGTTCTTAATGCGCTCGGTGAGTTCGGCAATCGCTGCGGGCTGGTCACCCGCGGGCTGGAACTCGCTGATGACCTCGAAGGGCGCCACGACCCGGTTGATTTCCTGGGCAAGACTCATGCATCTAATCTACCGCCGCCCACCGACTGTATTCCTTGATTCAGCTTTGGGCGGTACCGGAGGCTGCCGGGGACGCGCTGCCCGCTGTCGTTTCGGTGCGGTACGACGGCGGCTGCCAGCCGGTACGCGCCACCCAGGCGTCCATCCGGGGCGCAGCGTATTCCGTGAACCAGCCCTCCTTGTCCGCCGCGTAGCCGGCGGTGGACTTATCGACGTCGTGCAGCTCGGCGGCCCGGCATTTCTCCGCCACGTAGTCCGCCCGCGCTCCGGCGTCGGACCGCAGCCAATCCCGGAAGCAGAGCGCGTACCGCCATCCGGGCGACCCGGCGGCGCGGAGGTGGAGGTTGACGGGACGGCCGGGATCGGCGTTGCCGTGCAGCCGCTTTCCCCAGTCCGCCGGGTCCGGGTGCGAGGGCTTGGGGTTATCGGAGATGATGCCCGGCCACCGGGGGAACCCCGCCGCGGCCAGCAGCGGCGAAATCCGGTCCGCCGCGGCGAGGTCCGGGACACTGAGTTGGAGGTCGATCACGTCCTTGGCATCGAGCCCGGGGACAGCTGTTGAGCCGATATGGTCCACCGCCAGGACGTCCTGCGGCACCGCGGTCTCCAGCCGTGCGATCAGCCGGCGCGCCTGGGCGTCCCAGTCAGGATTCGCGGCCTTGAGGACCGGGCCGCCCTGCCGGGGCGCGATCCTTTCGGCGGCCAGGTTCTGCGCGAACGGAACGAGCCGCTGCTCCCACAGCCGGTCGACCGTATCCCGAAGCTCCTCCCGCGTGCCTGAATTGTCCAGCACGACGTCGGCCGCCGCCAGCCGGTCTTCCCGGCGGGCCTGGGCGGCCATCCGGGCGCGGGCCTGGCTGATGGTCATGTGCCGGTGTTCCACCATGCGCTGCACCCGCACCGCGTCCGGGGCGTCAACGACAAGGACCAGGTGGAAGTTGCTTCCCTGCCCGGTTTCCACCAGGAGGGGAATGTCCTGGATGACGACGGCGGTGGCCGGGGCGGTCGCGATCATCGCGGCGGCGCGTTCCCGAACAAGGGGGTGGATGATGCCGTTCAGCACGGCCAGCCGTTCCGGGTCGCCGAAGACGAGGGTACCGAGCCGGGCCCGGTCCAGGCCGCCGTCGGCGGTCAGTATGGCGGAGCTGAACGCGTCGACCACCTCCGCCAGCCCGGGCGTGCCCGGCTCCACAACGTCCCGGGCCAGCGCGTCGGCGTCGACCACGACGCCACCGAGCTCGCGCAGCCGCGAGGCCACCACCGATTTCCCTGAGGCGATGCCGCCCGTTAACCCGATCTTCAGCATCCCACCAGACTAAACTGATCCGGTGGCAGATGACGCGCTTTCTCTTCAGAGCAGGGCCGCGGTCTATGCAACCCTTGCCGACGGGCCCGGGTTCCGCCGCGAAATCGACGTCAGACGGTCCCGTTTCATCACCGTCCTCCGCCGCACCGGGGACGAGGCAAGCGCCCGCTCCCTGCTGGCCGGGCTGCGCAAGGAATTCCACGACGCGCGGCACCACTGCTCGGCCTTCGTCATCGGCCCCGACCGCGGCGTGCAGCGTTCCAATGACGACGGTGAGCCGTCCGGCACGGCTGGAACGCCGATGCTCGAGGCACTATTGAAGCGTGAGACAGCCCCCGGAATCGCGGACCTCAGTGACGTCACCGCCGTCGTCGTCCGCTATTTCGGCGGGATCCTGCTGGGCGCCGGCGGTCTGGTGCGGGCCTATTCCGAATCGGTCTCCGGCGCCCTGGACCTCGCCCCGCTGGTGCAGCGGCGCCGGTTGCGGATCTGCTCGGTGCGGGTGCCGCATGCCGCTGCCGGACGGCTGGAGAACGACCTCCGCGCCGCGGGCTATGTCATGGCAGGAACCGGCTACGAAGCCGAGGCAACTGTCCTGGGGCTCGCCCTCCCGGACGAACCGCTCGCTCTGGCCCGGGCCGCCGAGCACTTGGCGGCCATGACGGCCGGGAACACCTCGCTGCTGCTGCAAGGAACGGAGTGGATCGATGTCCCCGTCAGCTGAGCGCTGCCACACCGTCGCGCTTGTGGACGTCAGCGACGACGTCCTGGAGGCGCTGCTCGCGGTGGCGATCAAGGACGCCGACGCCGACGAGGTCACCCCGCCGCTGGGACGTGCCGCCGGCTGGAACCCGGAACGGGTTCGCTGGTTCCGGGAATACCACCACGCCGCCGCGGCCGGGCTGGACGGACCCGCGCACCAGCAGACCTGGGCCATTAGCTGGAATGGCCAACTTGCCGGTTCCATCCGGCTCAGCCGGCAGGTGCGCGCCGGACGCGTCGCCCCGTGGGACGCTTCGTCAGGCGTTTCGTCAGGCGTTTCGCTGGAGACCGGGATCTGGCTGGGACGGAGCTTCCGGGGCCGCGGTATCGGCACGCAGGCTCTCCAGTTGGTCAAGGCGGTCGCCCGTGCGTTGGGAGCCGACACCTTGGAAGCCGACACCACCGCGGGCAACAGTGCCGCGCAGGCCCTCCTGCGCTCCGCCGGCGCCACGGTGGCCCTCCGGGACGCGTCCGGCGGCCCCGGTGGAGCAGCGGGAATGGTGCAAGCCCGGATCCTGCTGGGCTGAGGTGTTGCATGGCCCCGCGGCTGAGAGCATGCACGGGGACATGCCCCACCCTGGGGGCCAGCGATGGACATGATGCCCGCATGCCCATCCCTGATCCCCAAGACTGGACATGTCTCCCCGCAGCGAGCGGCACCAAGATTGGGCATGTCCCGTTCTGGGCGCGGGCGATGGACATAATGCCCGCATGCCCATCCCTGATCCCCAAGACTGGACATGTCCCCCCGCAGCGACCGGCACCAAGATTGGGCATGTCCCGTTCTGGGCGCGGGCGATGGACATAATGCCAATATGCCCATCCCTGAGCCTCAAGACTGGACATGTCCCCCCGCAGCGACCGGCACCAAGATTGGGCATGTCCCGTTCTGGGCGCAGGGGATCGACATAATGCCCGCATGCCCGTCCCTGAGCCCCAAGACTGGACATGTCCCCCCCGCGACGACGGCGCCAAGATTGGGCATGCCCCCTGGCCAGCGAAGGGACGCGGCAGGCCCGGGCTTTGGTTAGTGGGCGATCTCCCAGATGTGGCCGGCGGGGTCGCGGAAGCAGGCCGTGCGGATCCCCCATGGCCTGTCCATCGGGCCGTTGAGCATCTGCACGCCGCGGCGTTCCAGTTCGACGCACATGGCGTCGACGTCGTCCACCTCGATCGTAAATTGCATGCGGGATCCCGCCAGTGCGCTGGCCACCGGCGCCGGATGGATGAGCTCGGCAGCCTCGGAGTCCTTCAGTAGATTGACCATGGTGTTTGCGAACTTGAAGACGGCCGAAGCATCGTCCTCAAAGACGAGCGGCAGCCCGAAGACTTCCTGGTAGAAACGTTTGGTGGCTGGCAGGTCGGCGGCAAACAGCGTGATGGCGCCAATCCCTTTGGGCCAGGCACCGCCGTCCTCACCGTTTGCTGACGCCTGAGCTGCTTCCGATGCTTCAACCATGGATGTCCCCCTGGGGTGTGTTCTTCCTGAAATCGGACTTACGGTTCCGTCAACAGCCCGGCGCTCAACAGGCCGGTTGCTGCGGCGCCGGTCCGGCTTGTACCACCCGGGCCGACGGCGTCGCCGGACAGCTCAAGCGCAGGCATGCCAACGGCACGTCGCAGCTCGAGGCTACCTGAATTTTCGACGAAATATCCTCCAGCCTCTTCACTCGTGGCCACTTTGCCTGCATGGCTTAAACGAAAGGTGGCCGCCCCTTAGGGACGGCCACCTTCACGGTGCTACTTCAAGCTACCAACTGCCTGGACTCCGGGAGCGGACTCCCGAAGTCTTAAGGGCAAATTAGTTGCCGGTCAGCTTCTCGCGCAGTGCGGCAAGAGCCTCGTCCGATGCAAGCGTGCCTGCACCGGTCTCGGTTGCGGCCGGCTCGGAGGAGTAGCTGGTGGTGCCGGAATCGCTCTCGCCGGACGTTGCTGCTGCAGCGTCGTCGGCAGCGTGCTGGGCAACCTGCTTCTTGTGGGCTTCCCAGCGGGTCTGGGCGTCAGCGTACTGCTGCTCCCAGACGGCGCGCTGCGTCTCGTAGCCTTCAAGCCACTCGTTGGACTCCGGGTCGAAGCCCTCCGGGTACTTGTAGTTGCCCTCTTCGTCGTACTCGGCGGCCATGCCGTAGAGAGCCGGATCGAATTCGGTGCTTTCGGCGTCAACGCCCTCGTTAGCCTGCTTGAGGGAGAGGGAGATGCGGCGACGCTCAAGGTCGATGTCGATGACCTTGACGAACAGCTCGTCACCAACGGAGACAACCTGCTCCGCCAGCTCAACGTGGCGCACGGCCAGCTCGGAGATGTGGACCAGGCCTTCGATGCCGTCTTCAACGCGAACGAACGCGCCGAACGGAACCAGCTTGGTGACCTTACCCGGCACAACCTGCCCGAGGGCGTGGGTGCGGGCGAAGGTCTGCCACGGATCTTCCTGCGTAGCCTTGAGCGAGAGGGAAACACGCTCGCGGTCCAGGTCGACCTCGAGGACCTCGACGGTGACTTCCTGGCCAACTTCGACAACCTCGGACGGGTGGTCGATGTGCTTCCAGGACAGCTCGGAAACGTGAACGAGGCCGTCTACGCCGCCCAGGTCCACGAATGCACCGAAGTTGACGATGGAGGAAACGACGCCGGGACGGACCTGGCCCTTTTCCAGCTTGTTGAGGAACGTGGAGCGGACCTCGGACTGGGTCTGCTCGAGCCATGCACGGCGGGACAGCACAACGTTGTTGCGGTTCTTGTCCAGCTCGATGATTTTGGCTTCGATCTTCTGACCGATGTACGGAGCGAGGTCGCGCACACGGCGCATCTCGACGAGGGATGCCGGCAGGAAGCCGCGCAGACCGATGTCGAGGATAAGACCACCCTTGACAACCTCGATGACGGTACCGGTGACAACACCGTCTTCTTCCTTGACCTTCTCGATGTCGCCCCAGGCACGCTCGTACTGAGCGCGCTTCTTGGAGAGGATCAGGCGGCCTTCTTTGTCTTCCTTGGTGAGCACCAGGGCTTCGACGAGATCGCCAACGGAGACGACGTCTCCGGGATCAACATCGTGCTTGATGGACAGCTCGCGGGAGGGAATGACACCTTCGGTCTTGTAACCGATGTCGAGCAGAACTTCGTCGCGGTCGACTTTGACGACGGTACCTTCGACGAGGTCTCCGTCGTTGAAGTACTTGATGGTGGCGTCGACTGCTGCGAGGAAGTCCTCAGCGGTACCGATGTCGTTAATCGCGACTACGGGGGTACCGGGCTTCTCGGTGGAGGTGATGGTCATGTAGTAGGGGCTCCGTTGTGGATAGTGAGTCGGTCAGGCAAACCGCTTCACCTGCATTATGGAATGCAGGCCAAGAACACGGCTTCACAGCAAGCGATCCGCCGGGTCATCCTGATTTTGTGGATTGTAGATGCGCGCACGTAGTACACGCCCGTTTAGTCTAGTCGTTTCCGGGAACGCGGGTCAAAGCGCGCAGGGGCCGCCGCCATGGGAAGCGGGCCGCAGGAAACGCACCGGCGAGCTAGAAGTGCGTGAGGCAGTGCGGCGGGCGTTCGACGGCGAACATGAGCCGCGCCGTCAGCGCCGCCCCGGCTGTGTGCTCGGTGATCCGGCCGGCCGCTTTCAGGGTCACAGGACAGACGGCGCCCAGATAGACGGAGCCGAGATCCGCGACATCAAGCGACAGATCCGGTTCTGCTTCCGGGGCCGGCGTCACCGTCGCTTCTCCCCCGACGATCTTTACGGCGAAGGTCCCGGCAGCGAAACCCAGGCTGTCGGTCACGCGGAGCACCAGGGACCCGTCGGCGGAGTAGCGCCGGGCGCCGAGCGCCTTAGGGGTGTCCAGGATCCGGAGCCAGAGCATGTCCCGGGCCTCCGAAGCATCAACGCAGCGCGGATCCCTGAGGGCCCAGGGCAGCGGGTCGTCAACGGGTGCCTCGTCCCAAGTCACGCGTTCGACGAGGTCGATGGCTCCGAGGTATTGCCACAGTTCCAGGTAGCCCGCATCGGTGGCCGCCACCAGGTCGACGACCTCCATCGTGTAGGGGGTGCTGGACCAGCCGCCGAACTTGTAGGACACGTAGCCGTCCACGTCGCCGTCGGGGCCGTAGTGCAGCGCAACCTTGACCTTCGGGTCCTCACTATCCTCCCGGCTGATAGAACCGGAGACGAACTGCCGGTAGAACTCGTGCCGGCCTATGGAACCCGGCGTCAGGCGGTGAAGGCGGTCGAAGATCACCGGAGCCAACGCAAGGAGCACCTTGGGATCAGCCACCTCGACACTGCCGACCGGGGCGTGGTTCACGACGAAGCGGGCACTAGTGTCGACCTTGATCGACTGCTCCGACGTCGCGACGCCGAAGCCGAAACGCCCGTAGATGGAGGCTTCCGAGGCGGTCAGTGCCGCCATCGCCAAGCCCTCCTGATGTGCCAGCCCCAGTTCCTCGGCCATCATGCGGCGCAACAGCCCGCGGCGGCGGTGCGAGGTCCGTACGGTTACGGCGGTCACGAGTCGGGTGTCCAAGAACCGCCCGAAGCCAATGTTCAGCGTCTTGTTCATCGTGCCGAAAGTCGCCACCGGCACGTCGGCGCCGAGTGCGTGGTCGGCGACGGGCCCGGCGTAGTAGACGCCTGTCATCGTCCGACTGTCCGCGCGCTGCATCTCGAGGCCTCTATCGACCCGTTCATCGCTGCGGCGGGCATCGTGGAAGCCGAATGCAACGGCCCGCATCCAGGCGACGGACTCCGGGTACCCCGGGTCGTCCTTGGCCGCCGGTTTGAACCGCCTGATTTCGTACTGCTCTGCCATGTGCTTCTCCCCCTGGAATCCTGCCAATCCCGCGGTGCCGGCGGCGCCGGCACCGGTAAACCGTTAGTGCCCCGCCTCGTACCAGCTGGAGCCGACGCCGATCTGGACGTCCAGCGGAACGGTGAGGTCCGCGGCCGAGCCCATTTGTTCGGTCACGAGCTTCTCGACGGCCTCGCTTTCGCCGTTGGCGACTTCGAGGACCAGTTCATCATGGACCTGCAGCAGCATCCGCGATTTAAGGCCCTGCGCCGCCAGCGCGCCGGAGACGCCCAACATGGCGCGTTTGATGATATCCGCGGCGGACCCCTGGATGGGAGAGTTCAACGCCACCCGCTCCGCGTTCTCGCGCAGCTGGCGGTCAGTGCTGGTGAGGTCCGGGAGGTAACGGCGGCGTCCCTCGATCGTGGCGGTGTAGCCGTCGATCCGCGCCTGGTCCACCACTCCGCGGAGGTAGTCGCGGACGGCGCCGAACCGGTCGAAGTAGTCCTTCATGAGGGTCCGGGCCTCGTCCACGGAGATCTCCAGCTGCTTCGACAGGCCGAAGGACGTGAGACCGTACGCCAGGCCATAGGACATCGCCTTGACCTTCGAACGCATGGCACTCGTCACCTGGTCTGTGGGCACATGGAAGATGTTGGAGCCCACGAACCGGTGGAGGTCTTCGCCGTCCTTGTACGCCTGGATCAGCCCGGCGTCACCCGAGAGGTGGGCCATGATGCGCATCTCGATCTGGGAGTAGTCGGCGGACAGCAGGCATTCATAGCCCTCGCTGACCACGAAGATGCCGCGGACGCGCCGGCCTTCCTCGCTGCGGATGGGGATGTTCTGCAGGTTGGGGTTGTTGGAGGAGATCCGGCCCGTGGCTGCGACGTTCTGCGCGTAGGTGGTGTGGATCCGGCCGTCTTCCGTGACGGACTTCTTGAGCGACTCCAGCATTTGGCGCAGCTTCGACGACTCGCGGTGCGCCATGAGCTGGACCAGGAATTCGTGCCCGGTCTTTTCCAGCAGGTTCTTGAGCGAGGCCGCGTCGGTGGTGTAGCCGGATTTGATTTTCTTGGTTTTCGGCAACTGGAGTTCATCGAACAGCACCGTCTGGAGCTGCTTCGGCGAACCAAGGTTGACCTCGTGGCCGATCGCGGCGAAGGCGAGCTCCTGGGCGTTGTCGATCACCTTGGCGAGGTCCGACAGCTGCTCGTCCATGCGCGGCATGTCGATGGCGATGCCCGCGAGTTCCATGTCGGCGAGAACCCGGCTGACAGGCAGTTCAAGGGTGGTCAGCAGGTCCTGGGCTTTGCGTTCCTTCAGTTCCGACTCGAAGTAGCGGCTCAGGGCCAGGACGACGGCGGCCACGTGGACCAGCGCGCCGGCGGCGGCGGCGTCATCGCCGTCGAACGCCAGCTCCAGCTGGCCTGCCTTCGCGGCCTCGGTGGATACCGCAATGTTGAGGTGGTGCTGCGCCAGCTCCGCGAGCTCGTAGCTGCGGCGGTCGGGCTGGATGAGGTAGCCGGAAATGGAGGTGTCATCCACGACGCCCTCCAGTTCCAGGCCGCGGGCGGTCAGAGCCTTCAGGGCAGCCTTGAATCCGTGCATCACCTTCGGTGCTTGGGCGTCACGCAGCCACGCGGCCAGGACGTTTTCGGCGGCGGCGTCCTGGCTGGCCAGGTCGATGTAGACGGCGGCGTCGTCGCGGACGATCGCCACCGCCGCCGCGTCCTCGCCGATCCGGCCAGGCACAAGATCGACCGCGACGGCGGACCGCTTGCCGGCGGCGGCCGCGAGGAAGGCGCTCAGCTCGGCGGCGTCTGCGGGGACGGCGAAGTCCGGAGTATCGAGGCTTTCCCGCTCGGCTTCGGTCACTTCACTGCCGTACAGGGCAAACAGCCGGGTGCGGATGGTCTTGAATTCAAGGGCGTCGAAGAGCTCCTCAAGGGCGCCCTGGTCCGGCCGCGGCTCCGCGAGGTCCTCGAGCGTGACGGGCAGCTCCAGATCGGTACGGAGCCTGTTGAGCCGCCGGTTGCGCTTGACGTCCTCGACGTTTTCGCGGAGGGAATCCCCCACCTTCCCGCCGATCGCCTCGAGGTTCTCCAGGACACCCTCCAGGCCGCCGTAGAGGTTGATCCATTTGGCGGCCGTCTTGGGGCCGACGCCGGGAACACCCGGGAGGTTGTCCGCGCTCTCGCCGACCAGGGCGGCGAGATCCGAGTACTGGGCCGGGCTGACGAAGTACTTTTCCTGGATAGCGTCCGCGTCCATCCGGGGAATGTCGCTGACACCCTTCTTCGGGTACAGGACGAACACGTTGTCCGTGATGAGCTGGAACGCATCCCGGTCGCCGGAGACCAGCAGCACCTCGTAGCCGGCCTTCTCACCCATGGCGGCGAGGGTGGCCAGGATGTCGTCGGCCTCCCAGCCGGGCATCTTGATGGTCTTGATTCCCCAGGCGCCCATAACCTTGTCGATGAGGTCGATCTGGCCGCTCATTTCCCGCGGCGTCTCATTTCGTCCGCCCTTGTAGCCGTCGTACTCGGCCTTGCGGTGCGTGGTGTCGTCGGAGACGTCGAATGCCACCGCCACGTGGGTGGGCTTCTGTTCCTTGATGAGGTTGATCAGCATGGACGTGAAGCCATGCACGGCGTTGGTGTGCTGCCCCGTGGCGGTGGAGAACTTGTCCGCAGGCAGGGCGAAGAAAGCGCGAAACGCCATCGAGTGGCCGTCGAGCACCAGCAGCCGGGGCTGGTCCGTGACGGGGATGACCGGCGCCTCGGTGGCGGAAACCTCCGCGCCGGCACGGCGGGACTTCGCCGCCGGTTCGGCCACAAGCACGGAACCGCCAGCCGCTGCATCAGTCAGGGTGGCAGTTTCAGCGCTGACGGCGGTGACTGCGGCAGAAGGGGCAGGGGCCGGTTTGGTAGTTTCACTCACAGGTGCCAGCCTAGTTCCCATGATGGACAATTTCACGCCCGGACCCTACGCGGCCGAACTCGCAGCGGCCGGAGTTCCCGAGGACATGCACGATTGGCTGGGCCGGTACGGTGTCGGCGCCCTCGTGGTGAAGATGGGGATCCGCTTCCTGGAGATGAGTCCGCAGCGGACTGTGGCCACCATGCCGGTCGAAGGCAACACCCAGGTGGCAGGCATCCTGCACGGCGGCGCGCACGTGGTTCTCGCCGAGACACTCGGCTCCTTTGCCGCCGGGATGCATGCAGGCCCGAAGCGGCAGGCGTTGGGGATCGAAGTCGGCGCGACCCACCACCGTGCGATTTCCGAAGGGCTCGTGACCGGCACGTGCACGGCCATCCACCTCGGGCGGACCCTCACCACGCATGAAATCGTCATGACGGACGAGAAGGGGCGCCGGCTCTCCACGGCCCGGATCACGAACCTCATCCGCGATATCGCGGACTAGGCGGGCGGCGGACTCCCGGCAGCCTGGGGCTTGCTGAAACGGTAGTGCAGCTCCATGATTCCGCGGCCCATGGTGCGGGACGAGATCAACTCCAGCGGCGGCGTCGGGCCTGACAGCGGGAGCACGGGCTTGCCGTTGCCCAGCACCACCGGAATGATCGAGATGATCAGCTCATCCAGGAGCCCGGCCTCCGCGAACTGGGCCGCCAGGACTCCCCCGCCCACAATCCAGACGTTCCTGCCGCCGGCGGCCTCGTGGAGGTCCCCGACGAACTCCCGGACCGGCCCCCGGACAAACGTGATGTCGGTGCCCCGGGGCGCTGAGAGCTCGTGGTGGGTGAAGACCCAGCAGGGTGTGGCAGGGTAGGGCCAGCTGCCGGCTTCGTGCTCCGTCAGCCAGGCGTACGTTTCGCCCCCCATGACGATGCAGCCGACGTCGGCCATGAACGCGTCGTAGCTTTCCTTGCCGCCGGAGAACCCGTCGAACTGGATCAGCCAGTCCAGCCCGTCATCGGCCGTGGCGATGAATCCGTCGAGCGATGAGGCAACGAAGTACTGCAGACGCGGCATGGCGCCAGCTTAGCCACTTCGACCACGGGTTCCCAGAGCCGGGCTTCCCGTCGCCTGCGCCTACTTGCTGAAGTAGGGAATGATCAGGTAGAGCCCGAACAGGACGGCGATGCCGCAAGCCGCAAAACACACGTAGGCGAGCGGACGGACCCACCCCGGGCTGCTCTCGCGGACATCACCGGCGATAGCGGTGAGCCGGACACCGAGTGCGTAGAGCACAACGATAGTCAGCGCCGCGACGAGGCTCGCGCCCGCGACGGTGATGATTTCCAACCATTTCATCGCTGGACATCCTTATTCTTGCTCGACTTGCCGGCGGACTTCTTCTTGCGGAACAGGACGGCTTGGCCTGCTTCTTCGACCTCGACGGCGTTGTGGTGGCCCACGTGCGATTTCCGCGAGGCGATGAACATATAGACAACGGCGCCGGTGCCGGCGATGGCCGCGATGACCAGGCCAACCACACCGGTCTTGACGAGCAGCGCAGTCAGTGCTCCAACGATCCCGGCAGCCGGCAGCGTGAAGAGCCAGCCGACGAAGATCCGTCCGGCCATGCCCCACCGGACTGTGGTGCCGCGGCGTCCCATCCCGGAACCGATGACTGAGCCGGAGGCCACGTGCGTGGTGGACAGGGCGAACCCGAGATGTGAGGAAGCCAGGATGGCGGATGCCGTGCTGGTCTCGGCGGCGAAGCCCTGTGCCGGCTTGACCTCGGTGAGCCCGGCCCCCATGGTGCGGATAATCCGCCAGCCGCCCGCGTACGTGCCCACTGCAATGGCGAGGGCGCAAGCGGTAATGACCCACCACTGTGGTCCTGAGCCAGCGGGCTGGGTGCCGGCCGCGATCAGGACGAGCGTAATGATGCCCATTGTCTTCTGCGCGTCGTTGGTGCCGTGGGCGAGGGCGACCAGGCTGGACGTGAAAATCTGGCCGGTGCGGAATCCGCCGCGCTTCTGCGTGAGCTTGCCGCCGGTCTCGGGATCGTGCCGGGACGTCAGTGCGTAGGCCAGGCGGGTGCACAGGTAGGCCACGCCGCCGGCGATAAGCGGGGCGAAGACTGCCGGAAGGATGACCTTCTGGAGCAGCGAGTCGAAGTTCACGGAGTGGATGCCGATGCCCGCGATGGCTGCACCGATCAAACCGCCGAAGAGGGCGTGCGACGAACTCGACGGCAGCCCCTTCAACCACGTGATCATGTTCCAGAGGATGGCGCCCATCAGGCCCGCGAAGATAATGTCCGGGGTGATCTGGATGCCGTTGGAACCTTCACGGATGATGCCGCCCGAAACGGTCTTGGCCACTTCCGTGGAGAGGAACGCTCCCACCAGGTTCAGCACCGCCGCGAGGGCGACTGCCGTTTTCGGCTTGATGGCACCGGTCGCGATGGGCGTAGCCATGGCGTTAGCGGTGTCATGAAATCCGTTGGTGAAGTCGAAGAACAGCGCCAGCGATATCACTAGCGCCACCATTACGGTGATTTCCACCTGTTGCCCAATCTGCAGAGTCGACGGTCAGAAGTTCCACTTCCCCGTTGCCGCATTGCGCGCGTTCGTCCGCTGTCAAGGGACGACGCAAGACGTGCGGCAAAGCAGCTTGAAACCTTATCGATGGTACGTGGGAAAGACGGCTCGGCAAAACATCAGCCCGGGCCCCCGGAAGCCCCGGGGTTGGCAGCGGACGGGCGGATCGCAGACGCCGGATGCCGGACGCCGGTTGGACGTCCGGCATCGGGCACTGCCGTGCGGCGTGAGCCTATGCGTGAACCTTGGCCCGGTCTGCCGGGCTGTGGGCGGGAGGAACACCTTCCCCCACCTGGCCATACAGCCAGTCGTTGTACTGGAAGTCGCCGTCCTTGCGGCTCTTGAACAGCAGGTTCCGCAGGACGCGGGCGAGACCCGAAACGTGCCAGGATTCACCCCAGATACGGGCTGTGCGCTGGACCTTGGCCGTGCGTCCGGCGCGCTGGGCGTTGAAGTCCCGGATCGCATCCTCCCAGGCCGCCGGGTTGATGCCCTCAGCCGTGAACACCGTGCCGTGGCTGGCGTCCTGCAGCACCGCTGCGTCCTCCAGGGCCTGGCAGGCGCCCTGGGCGAGGTACTGCAGCATGGGGTGGGCAGCGTCACCCATGAGGACCATCCGGCCGGCGACCCAGTTTTCGATCGGGTCGCGGTCGTACATGGGCCAGCGGATCCCGGTGGCCAGGTTCTTCAGCGCTTCCTGCACGGCCGGGACGCAGTCCCTGTAGGCTGCCTCGAGCTCGTCCACGCCGCCGTACTGTTCCTCGCCGCGCTCGAACGATGCGGATTTGAAGACGGCCACCGTATTCAACAGCTCACCCTTCCGCAGGGGGTACTGCACCAGGTGGCAGTCCGGTCCAAGGTAGACGATCACATCTTCGAGGTCGGCCTTGGGTGTGTTCTCCGTGATGGGGACGGTGCCGCGGTAGGCCACGTAGGCGGACGGCACGGGGGCGTCGTCCGCCACGAGCGGGCGGAGGGTGGACTTCAGGCCATCGGCGCCGATCACGACGTCGGCCTCGTAGTCCACGCCGGCGGCGGTGTGGGCAACCCCACGGCCGTTCACGGTTTCCACGCTCTCGACCAGGACGTCGTTGACAAGCTTGACGCCCGCCGCCTCACAGCCTTCGAGCAGGACGCGGTGCAGGTCGCTGCGGTGGATCACAACGTACGGAGCGCCGTAGCGTTCCGCGAATTCGGCGCCCAGCGTCTGACGGGTGAGTTCCTCGCCGGTCACGGCGTCGCGGAAGACGAGGTGCTTGGGCTGGACACCGATTTCGAGTGCCTTTTCGAGCAGGCCCCAGCGCTTCAGCACGCGGGATGCGTTCGGGGCCATCTGCAGGCCCGCGCCGACCTCACCGAATTCCGGGGCCCGCTCCACGAGGGTGACGTCGGCGCCGTTTTCACGCAGGGCGAGGGCTCCGGCCAGGCCGGCCATTCCCCCTCCGATGACGAGGACATCGGTGGACGTGGCGTGCTCAGACATTGCTTGCTCCTTGAGGGATTGAGGGTGAGATGGAGGCCGGATGTGAGGCTCGTGCCTTCAGCTTGATGCCGATGGCGGCGAGCAGCACTGCGGCGATGGCGGCTGCGCCGGCGAAGGCGAGGAAATTCGAGTTGACGCCCAGCCCGGCGGCCAGCAGCAGGCCACCGACCTGCGGTGCGGCGACGGCGCCGATCCGGCCGACGCCCAGGGCCCAGCCCAGGGCGGTTCCCCGGAGGTGTCCGGGATAGTGTCCGGCGACCGCGGCGATGACCAGGCACTGCGTGCCGTGGGTGCCGATGCCGGCCAGGACGAGCATGAGGTAGACGACCATGACGGACGGGCCGCTGACGAGCACCACGAGGGCGCCCGCGGCGACGGCGGCTGCGGCGATGGCGGTCGGCGCCGGACCGAAGCGGGTGCCGGCCCAGGCGGTGAGGACCGAACCGGCCACCGCGCCGAGGTTCAGGGCGAGGGCGAAGGTCAAAGCAGACCCCAGGTTGTACCCCGCCAGTTGCATCAGGTTAGGCAGCCACGTCCCGAGGCCGTACCAGGCGAAGAGTGTGGCCAGCGTTGCCAGGGCGAACAGGACGCTGATCCCGAGGTAGGGGGCACGCAGGAGCGACGCGAAGCCGGCCGGCTCCTTGATCGCGGGGTCGCCCGCCGCGGACGTGCCGGCCGGGGCCAGCGTTTCCGGAAGATAGAGCAGGCCGAGCGGGACAACCACCATCAGTGCGACGACGGCGACCAGGAACATGGCCGGCCAGCCGAGGGCCGGAATCAGCGGAATGCCCACAAGGGCGGCGACGGAGCCGCCGATAGGCACGCCGGACATCATCAGGGTTGCGATCGTGGAGCGCCACTTGTCGGGGACGAGTTCGGCGACCAGGGCGTTGGCCGATGGCACGAGGCCGCCGAGTCCAATCCCGGCCATGAGGCGCATGGCACCGAAGACGGGAGCGTTGGGGGCAAAGGCGCACAGGATGGTGAAGACGGAGAAGACGATCGCGCAGCCGAGGATGGTGCGGCGACGGCCCCAGGAGTCGGCCATGCGTCCGGCGAAGATGGCTCCGATCATCATGCCCAGGAAGGCCATGGACCCGATAGTCCCGGCTGTGGCCTTCGTCAGGCCCCAGCCGGTTTGGGAGATCAGGGAGGACTGGACGGTGCCGTAGACGATCAGGTCGTATCCGTCGAAAACTACGAGGAGCCAGCAGACGAGTACGGCCGCGGCCGATGCCCGGGAAGACCGGAATGCCGGCCCATCCTCGGTCGTGGAAATGGCGATGCCTGGTGCGGGCCGCTCCGGCGCTGCAGCGGAAGGTTTGTGATTCATACCACTACTTTCGTGGCGGGCGTCGACGAACCACAATACAATTCTGATGTGCAGAACAACCCGTCAGCCAAGGCCGCGAGGCGGCCGGCACAGAAACGGCCGACGTATTCGGTTGAAGCGGTAGACAACGCCTTGCAGCTGCTGCAGTTACTTCGCGACGGCGGAGCGCTGCGGCTCAAGGATGCGGCCTCAGAGCTCGGCGTGGCGCCGTCCACTGCGCACCGGCTTCTCGCGATGCTTGTCTACCGCGGCTTCGCCGTCCAGGACGAGAACCGCCGATATGTGCCCGGGCCGGCGATGGGCGTGGGCCCGGCGGGACTGAGCTGGACGAGGCTGCTGCGCAGGATCGCCCAGCCGCATATGGAGGTTTTGTCCGGCCAGCTCAACGAAACCGTGAACCTCATGGTGCGGGTGGGCACGAAAGTCCGGTTCCTGGCCACGGTGGAAGGAAACAACGTGTTGCGGGTGGGTGACCGGCAGGGCACGGTGATGCCTGCCAACAAGACCTCGGGGGGCAAGGCGATGCTGGCGGAACTGGAGCCGTCCATGATCGAGCAGCTGTTCCGCAGCAACAACGCTGAAATCGGCGGCGACGTCATTCCGGACAGTGAATACACGGCCTTCCTCCGTGAACTCGAGGCGATCCGGAGCAATGGGTTTGCCGCCAACTTCGAGGGCACGGAGGAAGGAGTCAGCGCCCTCGGTATCGCCCTGCACAACGGGCGGGGCGAAGTGGTGGGGGCGCTCAGCGTCGCCACGCCGGCCACCCGGTTCCGCAGCGTATTCGACGCCGGACTGGTCCCCGCTTTGCGCGAATGCTGCCGCCAGCTGGAGATCGACATCGCCGCCAATCCCGCCGATCCGGACTGAGTCAGGCAGCCCAACTGACTCGCAGTTAAGGCCGTTTTGAGGGCTCATAACGGCCTTAACTGCGAGTCAGTTGGATGGCAATTCTGACTGGCAGAATATGCTGGGGGTCACACACCGGGATCCGTAGAGTCGTACTACGCCAAAGAACTGTTCTGACCTACCGAGGAGGCCCACGTGTCCATCAGCGCCGACAACACGACTCATGAATCAGTGGCCGCGGGGCACACTGCCCCGGAGCCGACGCCCGAAGAGGCTGCCCAGCTCAAGGAGCTGTACCGGGATTTTGACCGGGAGAACCTGATTCCGTTGTGGACGGAGATCGCGGATTTGATGCCGATGGTCCCGGCCCCGAACGCAGTCCCCCACGTCTGGAGGTGGAGCGACCTTTACCCGCTGGCGGCCCGGGCCGGGGATCTGGTGCCGGTGGGCCGCGGCGGGGAACGCCGCGCCATTGCCCTGGCGAACCCGGGCCTGGCCGGGACGCCGTACGCCACCCCGACGCTGTGGGCGGCCATCCAGTACCTTGGTGCCCGGGAAACCGCCCCGGAACACCGGCACTCCCAGAACGCGTTCCGCTTCGTCGTCGAGGGCGAAGGGGTCTGGA